>JAIXOY010000256.1 GCA_027486525.1 Pseudomonadota bacterium
AAAGAACCAGTGGCTCCCTTTTGGTGGCTCATTTTTTTCGTAGTGCTTTTCCTTTAGACGCTTTAACGCTGTCTGGGTGATAACGCGCGAAGAGTTTTTGTCCTGTGGAACCGAAGAGGTTAGTCAATTTCGCTATTTTTCTCAGTTGCAAGGCCTGTGGCTGGAAAGACTTATCGAGTTGGAATTCTCCGATTTGCGGTTAGCCGAAATCATGTGGGTGCTCGATCGCTGTCCTCTTCCGATAGTGCTGCAAGACTCTCAAGGTGTGGCGATCTTCACCAACGCAGCCTACCCAGCACAAACACATGGTCTTGAGCTAACCTGGATTTCTCTCGGGAAGGGCCACGAACTTGGCGTAGGGAAAATCGAAGACTGGGATAGCTCGCAGATAGATGTCTTTCATAAACACAAAATCTCTTTGCTGGGTGACCTCTTCAATACACTTCGCCACGAGTTATCCAATCCGCTCTTCGGATTAGGTCTCGCCTGTGACTTGTTGCTCACCTCTGATTCGCCAGATGACACGCTCACCATGCTCAAAGAAATTAAGAAGAATGTTCTGCGCTCACAGCTCATCATCCATAACCTCTCAAAACTTTATTCCGAACAAGACTCGGCTCTTACGTGTGATGTCGTACAGGTCTTAAACGAAGCGCTCACTCTCGCTAAATCAGAATTAAAAGCCGTGAGAAAATACCAGACTCCGGCGCAGCTCACAGGGCCCTTGATGGTCGAAGGTCGTCCTCTGCTGGTGGTTCAGATTTTGTTTAATCTTCTCGTGAACAGTGCCCAGGCCATGCGCTCACAAACGACGCCGGCCGAAATAAGGATTGTCGTCGAGGTGCTGGCAGATAGGGTGGAGATCACGTTGGAAGATAACGGTCCCGGGCTACCAGCGCTGATCCGTGAAAATCTTTTCCGCCCCTTTCATACCACCAAAACCCAAGGACACGGTTTGGGCCTCGCATTATCTCGTGACCTCGCATTGAAAATCGGGGGAGATCTGACGTATCTTGAAACCTCTCCCGGCGCCTCATTCCGTCTTACATTGAAACGAGTTTCATGAAAAAAATTTTGATTGTTGAAGACGAAGTTCTGATTGCCCAGTCACTACGCAAGCTGCTGGAAAAGCGTGGCCACAAAGTACAGACCACAGAGTCTGGGCATGAAGCGATCGGTCTTATTGCTCAAGGTGACTTTGATCGCATTGTCTGTGACTTAATGCTTCAAGATATCTCGGGTTTTGACGTTCTCGAAGAATCTCGTCGACACTTTAGACCCGAAGAAATGGGACAAAAATTCATCATTATGACGGCTTATAATTCTCCCCAAGTCTTAGAGAAAGCGCGAGAATACAATTGTGAAATACTCAACAAACCGTTTGAGAATCTACAGCAAGCGATGAGTAAAATTGAAGGGGAGGGTTGAGTGGCAGCTATTCACAAAGTAGGCATCGCACTCAAGCCCGGGGCGACCGGAGAATTCTTAAGCGTTCTTCCTAATCTCTGCCAATGGCTTCAACGTCGCAAAAAAGAAGTAATTTTCCGTGCACAAGATCAAGAACGCGTTCAAAAAATTCTACAAAAGAAAGATCTCCGCCCTCTTTTCTTAGAAGACAAGGAATTCTTTTCGCAGCCTGACATCATGATCTCACTCGGTGGCGATGGGACAATGATTGGTGTTTGTCGTCGTGTCTCTCCTCGTATTCCCATTTTTGGGATTAACCTAGGACGCCTAGGTTTCATCACGCCTTACAGTAAAAATGAATTCTTTGATTACCTTCCGCAAATCATTGAAGGCAAGTTTCGTACGATTGCCCAACCTCTCTACCACGTCACAGTCCAAAGGAAGGGAAAGACCGTTTTCCAGCAGCCTTTCTTTAACGACGCTGTGCTGGCCAAGAACGATATTGCTCGCATGATCCACTTACGAGTAGAGGCTTCAGATGAGCATGTATACAACCTCGCTGCTGATGGCCTAATCGTGAGCTCGACAATGGGATCAACCGCTTACTCACTGGCCGCTGGGGGTCCCTTGGTCCACCCAGAAGTTTCGGCACTGATTCTGGCACCAATTTGTCCCCATTCACTTACCTACCGTCCGCTGGTGATCTCACCTAAATCTAAAGTAACTTTGCGTCTTTTACCCCCTTTCCACACCGTCAATTTGACGCTGGATGGTCAGGTGGTGTTTCCTATTGAAGAGACAGATTTAATACTTATCAATCACAAAAAAGCGAAACGTGTTTCATTGATCAAAAATGACTCACGATCTTTCTTTGAGACCTTGAAAGAGAAATTCGTCCATGGAAGAAGATCCTAAACGGAGTGCCCCATGAAAAATCCAACACTGATTCTTGAAACCCTCAAGCTGCAAAACTTTGCGACCTTTAAGTCGCACGAAGTGAGCTTTGCGAGCGGATTGAACGCTATCGTCGGTGAAACCGGTTCAGGCAAAAGCCTTTTGCTCGATGCACTTCAGCTCGTCTTCGGCGGCAGAGCTGATAAAAAAGCCGTTCGTCACGGAAGTGATGCGGCAATCGTCGAAGCTGTTCTCCGCTTCAGCGACAAAGATATTGCTCGCGCTCTAGATGAAATGGGATTCCCTGCTGACGACAGTGAAGTCGTCATCAAGCGGATGGTCCGCCAAGATGGAACCAGTAAGTGCTGGCTCAACCACATGGCCTGCAGCCTAGGGCAACTGGTGACCTTCGCTCGCCGCTATATCGATCTCGTGGGTCAGTTCGAGAACCAAAAACTTTTGAGCGAAACCTATCAATTACGCCTTTTAGACCAGTACGGCCAAACGACGGCTGCCGCCGATGAGGTTCGCCAACACCTAGCTAAGTTCCGTGCTTTGCGTGACGAACGTGATCAGCTTGAACGCTCAAAGAATGAACGTGAGCAACGCCTCGACTACCTCGACTTTCAAATGAATGAGATCGATGCTCTTAATCCGCGCGAAGGTGAAGAAGAAGAATTGATTGTTCTTAAAAACGACTTCCTCAATCATGAGAAGAAGCAGATTCTCCTCCACCAACTCGACGAAATGGTTGAAGGTGGCGAACAAGGTGGTGGCTTTTCATCTCTTGTGCGCTCCGGCCGCAGTCTCCTCTCCAAGAATGCGGGTTTGATTCCTCCGGCATTTATAGAAAAATTCGGTGGACTCGAATTGGCGTACGAAGAACTTCGTACCGCACTCCAAGGGTTTGGCTCAAAAGAGATGGACGCCGAAGAATTACAACATGTTGTAGATCGTCTCGACACTTATCAAAAACTCAAGCGTAAGTTTGGCGGAAGCGTGGGAACACTCTTAGAAGCGCGCCAGCAGTTTGAAGCAGAAGCCGGCAAGCTCCGCACTGCAGAAACTGATTTAAGCGACCTTCTCCAGCGCCTTACGGCCGCCGAGCAGTCTGTGCAACGCTTAGCCCTGGATCTCCACCAAAAGCGCCTCAAGCAGTCTACCGCGTTCTCCAAAGCACTCACCATGGCCGTCCGTGAACTTCGCATGGAAGGCGCTGAGATTAAGCTTCAGCTTGAGAAGGCAGAAGAGCTTTCCGAGAACGGCTTTACGCGTTTAAGCTTCCTCGCACAAACCAACCCCGGTGAGGGCTTCTTTAAAGTTAAAGAGATCGCTTCGGGCGGTGAACTATCACGGATTCTCTTGGCTTTGCGCCAAGTGCTTGCCACTCACGACTCAATCAGTATCTTCCTGTTTGATGAAATCGACACCGGCATGGGTGGTGAGACCGCACTTCATATCGGTAAGAGCCTCAAGAAAGTTTCTGAGAACTCTCAGGTCGTTACCATCACTCACTTACCTCAGATTGCAGCTTTCGCTGATCGCTTGATTGTGGTCTCAAAAGAGACGACGGAGGGCAAAGAGGGCGATCGCACGGAATCACGAGTAAGAGAAGTAATGCTCGCGAAAGAAATTCGTAAAGAAATTGAAGCGATGGTTCCGCTACATTAAAACGTAACGAGACGGGCCCCCTCTGAATCCACGACAATAAACTTGCGTGATTTCGGAGGGAAGCCGTTATTCAGATAAACTTTGTTATTAAACCGATACTCGTCCACCACGTGACTGTGACCACCGATAACAATCTCGGCTGCTTCCGGAGTCATGGCCTCTACTCCTAAGCGAAATTTCTTGCGAACTTCTTCTTCATTGTAAGTGCGATGGCCATAAGCCCGTGACTTTTTGCTCGCACGCTCACCCACATAATCTAGAAAAGCGAGAGGCATGACATGATCAGCCACAAACGTGAGCCACGGCTTTTTTATGAATGATTTATACTTAAGGTATGTCGTGTCTGAGCGGTTGTATTCGTCACCATGGCCAATGATCACCTGCTTTCCCGCGATCTCTACCTGTCGTTCAGTTGAAAGGACCTGAAGCCGATGGGCCGCCTCTACTCCCCACCGCATTGAAGCTCTTTTAAAAAGACCATTAAGATGCATGTCATGATTGCCTTCAGCGAAGAAAACGATCTTACCCTGGCGACAAATATTCCCGATCGCTTCAAAGATCGCATGAAATCGTGCGATGTAGGCTTCGTGGTCTCCGGCCATGAGATCGAAAATATCCCCGAGTAAGCCCACGTGAGTAGCGTCTTGAGTCAGTGGATGGGCAAAAAAATCATTGAGGCACTGATGACCTTGGTCATTAAGTGATCTGATGTGAATGTCTGAAAGAGTCACTAGCCGCATAGATACATGCTAGCACAAGGAAGAGCGGCTGCTCAAATAGCCTTTTCGTCTGTACGAATATGCTCAAAGACGAATTTTGCGATGGCTTCTTGTTCTTTTTTTCCTATCGCATCGAATCGAACGCTTACCTTCCATCTTCTCTGCTCTCCCATCTCACTGACACGCAAGATTTCTCCCTGCACAGTGTACTTAACATCTCCAATGAGAAGCTCCATGTTCTTCACCAGTTCTCCAGCAATAAAGAACTTAGACTCAGCCTTACTGACAACGAACGATATTCCCCCTGCTCCCAGATCTAGCAAGAGCTTACTCAAAAACTGGTTCACCGGTTTCGGAGTCATAACCGTCTTGCAAAATTGGACCTTAAGACGATGACTGTCATTGGCCGTGAGACGTAGCCACTTACGGCGCTCAACCTGGGCCACAAAAACTGGATATGCTAAAGCTACACAACCGTCTGACTCAGGTTGCTTGAATTTACTTTGGAAAAGTAAGCAACTCTGCGGCATGAAGAAATTGACTTGCTCACAGCTACCCAAGACTTGGTGAAAGCTTTCTTCCTGACCTTCTTTGGGACGGATCACAAGTTCTTGCTGAGAACGTTTGATTAATTCAAATCGTACTGGTGCGAGAATTTTTTTATCGCCAACGATACGCCAGATGAAGACCGCTTCTTGTCTTTCTTTGGCTGCAAGAAGGAGGTAACCAATCTGCTTAGCATCATGGATCTTCTTAAATTTGTTATCGTCTAACGAAGACACGGGCACTCACATTTTTTGCTCAATACTCGCCATGGTTTACACCATGGCGAGTGTGGGCTTTTTTAGTACGTCTTCAAAGGAACAATTACGCAATCAATTTCAAAGCAGAAGCAGGAAGATCATTGGCCTGCGACAATACCGCAGTACCAGCAGCCTTCATGATATTGATCGATGCCAATTTCGCTGACGAGGCAGCAACATCAGTATCCTCAATTCGTGAACGAGCCGCTTCTTGGTTTACCGAAGAAATCTCCAAGCTCGATACCGCTGTTTGCAAGCGAGACTGGGTTGCACCGAGGTTCGCTCGGAAACCACTTACCTTATCGATCGCTTGGTCGATGCGCTCGAGGTTACCTGAGGCTTCTGATTTATCCATAATACTAGTACCGTCGACACCCAGGCTTTCGATGGTTGCATCCGTTTGAGAAGCATCAAATTGAATTTGATTCGTCTCGCCACCGTAAGCACCGACCTGAAAGTCGAGTGTGTCGCCTTCGCCCTTGAGGAGCGAGCGACCGTTGAAGTTAGTCGTCACTGCGATACGATCTAACTCTTGAGTTAATTGTTGATACTCCATGTTCAAGAAACCGCGTTCTTGCTCACCTACAGTGTCTGACGCCGCTTGAACCGAAAGTTCACGGAGTCGTGTCAGAATGTTTGTAGACTCGTTCAAGCCACCTTCCGCGACTTGTACGAGGGAAATGGCATCGTTGGCGTTTCGAGTCGCCATCTTCATGCCTTTCGTCGATGCTTCGAGTTTCTTGGCAATCGCCAAGCCGGCCGCATCATCAGCAGACTTTGTAATCCGCTTGCCGGAACTGAGTCGGGCGAACTCAACTTCTTGCTCAGCAGAATTCACCCGTAGGTTCCGCTGGACCTCTTGCGAGGCAATGTTCGTATTAATCCTTAGACCCATGAAAAACTCCTTTCAACAGACGTACTTTGAGAACTGATAGGGGTCCCATACCCCTACCTTTGATAACTGATCGGAGGACTCAAGTAATTCTTAAGGAGTTTCTGACTTGGCTTGTCGGAAAATGGGGAAAAGTCCTAAAAACAGGGGCTTAGATATTAATAAAAGATAAATAAGATAAATTCAATATCCGTAATTGCAGTTGGTTATGATGGCGATGCCAAGATTTATGGACGGTGATCAGACTGGATTTTTTTTATCACTGATGTTGTTGAGTAGCCGTTCACAAACGAAAGCGAGAGTACTTCTCCGCCCCAACCAATCACCTCGCGGCCTCCGACGATTTGATCCACACTCCAGTCTCCACCCTTCACAAGCACGAGAGGACGAAGCACCTTGATCAACTCCAGAGGAGTGTCCTCGGTAAAAATCTCAACAGCATCAACGCACTTAAGATTCATCATCACAAACAGACGGTCATCTTCATTATTTATTGGCCGCTCGGGACCCTTGAGACGTTTCACACTTGCATCAGCATTGAGACCAACGATAAGGGCATCACCAAGCTTACGTGCTTCATTCAAGTAGGCGACGTGGCCACGATGAAGAATGTCGAAGCAGCCATTGGTGAAGACAATTTTTTTTCCGCGCATTCTTGCTAAGAAAGCCTGCGTCTCAACTGAGAGCGTTTTCACTCGCGGGTAACTTTTGAATTAGTGATCATGCCAGGTAAATCCACCGCATTCGTTAGGCCAAGACTCAGGAAGCCCAAAAGCGTAATCAATGAACGCATGAAGAGCAATGTCATCTGTGGGCGCTGCTCTGTCGCGAGGGTGAGACCCATCAGATCTTTTCCAAGCGACTTACCCTGGAATTTTTCCAAGAGTGTAAAGTAGAGAAGAAAATAGCCGGAGAAGAGCAAAACGATCGCGGTCAGCATGGTGGGTTCAAGCACCCACATTTCATTCCAAACATCGAGACCCGTCATTAAAGCAACTGACTGGAGTGTTCCGGCCGTAAGACCACCCACAAGAACCATATCAATCGAGAAAGCGGCCAGACGCAAAGACTTGCTCGCGGCCATTACTGGTACAAACGCCTCTTCGATTTGAATCTGTGGCGCGGCTTTCGCTGCATAGAAAAGAGCCAAGTCGTTTTGAACAAAATCACGAGGTGCTTCCACTGAAGCTTGCGCGAGACGATGTTGCTCAAATGGATGCTGTGAACGAGCGGGAGCTGTTGGACGCGCAGGAGCCGCACGTTCAACCATCACACGGGTGGCCTCTTTTACGGCTTCTTCTGATTTATTAGCGTGGTGAAATCCCAAGCCCTTACTAAGGGGCTTGAAATCAAAGTCATCAAAGAGATCATCGGCAACCGGGGCTTTGCGCGGGGACGGTGAATTTGTTTGCATATCCATGGGCGCTCTCCTCTGTCTGTCTTCTTTAAGAGTACTTGATGCGTTTCGAGCCTTCAAGCTCGAGCGTGGCACCAACCTAGGCCTGCAATCAACGCCGTTGGGGCACGTAATATAGGGGTCGGCAATGAGACAACACGAGTCTGCGGCCAGGCCAAAATCATGGCGCGCTCCGCAGGAGAATAACCACCTTCCGGACCAACGATGAGAAGTGTCTTTTGGCCCGGAATTCGTACTTTTTGAGCTGCCTTGCTTCCATCAAGTGCTACGTCCATCACAAGAATCTCCTGGAAGTTCTCTGGAAAAACTGCGCTTAATTCATCGCACTCTATAACTTCAGGCATCCATGGGTTGTTCGACTGCTCAAGAGCGCTTTGCATAAGTGCCTGAACTCGCCTCTCGTCGGGAAGTCTTTCAGGTGAACGCTGACCTTTCGCAAGATAGATTCGACCGACTCCCATCTCAACTGCCGCTTTCAGCATAGATTCCAAAGCCTCACGCTTCGGAATCAAAATCAGGACATCGTAAAGTTCATCCTTTGGACTCTGGATGATTTCAGTAAGAGCTAACTGAATTTCTTTTTTTGTTATCACAAGAACATGGGCCAAGGCTTTGCCACCAACACCGTTGAGCAAAAGGACTTGCTCACTCTTCTCCAGTCGAGTGACATTGGCCAAGTGATGATGCATTTCACCAATTACACTCAACGTCTCGCCTTGTCGAAAAATCTGACCTTGGAGTAGGGCTGCCCTCATGGTTTTCTCCGCAGAACGAGACAACTCCAATCTCTCAATACGTCTTCTGAGGCTAACTCTACTCGACTGGTACTTAAGAAGTAGTTACGGGTTTCTTCCAGCTGCACCGCCAAGAGTCCTGACAAGATAAGAAACCCTTCCGGGCGAGTACGCGCAATAAGATAGTCGCGTTCTTCGTGGAGGATATTCTGCAAAATATTGGCAAAGACGATAGGGTAGGTTTGCGTAGCTGGCCGTTTATCCAACAACAGCAATTGAACACGGTCTTGTGAAATTCCGTTGAGTCCCATATTTTGCAGACAATTGCGATGGGCCTCCGGATCAATATCCACCATAGCAGCTTTCCAGTCTGGCTTGCATATAAGAGCGGCCAAACCCAAAATGCCTGAACCTGAACCGTAGTCTAAAACTTCATCAACACCTGCGAGATCGCGCGTCAGCTTGAGGAAATGTTTGAGGCAAAGAAATGTCGTTTCATGAGAACCTGTACCAAAGCCCATTCCAGGATGAATGCGGACTACGGTTCTTTCTTTGTATTCCTCTAGTGGCTCCCACTCAGGAAGGATGACAAGTCCTCCTTCAACTTCGATTGGGTGATAATGCTTTTTCCATTCTGCATTCCAGTCTTGATCACCGAATGTCTCGAGCTGGGCTTCACACAAGAAGCTTGCTTTCACTGTTTCAAGAAAATTTTGTGCTAAGGAGAGGTCCGAGTCGGCAAAGAAAAACTTAAAATGGCAGGGACCATCATGCATGGCCTGGTCGACTTCGTTTAAAACTTCCAAGGGAAGATCACCACCCGAGTAAGAGCGTGCGCCCAAGAGAGCATCCACTTCGGCTTCATCCATGGAGTACTCTTCGATTCCCTGACATGAGAAACGGTCCATCGCCAGATCTTGCAACGCCCCTGTTCGGCGCGCATCGCCAACATTAAACACGGTGACCCTGTGATAACTCATACGATATTCCCCTAGAGCGCCCTTATAACCCGCTCAAACTGACTTGGCAGGATATAATTTTTTCACTTCCTAGACGAAGAAGCCCCCTCCTGCTAAAACCCAATTCCGAATGGAACAACCTGTCTTTCTCATTGGCATCTGTGGCGGTTCTGGCTCGGGAAAAACCACCTTCGCCCATAAAGTGCTCAAACATGCGCTCCCTGATGGGATCAGCTTGCTGCATATGGACTCCTACTACCTCCCCGAGCTTCCTCAGGAACAGTACACCAAAGCCGGCAAACCGAACTTCGATCATCCCAATGCCTTTGACTGGGACCTCCTCCGCGAACACCTCACGGCGCTCAAAAATGGGGAGCCCATTGAATCTCCTATCTATGACTTTGCAGCCTCTGCGCGCACAGATCTTACTGAGAAAGTTGGCCCAGCTCGAATTGTGATCTTGGAGGGCATTTTTACACTGTTTGATCCTCAGATTCGGGAGCTTCTCGACATTAAATGCTTCCTTCACGTGGACTCAGACATTCGCTTCACTCGTCGTCTTCATCGCGACGTGAAAGAACGTGGCCGCTCACTTGAATCTGTGATCGCTCAGTACTACGACACCGTCCGACCGATGTACCAAAAGTACCTAGAGCCTCAACGCCAGTATGCGGACTTTGTCGTCGGCGAAGAAACTGACGTGGCCAGCCTCATCCTCGCAGCTCGTATCAACGAGCTTTGCGGAGGACAAAAGTGAAAAAGTACTGCTTCTCTCTCATGCCCATGGGTGGCGTTGGTGAGATCGGCTCGAACATGACCCTCATCAGGTTCCAAGAAGGTGAAATCATCATTGATTGCGGCCTGCTTTTTCCTTATGAAAGTTTCTACGACATTAACTATCTCGTCCCCGACATGGACTCCATCGATCTTTCACGTCTCAAAGCCTTGGTGATCACGCATGGCCACGAAGATCACATCGGCGCACTCACTCATTTCATAGAAAAATATCCGACAGTGCCGATTTACGCGAGTCCCTTCACGCAGGATCTCATTCGTAGAAAGACCGAAGAGAAGAAGCTCAGTCCACCGTTTGTTACGTATGAAATGAATGACGTGCTCGACTTTGACGGACTGCTCGTACATCCGATCCATGTCACACATTCGATCCCAGAAACATTTGGACTTTTCCTCACTGATCCTAAGAAAAAATGGGGAGCACTTTATATTTCAGACTTCAAGTATGATCTTGAAGCCACCCATGAAGCCCCCTTTGATATTCAGAAAGTAAAACGACTCGTTAAGGAATGCGAGAAGACTGCGTTTTTCATTGATAGCACCAACGCACTTGTTCCAGGGAAAACAGCCTCTGAAAACGATCTCCTTCCTGATCTAGACAAGCTGATCTCAGGCCAAGAAACACGACTTTTCATTACTCTCTTTGCTTCTAACGTTCATCGGATTGCTTCGATATGCCGATTGGCAAAAAAGCATGATCGTAAAATTATTCTCATGGGCCGCTCGGTTGAGCACTACCTGCGCACGGGACTTAAGCATGGCTACTTGCCTGGTGTCGGCGAAGAAGAATTGTGGGCGCCCCAACAAGTTAAGGGCGAAACGGGACGCATGCTGGTTATCGTCTCCGGTTGCCAGGGCGATTTCCAAAGCGCCCTACGTCGACTGACTTATGGCGAAGATGCTACTTTCAAGTTGGGCACAGGTGATCGCGTGATATTCAGCTCAAAAGTCATTCCTGGAAACGAAAAACAAATTTCGCGGATCATGAATAAGATTACGGAAGCCGGCGCTGAAGTCGTGACGGCCTATGATTATCACATTCACGCCTCGGGCCACCCGGCACAAGAAGACCTCAAGCAGATGCTGACCCAGCAGTTGCCTGATGTTTACTTTCCTATCCACGGTGAAAGCTTTTTTCTTAAACGTCACAAAGAATGGTTTCAACGGCAATTCCCGGGCATTCCAGCTGAAATGATTCTGAACTGGAATGAAGTCAGCTTCGACTCGAATGGAAAATGGAAAGTCATAGAGCACCCACCCCAAGAGCCTGTTCTCATACATGGTCGCGGTCTTCCCATCGAGCGCACGCAGATTTCTCAGCGGCGCAAGATGGCCTGCCAAGGAACTGTTTTTATCAGTCTTGATCGTGTTCGCGGAATTATCAATGTCAGCACACTAGGTTTGCCTGTTTCAGCAGGGGAATTGCTCCCGAAGGTTCGTGAGTTTATAATGAATAAAGTCAGAACCGATCTCGGCTCACGCCAAGAGGACTACGTCCGCGATCAGATCAAGATTGCGACTCGACAGTTCTATCAGCATGAGTTGGGGTATAAACCCGTAACTGAAGTGCACTTACTGAGCTGATGGAAAACATTCTTCTTACTTTAGTCGTTGTTCTCCTTGTCCTACTTCTCTTCATGATGGGTGGACTTGCTGTACTTGGCTGGCGTCTTTTACAAAAAAAGAATACTGACGCAACACCGCCGCCACTACCTAGCGATGAAGCTTCCCCTGTCCTACCTCAAGCAGAAAACGATCGTCTCCACCCTGAAATTCGCAAACGTATGCAAGAAGCCCAGGCGCTCAAGGTACGGCTCCATTCCGAGGCCACCTGTCACCTCCATCCCAAAGAACCTTCTGAAGGAGCTTGTGCAATTTGTGATCAATACTTTTGCAAGGCCTGTCTGAAATCCCAGCAAACCTTACTTTTTTGTCGCGAACACATCGGGATTTATCTCGACGCTCAATGGAGTGAAGTTCATTCGGTAAAATCAACCCCACAAGATCCTGAAGCCGGTGTTGAGGTTGTGGAATGGAAGAAAGCCACGTGGGAGAGAGAAGCGCTACCGATGTTTATTCAGACGCACTATAAGATTAATTTGGATGGTGATCAGATTGAATCGTGGGTCGTTCTTTTTGCACGTCAAAAAGAACAAGAAGAAATAAAAAAGCGGGTGAGCAGCACCTTTCGCCGCTCACCCGCTCTAAATCAATAGGTCTAGTTCAGTGACGAATCAGCGCCGCGGTCTTTCTTCAGGAAAGACGGAGTATCAAACTCATCTTCATCAAAATTCATAAAGCCCAGTTTTTCCGCGATGCTTTTAACGCGTGTTTCCTTAACTGGCTCTTCTTTAGAAACTTCAAAATGAATTGGTGTTGCTGTTTCGTTGCGTGATGGCATTTCATCAGAGAAACCCGCTTTCTTGGCTTCGTAGCGGTTGGCCGCATCTTTCAATGACTGTGCCAAATTGAAACGTGGGCGACCATTGCTATCAGCCGCCGTTGCCGTTGTGCCTTGAGCCGCGTCTGTATTGTACGAAATCTCAGACTTCACAGCAGTATCTGTTTTGCGTGCACTGTAGGCTGGAGACTCAAGTGCGTCTGGATTAAAGACCTGAGGGCGAACAGTCTCAACCATCGGTGCGGCTTCAGGCAATTTTGCGGCCTGACGAACTTCTTCACGACGCTCTGGTGTCGGTGTTGAAGAACGCATGAACGATGGTGCCGACTCAACTTTGTTTTCGCCCGTCCGAAGACCGGTTGCGATAACAGTGATTTTGATCGAGTCACCAATGGTGTCGTCGATAACAGTACCGAAAATGATTTCTGCGTCTTCATCCGCCGCTTGCATGATCAAAGTCACAGCTTCGTTTGTTTCGAAAGTTGTGAGTGTGCTTGAGCCGGTGATGTTGATGATGATGCCTGTAGCGCCATCGATCGTGATGTCTTCGAGGAGTGGAGAACTGATCGCTTGTTTCGCCGCTTTAACAGCGCGCTCAGTGCCTGAAGCTGAACCGGTTCCCATCAAAGCGAGACCCTTGTTCGCCATGACAGTTGAGACGTCAGCGAAGTCAGCGTTGATCAGACCTGTGTTGTTAATCAAATCAGAGATACCTTGAACCGCGTTCAACAAAACTTCGTCAGCACGCTTGAACGTTTCTACGAGAGAAAGACTTTCGCCGGCCAATTGAAGAAGACGTTGGTTAGGAATGCAGATCAATGAATCCACGCACTCTTCAAGAGCTTGGATACCTTCGTTGGCCTGGCGTGTACGCTTTTTGCCTTCGAATAAGAATGGCTTCGTGACAACACCCACGGTGAGAATACCCAACTCACGGCAAAGTTTTGCGATTACAGGAGCTGCGCCAGTACCCGTACCGCCGCCCATACCAGCAGTCACGAAAACCATGTCGGCGCCTTGGATCGCACCAGAGAGTTGATCGTAATCTTCGATCGCAGCTTTACGGCCGACATCCGGATTCGCCCCAGCGCCAAGACCCTTAGTCACTGTTGCGCCCAATTGAATTTTGATAGGAGCCAGAGATGCCTGCAATGCTTGCGCATCGGTATTGGCGACAATGTACTCAACGCCACTGAGTCCGTGACGGATCATTGTGTTGACAGCGTTACAGCCCCCACCGCCGACACCAATGACTTTAATCTTGGCGCCAGTCTGAGAATTATTTTCAGCGATATCAAATAACATGGGGACCTCCCGTTAAAACAGGTCTTTGAAAACGTTTTTAAATGATGAACCAATTCGACCCATAAAGTCACTCTCATCTGAAGTGTCTGACTTGTGAGAACGAATTTGAATCGAGTTTTCTTGTTGAGTGCTATCGAGCAAGAGGCCAAGAACCGTAGAGAACTTCGGATCCTGCATGACATTCCCAATGCCGCCGATCGGACGCGGATAACCAATCTTCGCAGGCTTCTCGAGAGTAAACTCTGCGAGTTCAGCGAGGCCTCTTACCATCGCGCCGCCGCCCGTGATGACGTAGCCACCGGTTATGAGCGTTGCGAGGTTTTTATCAGCAATTATGTCTTTTACAACCGTGAAGAGCTCCTCAGCGCGCGCGCCGAGAACTTCGGCCACGGCAGTCAAAGGAACTTCTTTAGGTCGTGTGCCAGTCAAACCCTGCACACTGACGTGAACACGTGGATCCGCTTGCTCAGGAAGCACGATGCCGTTTTGAATCTTGATTCGCTCGGCTTCGTTGTGTGGAATCTTTAAGGCAACCGCGAGGTCGTTCGTGAAGTGATTGCCGCCCAGGGGAATGATCTGAGAGTGAACTAGCGCACCATCTTTCCAGACAGCGAGATCTGTCGTTCCGCCCCCAATATCAATCAAAGCCACACCGAGTTCTTTCTCCTCACCGGTGAGTACTGAGCGAGAAGAGGCGATCGGCTGAAGAATGATTTGGTTAGCGCGTAGACCGGCATGCTCTACACACTTAATGAGGTTTTGAATGAGTGGGGTCTTACCAGTTACGATGTGAACGTAGACTTCGAGCCGTGTACCACACATCCCAACAGGGTCCTTGATTCCAGACGTGTTATCCACTTTAAATTCTTGTGGAATGACGTGGAGAACTTCGCGATCCGATGGAATTAAAACGGCTTTCGCAGCTTCGATTACGCGATCAACATCAGCCGCCGTAATTTCTTTACCTTTGCACGGAACAACGCCAGAGCTGTTGAAGCAGAAGATATGATTTCCTGCGATGCCAACCGTCGCATCGTGAAGTGAATCAATGCCGGCCATAACTTTGGCTTCATCGATTGACGCTTTAATGGATTGGACTGTTTTGTCGATGTTAACGACCGAACCTTTTTTGAGACCATGACTGGGGTGAGAACCTACACCAAGGATTTGAAATCCCTCAGCTGATTCGGCCGCAATGACAGTGCAAACTTTGGTGGTACCAACATCGAGAGCGACGAGGACATTTTTCGTTTCCATGAGATTCCCTTCTCAACGGTTCAGATTTGGGCTGAACGGGTCAGAATCATTCTGACGACCGGGAGATATAAACACATCCCCTCGATCATCGTACGCCCCGCGTTCAAAACTTGACAACGACTTTTTTGGCGTTCGTCAGGTTGATAGTCGTTGGGTATTTTTGGGATTTCTCAACGTAAGAGATGATTTTCGTGAGCTTCTCGAGCTTGGTTTCCCAAAGATCCGCTCCAAGAAACACACTCGTGGTCCGACCACCCAAGGAGAAGATAATACTCAACTCCTTGTTATCGTTGATAATCATTTCAGAAATCTTCTGGCGAAGGCCGGCCTCAAGATGGGTCGCAAAGCGTGTAAAATTAACATGCACATCGCCTTCAAGATCCTTCACGGAAATTGCCAGACTAGGCAGGTCAGACTTTATCTTCTTCTCCGCTTTTAACAGCATTTCATAAGAAGGATCAAAGAGTTTACCGGTACTTACCATCACTGCCGCGTAATGCTCTTTTCCGTTTTCACGATAGACCTGCACACGCACCAGTGCCTCAGGACAAACAAAGTTCATGCGAACCGTGCGGGCCACAGGATTGTAGCCAATGTGATATTCCGAAACGAAGTACTTCTCATCCCACTTCTCCGAAAGAATTTTTTCTTTCAAATCTTTGAGTGAGCGCGTGCGCTCAAACTCTTTCATCACAAGAATCGCCAGCTCTCCCGAACTCTTCGTTGGGCATTCACCAAATGAAGTCTTGTAGCGAATGTCGTTTTGGCTGAACTGTGCTGGCACAGTGGCGTGAGAAAAGAGAGGAAGAAGGACGATGATGAAAGCAAAATATTTCATGATGCCTAAAGGCTACACTGCTTTCACTTCCAATTCAAATGCCACTCCCCAATGCAAGTTCATTTGCTGGTTGATCAGACGAGTAATCTCGAGGAAGTCAGTGGCGGCAGCACCGCCTGCGTTCTCCATGAAGTTGGCATGCTTGTGACTGACACGAAGTGCCCCTACGGTGAGACCCTTGAGACCCGTGAGATCGATAAGGCGACCAGCTTGTCTTGCGGGAGCTGCATTTTTGAAAACGCAGCCGCAGTTTTTTGTCGCGAGCGGTTGGGTCTGGCGACGATACTCTTGGTACTTACGAATTTTATCGGGAAGGGACACATCGAGGCCGTGATGAAATAACACGGCTCCAATAATCACTTCATCTTTTTGCACGAAAGTATTCTTGCGGTATTTAAATGATTGCGGCGTGATGATCTCTTCACGAATGAGTCCGTCGCTATTCATGAGACGAACACGTTTTACAATCGCCCCGATCTCACCGAGAGCTGTTCCCGCATTCATGAAAATGGCACCACCTAAACTTGCGGGAATACCGGTGAGTGCCTCCCATCCTTTAGTGCCAAACTTAATCGCGTGGGTCGTGAGAAGGTTAAGACCTACAGAGGCGGGAAGATCGTACTCGTCGCGTGCCACAGAAAGTATTTCCGAGTCGTGTGTGAAATCGAGCTGAATGAGAAGATCACTCTCTTGAGGAGCTAGAACTTGATTGGCCCCCCACCCCAGCATTCTCCATGAGCGCGCTGCTGACTTTAAGGTCCTTAACAGTACAGCAAGCGCCGCTTCAGTCTTTACGATGATAAGATCACCTTGCGAGCGCATGCGGAATGTTGAAAAGTTTGTGAGATCTGTGTCCCAGCGACATTCAAGGCCTGATACGGAGTCGAGGCTTTGAGCGAGGTTCATAGTTCCTGAACGATGGCTTTCGCTTTTTTGCTGATTGAACCAGCACCCAAAGTCAAAAAGACCATGTCTTTATTTTGTCGTTCAATGATCAGCTCGCGCATTTTATCGAGATTTGGCAAGAAAGTTGTATTTGGTATTTTGGACTTGAGGGCAAGAACCAATTTTTCAGATGTGATACCAGGAATGGCAGCTTCACTCGCTGCATAAATAGGACCGACAAAGATTTCATCAGCATCAGCAAAGCAATCCACAAAGTCCTGCCACAGCTGCTGGGTACGCGAGTAACGATGGGGCTCAAACACAACACAAATCGGCTTTTTGAAAACATTCTTCAACGTCGCCAGAGTCGCTCGGATTTCCGTCGGATGATGACCGTAGTCATCGATGACCTCGAAGGAGTTCTTTTGCCACAAACGCTCCAGGCGGCGACCGACCCCCTGGAACTTTGCTAGCCCTGCAATGATCTGTGGAAACGTTAAGCCGGACTCATGGCTTATCGCGATCGCAGCGAGCGCATTGAGAACGTTATGCTCCCCAGAAGTCTGTGTCACAATGCGACCCACGCGCGAGCCTTTGCTCCAAAGATCAAACTCTGTGTGGCCGGGCTGAAACATCACTTTATCAGCCGAATAATCTAGCGCCACCTTATCGTCTAGCCCCTTTGCAATTCCAAAAAGAACATACGGGCGCTTCACGAAATCCAGAATTTTTTTTGTGCCCGCATCATGGGCATTGAGCGCCACCTTTCCGTAGAACGGAAGACGGTTGATGAAGTCGGTGAACGCTTTACGGATGTTTTCTTCAGTCTTGTGGTAGTCCAAGTGGTCATTATCAATGTTCGTCACTACCGCCATGATGGGATTAAGATGAAGGAAGGAGCCATCACTTTCGTCGGCTTCCGCAATGAGAAACTCACCATCGCCTTTCTTCGCGTGACCACCAAGATTGCTTACTACACCACCGATAATGTGAGTTGGGTCCTTGCCGGCATCATGAAAAATGGTCGCAACCATACTCGTTGTGGTGGTTTTGCCATGTGACCCCGCAATGGCAATGCCGTACTTTAGACGCATCAATTCGGCGAGCATTTCAGCACGGCGAACGAGTGGAATGCGTTCACGTTTAGCGCGTTGAATCTCTGGATTGGTTCCATCGATAGCCGAGGAGTAAACAACCAGCCCCACGTTCTCGAGATTATTTTCTTGGTGACCGAGATGAATCTCCGCCCCGTTTTTTTTCAAACTTGTGGTGGTCGCGGTGTTGGCGATGTCTGATCCGCTGACGGGATAACCCATCGACAGAAGGACCTCGGCGATGCCACTCATCCCAATCCCGCCAATTCCGACGAAGTGAATTTTAATTTTTTTGGATAGTCCCAACATGACGAAAAATCTCCCGCAAAGCCACTTCACCTGAATCTACGGCGAGAGGGGTTATTTGGGAAGTGCGCAACGAGCCCTGTTTAGCCTTGGTCAAAAAAGCTGCTAAGCGTTCCGCCATTTCACTGCGTGGGGCGCGAGGCTCTACAACATCCACTGTATAATCCACCTCATCGCGGTATCTCAGCGCATTCCACCACTGATGATTGTCAGTGGCCTGTGGGAAAGGGATCAGAAAACAGGGCTTACGGACAATGCGTAATTCCGCCACGGTGCTAGCACCTGCTCGAGCAATCAGGACGTCACACCAGGCATACTGTTCCTGGATGTTATCGAGATATTTGGTCGCATGATAGGTCACGTTCTTCCCTGCCACAAACTTGGGCTGCTGGTCCTGACCCGTTTGGTGAATCACCTCCACAAGTCCTGCTTGATCACGCTGAACCCACTCGCCAACGAGATCATTGATCTGTGTGGCCCCCAAGGACCCCCCAAAGACCAAAACCCGCAAATGACCGTCTTGCGCGCGAGCTGGAGTATGTGCAATTGAGGAGCGCGTTGGGTTGCCCACCACACGCACCTTAGAAGAAAGTGAATCTGGAATACCCTGTGTATCTCTAAAGTGCGTAAAAATCACAGTGCTCAAACGAGCCAAAAGTTTATTGGTAAGACCAAGAACTGCGTTTTGCTCAAAGATGAAGACAGGTATTCCCTGAATTTTGGCAGCCAATAAAGTAGGGCCACAGACATAGCCCCCAGCGCCCACCACAAAATTCGGTCGCTTCGTCTGAAAATTTCTAAAAATTTTTATGAAAACTAAAAAGTTGCGAGCAATTGAGCTCAAAAGTTTGATTGGGTCTTTAGTTCGCAATGGCCAACTTGCCAGATGCTCTACGGGAAGTTTGGCAAAAAGTTTGTAATCTAGCGGACGCTGACCAGTGAGATAACTTACTTCGAACTGTTGAGCACTCAGTCGCTCACCAAGGGCGATGGCCGCATTAATATGCCCACCCGTTCCGCCCGCAACTAGGACCGCGTACTTAGTCATGCCCGTGCAGTCCGTGTGCGCACTTCTGTGGCCGAAGCTTTAGGTTCTTTGCCATTCCAGCGAATAGCTGCGAAGACAAGTCCCAATCCTGCAAGATTGGCCACCATGCTCGAGCCACCATAGCTAATAAACGGAAGATTCAGTCCCTTGGTAGGAAGAACTCCAAGAACCACACCCATATTCAAGAATGCTTGAAAACCGATACAGAACACTACTGAACACACCATCATGCCTGCTAGGCGCGATTTAAGCGCTAGAGCCAGACGGAAACCAAAGAAGATAAACGCCAAGAAGAGAACAACTGCCGCAACAACCCCCGCTAAGCCAAGCTCTTCGCCGACGACGCTAAAGATAAAGTCGTTGTAGGCCTCTGGAAGGTAGAACAGTTTCTCGTTAGAATTTCCCAGACCCTGTCCGGTAATTCCACCATTGGCGAACGCCAAGAAGCTTTGAATAATTTGGAAACCAGAATTTTTAGGATCTTTCCAAGGATCAAGGAAAGCTAAAATACGTTTGACCCGATAGGGAGCTGCAAACAACAAGGCCACGGCACTAATAAACCCAAAAGCTGTCGCGCTCCAGAACAACTTACGAGGAAAATGGCTCAAGAACGCAATGAAAGCCACGATCATCGCGGAGATGGCAAACGTACCGAAGTCTGGTTGCTTCAGAAAAATCAGCAGTGGCAAAACAATGCCAAGAGAGTTGATGGCTTTCTTTTGATTGTCGTAGACCTGAAAATTCTCAAAGTATTTAATCGCTGCAAGAATGATGGAATACTTCACGAACTCGCCTGGCTGCAAATTCATGAAACCAATATTCAACCAACGCTGAGATCCCTTCATCGCCACACCAATACCTGGCACTTGCGTGAGAGCGAGAACAAAAACAAAGAGTGAATTCACCGGATAGGCGTATTTGTACCAGAAAGAAATTTTTGTACGAGCAAGAAGATAAGCTGCGGCAGTTCCAAGACCAATAAAGAAAAGTTGCTTAAAGAGAAAGTGCGTCGGTGCACCGAATTGCTCACGAGCGTACATATAGCTCGATGAGAAAACCATCACGACACCAAAGAAGATTATCATCACGATGGTGAGGAGAAAGAGGTTAGTTGTCTTTTCTAGTCCGTTATCATGTTCCATGGAAGCATCCTTGTTTCCGGATGCTTCCATTTTACGCGCTGTTTCGATCGCTTACAATTGGAAGATGAGTTTTTTGTAGTAGTTGCCCTTCTCTTCGAAGTCGCGGAACACATCGGTGCCGTCGTTTCCTGGGCAAAGCAGGATTGTGTCCCCGGTACGGCTCTTCTGATAGGCCAAGAGGACCGACTCATCAAATGAACCAACCAAGAATGTCTGAGTGGCTTCACCCAAGATGCGGTTCATGCTCTCTTTGACCTCACCTACCAAAACGAGGCAACGGACCTTCTCGTTGATCACACCAAAGTACTTATCGTACGGCAGTCCTTCGATCTCTTTGCCGCCGGCGATGAGAATAACAGGCTCCTTGAATGCCTCAAGGCTGACCTTGAGTTCATCCATCGTTTCAGACTTCGAGTCGTTGTAGAACTTGACGCCGTTTTTTTCGACGACGAATTCGAGACGGTGAGGGATGCCAGGAAAGTTTTCAATGCAGTACTGGATTGATTCGTCAGAGCACTTCAAGGCTTTGCAGGCGGTGATCGCAGAAAGCATATTTTCGCGGCTGTTTTGACCCACGATGCGCATATCCGTTACTTTAAACTCTGAGTGGTAATGAATGTTCGAGTGAATGCGCTTGTCATGAAAGTGCGTGCCCTGGATCTCGTTGATCACACCCATGCTCACGAAGCTCTTGCGTGAGTACCAGAAAGTTTGTGCCTGGCAGTTACGAAGAATGCTGTTACCGGCCAGCTTATCGAAGTTGACCACAAGGTGGTCGTCTGGACCCAAGTCGCGCGCGACCTTCAATGCGGTATCGAGGAATTCACCAGGGCCCTTGAAGCGCCCGGGAATGGTTTTTTCTTCAAGGTTTGGATAAACGGCTAACACCGGCTTGAAGTGAGGCACGGTCTGTAATTGAAGGGGCGAAACTTCAACGACCACATAGTCCATCTCTTCGCGGTTAGGCATCATGAGGTAATTAATGAAGGGCTCTTCGCTGGTGCCACCGACAAACACGTTCTTCTTATCAACACGCAATGTGTAAGCAATCATATGCGCGATGGTGGTGCGGCCATAGCTTCCACAAACGGCCACCACTGGTTTTTTGCAGTTGGCGTAGGCGAATGCAAAGTCACTATACACTTCACGACCTTGGTCACGAGCTGCCTTGAGCTGTGGCAAGTTCGGATCAACAGACGAGCAATACACCACCACGTCGGCTGAGGTGAAATCTTCCTCGCGGTGCTCACCCAAGGTCATCGTTGGATTGGGATTAATCTTTTTAAGACGCTTGACCTGTTTGTTCAAATCGAAAATAGGCTTGATATCCGTGACTTTAATTTCACAGCCCACTTGGTTGAAGAGGTTAATCAGGGCAAAGCCTGTTTTGCCAAGTCCAACGACTAGAACTTTTTTGCCTTTGTATTTTTCCATATAATCCTCTTAACGTAATTTCAGCGAAGCGAGAGCGAGGATCGCAAGCACAAGGCTCACAATCCAAAAACGCACGATGACTTTGGTTTCAGGCCAACCGGCCAATTCGAAATGATGATGGATAGGGGCCATGCGGAAGATCCGCTTCTTGCGGGTCTTGTAAGAAGCCACTTGCAGGATGACTGACAAGGCTTCGATCACAAAAATTCCACCGATGATCACGAAGAGAAATTCATTCTTTGTAACCACGGCCATGGTACCAAGCACTCCCCCCAATGAGAGTGAGCCCACGTCCCCCATGAAAATCTCTGCGGGGTATGAGTTGTACCAAAGAAAACCCGCACCGGCGCCCACGAGAGCAGCGGCCAGCACAAGAATTTCGCCAACGTCAGGAACATAGGGGATCAATAGATATTGGGCGAACTCACTGTGGCCCGCCATATAACCAAGCACACCAAGAGTTGAGGCAGAAATAATGACCGGGCCGATCGCCAAACCATCAAGCCCGTCGGTGAGATTAACTGCGTTACTCGTGCCCACAATAACGAGGGCGGCAAACGGCACGTACCACCAACCAAGATCAATCACGGCCTCTTTCATAAAAGGAAGATGGAGCTGTGAATCGGTAACGTTCCACTTGATCATCACATACGCCGCGAGACCCGCTGTCGCGAACTGCCAGACAAGTTTCTGACGAGCTGAAACGCCCTTAGAATTCTTCAACAGGACCTTGAGATAATCATCCAATCCGCCCAAGAAGAAATAACTCATCATCACGAACAGGGTGATGAGAAACGGAAAGCTAAAGAAGTTTCCGCAAATCGCACAGGCCACCAGCGCTGAGCCAATGATAAAAACACCACCGAAGGTCGGAGTGCCTTTTTTCTTTTTGTGAGATTCCGGGCCATCCTCCCGGATGCTTTGACCGAACTGACGGAGCTTCATCAATGCAATGAATCTCTTTCCCCAAACAATTGAGACGATGATTCCAATCAAAAAAGCGATGAAAGATCGTACTGTGATGTAGCGAAAAAGATTCAAAATATGATGGTTCTGACTTAGCGGATAAAGCCAGTGAAAAAGCATAGTTACGCCTTGAAAGAGGGTAACGTTAAGTTATAGCGAGAAGCGACTCCAATTGTAAAGAGCGACTACCCTTTATGAAGAGATGAGTTTTGCCCTGGGTCATGTGTTCCCACTCAAGACCTTTGAAGCGAGCAGCGTCCGGATAACAAGTACCGAGGCCACGGCCTTCTAAGTAATGAGCTGCAAAGCGCCCGATAAAGACATTGTGCGCGTCGGGCCATTGGCGCAAATACTCGCCAAGTTCCCGATGATAGGCGGGACCATTGTCGCCCAACTCATTCATGTCGCCTAACACAATCAGAGCATCACTCTCAGCAATGTCATGCGCCTTCAGCCATTCAAAGAATCCGCTCAGCGCCACTTTCATCGAACTGGGATTTGCATTGTAAGCGTCGAGATAAATCTTTTTACCGGCGTGCTCTTTCCACTCAGAGCGGTTAGCCGTGGGACGGAACAAACTCGCTGCTGCGGTCAGCACTCCACGTTTCTCTGGAAAGAGAGAAACCGCGATACACCAAGCCGTCGCCATGTTGGTGAGGTTATGTGTTCCAGTCAGAGTTTTGTTGCGCAAAATTTCGTGACCAAGTTTTCCATCAATCTGAACCTGGCCAGTCTCAGCTTTAAAGCGAATATCCGCTTCGCCCTTCGCAGAGAAGGTCACTGTACCTTTGGCCCGTGGAATAGTTTTAAGAAAAACGTCGTCGAGGTTTTGAAAGAACAATCCATCACCTACGGCGTGATACAGATAGCCTTCTTCAAGAAAGACTTTTTCTTCCGACCCGAAAAATTCCAAATGAGTCGCGCCGATATTCGTCACTAATCCACTATCAGGCAAAGCGAGATCGCACAGAACCTTTATCTCTCCCGGGTGATTACTGCCTAATTCCAAAACGCAGATCTTAGTTTCAGGCCGAATCTGCAAGACCGTTAAAGGTACACCGAGATGATTATTATTGTTTTTCTCAGTCGCGACCATCTCGTTGGGCATCACTGTTTTCAACAAAAAAGCCAGCATCTCTTTGTGCGTCGTTTTTCCGTTGGAGCCAGAAATTGCAAAAACTCTTCCACCATTCTTTTGCCAACCACGCACGTGACGTGTTCCCAACTCTTGGGTGAACGTAACGGCATCTTGAACACCGACAAAACAAACTGCCGGATATTTTTCTTGGAGTTGCTCCACAAGACCTTCATTCTCCATCGATGATTCGAAGATCACCACGGGACAGCCCTCTTTAAGCAACGGCTCTACATATGAGAGAGGATTATGGCGCGAGCCCGGATAGGCCATGAACATCGCGGGGTGCTTGTAGGCACGGGTATCAGAACAGAAACCAAGCAGTTCCTTGGGAAGATTTCCTGATATTTTTTTCACCGAAGGACATTCGGCAAGCAAGCGAGTTTCAATCACGGTGACTTTCCTTTAACACGAGCGATAAAACCATCGAGTTCGGCAATATCGCTATAAGGCACCTTCGTGGTGCCCTTGAGAATATAGTCCTCGTGACCTTTTCCGGCCATGACCAGCACATCACCAGCGCGTAACTTCGCTAAAATACCTCTTACTGCAGTTGGCCTGTCTTCTTCTATAACGAGCACCGCTGTTGCACTAATGCCCTTTACGATATCTTGAATGATTTGCTCCGGATTCTCAGTGCGAGGATTATCACTTGTAACCACAATCTCATCACAAAATTTCGCAGCAGCTTGCCCCATGAGTGGACGTTTCGTGCGATCGCGGTCACCACCACAGCCAAACAGCCCGATGAGACGTTGTTTAGGAAAGGCATCTTTAACAGCACGAAGAATGTTCTCGAGTGCGTCGGGTGTATGTGCAAAATCAACAATCGCAGTTCGGCCTTCCCACTCTCGGATATAGAATCTTCCAGGCGGTGGAAGGAGCTTAGAGAACTCGACCTGTGACGTATCAACACCTAGCTGGCCAATGAGCGCCAATGCTGAGGAGAGATTTTCTTCATTGAAGCGCGCTAGGAAAAAAACAGGCAATGTCTCCTGTTGTTCTTGAGTGAATCCAGCAACAGGACGTACGTTTTTTCGCGAAGCCAGCCTCTTTACTAGTTCGTCTTGGCTCGCGGGAACAAACACGAAACCATTCGGTTTGAGATATTCAAAGATTTTTTCTTTCGATTTGAAATATGCGTCCATGGTGCCATGGTAATCAAGATGGTCTTGCGTAAAGCTCGTCCAAGCAGCGGCCTCAAACTTAAGGCCAAAAACCCGCTCTTGCTCTAGCGCATGCGAGCTCGCCTCCATGACAACAAAATCAGCATTGGCGCCATAATGAGAAAGCATTTGGCGCAGCTGAACCTGTCCTGGCGTTGTAAGTCCGAATTCTTCGATTGTCTTTCCTTCACGGCGAACGCCTAGTGTGCCGATGGAAAATCCCCGCAAACCGGCGGCTTCTCCCATTTGCAGAACTAAGTCAGCGGTGGTTGTTTTTCCATTGGTTCCCGTGACAGCCAACATGCGCAAACCAGAAGGAATAGGAAAAAAATGATGGCAGAGGTGGTCTAGAATTTCAGCCCAGGCATCAAGTCGAGCAATCCAAATCGGACACCCAAGCTCTTCCCCTGGATCACGACTGACAAGCAGTATCCCGGGTTTTTTCTTTTGTAAGCGTTCTTTGAGTTTTATTAGCGCAGAGTCACCTGGAGCTAACTGATAAGCAACAATCTGCTCGCTTGTGGCATTCTCAAGACGCCAATCAAGCTGCTTGATTTTTTTTAGGAGGTCCGCATCGCCTGACAACAACAGAGCTTCGACTTCATTCTTCATATGACGGCGGACTGAAGTGAAGGTTAATCTCGTTGGCCCCCACGATCGAATCTCCCGCCGCTGGAGACTGACGTGAAACCACTCCAAAGCCCGTTAACTCCATTTGCAGCTTAAGACTTTCCGCCATGCGAATAGCTGAGGCCTTATCCATTCCGATGAAATTTGGCATGCGGCCTGGACCGATCATGCGACGTGAGGCCTGAGACACCTGAACGGTATCCAGATTCTTCTCGTTAGATTCAGAGTTGTATTTCGCAAAACGAGAGAAGTTTTTCTTCTTATAAAGAAGATACTGCGTAATTTTTTTGAACACAGGTGCGGCGGCGACACTTCCATAGTAGCCGTTCGCCTTAGGATTATCGACGTAAACAACCACGACAAACTTGCGATCCACATTGACCGGATATCCTGCGAAGCTTGCAATATACCCATCATAACCGCCGCCTTCACGAACACGTTGAACGGTTCCGGTCTTGCCTGCGATTGAGTAGTGCGGGATTTTTGCTGCGATGCCCGTACCATCCTCAACCGTTTCGACCAGCATTTTTGTCAGCTGTAGTGACGTCTTCTCGCTGATGATACGGTTTTCAGGAATGAGTTGTGAGGCTTCTGTTTTAAGCAACGTAGGACGAACCATGTACCCACCGTTAGCAATAGCCGCGTAAGCACGCAACATCTGCACCGCCGTTGTCGCGACACCGTGACCAAAGCTGATATTTGAAAGAGTGAGCGGCTTTACCGTCTCAGCGCGAGTCAGAATACCTTTTGATTCGCCCGTTACTTCGATGCCCGTTTTCTCGCCGATGCCAAACTTCTTAAGAGTTCCCTTGAGGCGTGGGTACTTTACATCAAAGGCGAGCTTCGTGGTTCCGACGTTTGAGCTGTACTTCAGAATTTCAGATACCGTGAGCCACTCGAACTTATGCTTTTTATCGTCCTCGGCCTCACCGATGGTGTGATTGCCAACCCGCATTTTACCGTATTCACAGAAGTAGCGTTTTTCCGGTTTCGCGATGTTATTTTCTAGCGCCGCTGCGATGGTAAACGTTTTGAAGATTGAGCCGGGTTCAAACGGATCGGTCACAAAGGCGAGCTTGCGATTTTCGGTAGGAGAATTTGTTGCGTTGTTTGGATCGAAGCTTGGCCAATTGGCCATGGCCAGAATCTCACCAGACTCCGCATCCATTACCGCTGCCCCACCTCGTAAGGCTTGGTGATGAACAACGGCTTCTTTCAAGTAATTTTCTGTCGCCCCCTGGAGTTCCTTATCAATAGAAAGTGCTACGTCACGAGCAGGCATGGCCGTGGTTTCAATCTGCTCATACTTGATCGGACGCCCCTTGGCATCGCGGTGATAGCGAACCAACTGTGCTTCGCCACGCAGTTCTTTATTCTTCATGCGCTCCACACCGGCCATGCCGGTGTTGTCGATGCCAGTGAACCCAAGAATTTGACTCGCGAGTTCGTGGTTGGGATAAACACGAGTGTTAAGAGGTTCCATGTGGATCGCATCGAGCTTACGAAGCTTAGCCACTTGCGTTTCATTCAAGCGGACGCGACGAGCGAGCCATGTGTACTTTGAACGGTTTTTAACTTTTCCCCACAACATGTTGTAAGTAAGTTCGGGTACAGCCTTCGCCATCTCACGAAGTTGCTTTTGGTACGCAGGACCTTTCTTGCGAGGAAATGTGTAGAGGTTCCAAGTTTGCACGTTAATGGCGAGGGGATTGCCGTGGCGATCAGTGATGCTACCGCGATTAGGAAACTCTCGTGTCTCGCGCATGAACTGGCTGCGAGCATAGGCAAGGAGTCTCTGCTTCTGCACCACCTGAATGTAGAATGCTTTTGCCGCAACAAGGGCAAACAAAACAATGAACACGAAAAATGTCGTTTGAATCCGAGTCTTCACAGGCCCCCTATACTAAGCACATCCGTATGCTTAGGGAATGAGGATAATCTGCTCGGGGCCCGGCTCTTTCAGATTGAACTTCTCCGCGTAGTCGCGAAGATGTTGCACTGAGAGCATCCGTGCCCTTTGCGCTTTTAATTCCTTGTTTTGCACGAGCGCTTTATCCATTGCGTTCGCCAAACCGTCTAGCTGATAGGCCTGCTCGATTGACTTCATCCTGATAGTCACGAACAAGACGGCCATACAAGAAAATGTAAGTGTAAATGGGAGAATACGTGGATGGAACAACGTCTGAAGGACCTTATTCTCTTTCCAGCTCGGAGTCTTTTTTGCGTTTCTTAAAGCCATTTAACCCTCCATGGTTTTCCATCCGCCGCAGAACCCTAAGCTTGGCACTCCTTGCCCTCGGGTTAACTTCCACTTCGCGCTCGGTTGGTACAATAGGCTTCTTAGTTAATATCATAACGCGGTTATTTTCATTCGCCACTATTTCTTTATAAGTGTGTTTCACGATTCGATCTTCCAAAGAATGGAAGCTGATGATGGCGGCGGTTCCACCTTCCGCCAAAATGTTCGGTAGACCCGCGAGCATTCTTTCCAAAGAACCCAATTCATCGTTCACGGCAATTCTCAACGCCTGAAAAGTGCGAGTCGCTGGATGAATTCCTTTGTGACGTTGGCCTGAAGGATAAGAAAGGAAACAGGCTTCTTCTAATTCTCCGGTGGTCCGGTAGGGGCGCTCTTTTCTTTTTTCAACAATGCGGGCAGCGATCCTGCGAGACAATCTGTCCTCGCCGTATTTGTAGATCAAATTGGCCAAATCTTCCTCTGGGAGCGTGTTTACGAGATCAGCGGCTGTCCCGATCGAAGCATCCGAAGTATCCATTCGCATATCCAGAGGGGCATCGGCTCGGAAAGAAAAACCGCGATCACCTGCATCGAACTGGTGAGAAGAAACACCAAGATCGGCAAGCACCCCATTAAAAAGCCCGGGACTATTCGCCTGAAACCATGGGTAAAGCTGATCAAAGTTAGCGTGCACTAACTTGGCCCGGTCAGACCAACCATTGCGCTTAAGCAGCTCCTCACCATTAGCAATTGCGGCAGGATCACGGTCAAAAGCAATGAGGCGAGCGGTGGGATTACGCCTAAGAATTTCGGAACTATGGCCACCGCCACCAAAAGTCAGATCGGCAAAAAGTGGCACATCTACCCCATCTGCCCCTACGGAAAGTGCATTCAAGCACTCTTCAAGTAGAACAGAAATATGGGGAAGGTACTCACCGCTCACCGAAGAACTACTTCCAAGATTTCTTTATGGCTTGCGGAAAGCTTAGCCGGGTCGGTAATCACAGCGTATTTATTTTCAGGAGAAAAGTTGACTGGCTCTTTCACCAAAGACGGGATCAATGCGAGAACAAGCTTCTGTGCGCTCACATAATTGTCTTTCATGATGGCCATGATTTCAGAGACTTCACAGTGCTCGTCTTTCCAGCAATCGTAATCCGTCACCATGGCAACCGTGGCGTAGGCCATGCCTGCTTCCTTGGCGAGATAAGCTTCTGGGACGTTTGTCATACCGATGACTGAAGCGCCGAATGAACGATAGATTTGAGATTCTGCCCGCGAAGAGAACTGCGGGCCTTCAATGCAAACATACGTTCCACCCAAGTGTGTCTTCACACCTGAACTGAGGCAGGCCTGATGAATGCGCGCTTGAAGATTCTTTTCAACTGGGTAAGCAGCTGACACGTGGCCAACCATGCCCTCATCAAAGAAAGTGCGCTTACGGTGACCCTTGGTCCAATCCAAAAATTGGTCCGGTAGTACGAAATCACGAGGGGCGTACTGCTCTTGTAACGAGCCCACCGCTGAAATACTGACAATCGTGTCAGCACCCAACGCTTTGAGGGCGTAGATATTGGCGCGATAATTCACTTCTGTTGGGGAGATATGGTGGCCAATTCCGTGGCGAGGAAGAAAGAGAAAGGGAGAGCCCTGTACTTCCATTTCCATCACAGGTGCGCTTGGGCGACCAAATGGAGTCTCAATATCTTTTGACCCCGTTTGCTTAATGGCATCTAGCTTGTAGATGCCACTGCCACCAATAACAGCAAGTTTTCTCCCCGTCGTCATTAGCGAGCCGCTGCGCCGACTGAGAGGTCGACGGTTTTCGCCAACGACTTCGACATGCGTCCGTAAATATTTGAAGATTCCTCGCGCTCAGCTTCTTCTTTGCACAAAATGCACATCTCAGCCGTCGGGCGCGCAAGAAGGCGTTCAAACTTAATCATTTCGCCGCAATCTTTGCATTCGCCGTATTCGCCGGCCTCAAGTTGCTTGAGCGCTTTCTCAAGTTTCTTGGCATAGAACACTTCGCGGTTACGGAAACGCAAAAGGTGTGAACCTTCGTAGTCAGCAACGGCCGCATCGACTTCGTCGCTTACGTCTTCGCTCATGGAAAGACCCAAGTCATCCGCGTTCACCTTTCCGCTGAAAAGCAAACTTGCGCGCTCCTCTTGCAGCTTCTTCTTAAGCTGATTGAGTTGTGTCTTGGTCAGAGGCTTGTTCTTAACGGGTGCCATAAGCAGCTCCTTATTCCAGTCCGCCCTTAATATTGAGCAGAACCATTTTACTAATTGTTTTCAACGTTTCAAAAACGCCTTCACCCTGAAAGGCCACGGCCTCAAACTCAGGGAGACGACGCGTGTTTAACTTCTGCGACAGATCACTGACGGGAACAATGTTCGGAAGATCGCGCTTATTCCACTGCATAACAGTGGGAACGCGACCCGGCTCGTAGCCTTGCGCAGACAAGTTCTGCTCAAGGCTTGCGAGGCTCTCCATGTTTGCTTCCATACGCTCAACTTGCGAGTCCGCAACAAAAACCAAACCGTCGACACCACGGAGGATAAGCTTACGGCTGGCTTCGTAGAAAACCTGTCCTGGAACTGTGTAGAGATGGAAGCGTGTTTTAAAACCACGAATCTCACCCAAATCAAGCGGGAGGAAATCAAAGAACAAAGTTCTTTCGTTCTCTGTGTTCAACGAAACCATCTGCCCCTTATTGCCGGCGGAGGTTTTCTGATAGATCCACTGAATATTTGTCGTCTTACCGCCCAGGCCCGGACCGTAGTAGACGATTTTGCAGTTAATTTCTTTAGTGTGATAATTTACGAATGACATAAATACCTAAATCCCAAACAAGCGGTCCATCTCTTCGTCCGAGATGTCGCTGAAAAGGTAACCCGTACGCTGCGGCACGGGTGTGCTGCGGGTGGGACGAGGAAGGGCGCGCACATGGGCAGCAAGCTTTGTTCCTAGTCCATGAACTTGGCGTTTTAGAAGGGCTGGATTTACACAGCCCTGATAAATCGCCGTAAGGTAAAAGTGCTGACGATCGCCTTCAATAGGGAAAATCAAAACACCACGATCTGTTGAATCAAACACAAAACGGAAATCTTGCACACTCGCCTGACCCGCGGCTTTCGCCATCGCATTCGCCGCTTCCCAAACACCGCCACACAAAGCGGCCATGGCTTGCGATGAGTTATCCGGACGACCATCCCAGACGAGAAGACCATCGTTACGAACAACCAAAAGACGCAAGCCCTTTGGAAGTTTATGCTTGCTCATGAAGTTCGTAATATGCTCGTGCATTTGACCGTTAATCATTAAAAGCTCTTCCGGTTTTCGAGTGCCTTACCAATCGTCATCGGATCCAAGTACTCAAGACTTCCACCGATAGGCATACCAAAACCGATGCGCTCAACCGCCACACCTGCAGGCAACACATGCTTTATGTAAGCACAGGTCGCATCACCTTCTACGCTAGGATTGAGCGCGAGGATAATGGTTTGAATGTGTTCTCTTTGTACAAAGTCACCCATCGCCGTGAGGCGCAGTTGGTCAGGACCGACGCCCAAGAGTGGATTCAGTACTCCGCCCAGAACGAGGAAGCGTCCTTTGTATTGGCCACTTTTCTCAATCGCGAGCAAATCTGAAACTTGCTCAACCACACACAGAATTCCGCTTTCAGCGCGGCGTGGATCAACACAAATGGCGCAGACCGGTTCTTCCGTCCACATGCCGCAGTGATCACACTCGCGCAAATCAGCAAGACCGCCGGTGGCCAGGGCAAACTGTTGCAACTCAGAGGCACGCCAGTGAGTCATCGCAGTGACCATGCGCAGGGCGGACTTCTCTCCAACACCTGGAAGGCGCCCGAGGGCTGTCACTGCGTTTTTTACCACTGGTGGCAAATCCATCATCTAGAAAAGTCCTGGTAGGCTAAGGCCGCCTGTGATTTTTGACATCGCTTTAGTCACCATATCTTGTTACTCTTTCATGGCAGAATTCACTGCTGTGAAAACCAACGTCTCGAGGGTTTCCACGTCGTTAGGATCAACGGCGTCTTTAGAGATCTTGATAGAGAGCAATTCTTGTTTGCCGTTTACCTTTACGACTACGGCACCGCCGCCAGCCGAGAATTCCACTTCGCGTTCTGCGAGTTCATTCTGAAGGCTCGCCATCTTGGCCTGCATTTGCTGGGCCTGTTTCATCATGTTGTTAATGTTCATAGTTTAGAATCCTTCAAAATGACTTTATCTACTTTGGCATTAAAGAGACGCTCGGCCTCTTTGACATAGGGTGCATTCAAAATTTTGCCACGACGATCTTCGACATCATCGGCTTGGCGTTTCGTGTCGCGCTGATGAACGGTTGTGAAACCGGTTCTATCTGCTTCTTCAAGCGAGACTGTCACAAGCTTCACAACAAGTTTTGCATCGGTGACACCGTAAAACTGAGCGACTCTTGAGCGAAACTTCGGTGCCACATCCGGGTCTTGCAAATAATCTTTCGGCATTCCCTCATCTTCAGGGAAGCCCAATGTGAGATGAAGAACATCGTCATGGAAGCGCGGCTTTTCTACGAAATCACCCAGCTCAAGGTTCGCTTTAATTGTGGGTGCATCGTGGAGAGCGGCAATAAGGGCTTCAATCTTGGCTTCGGGTTCTGCTTTCTTAACAACGGGTGCAGCTTTTGGTGCTGCTGTACTCACCGGAGCGGAAACTACCGCGTTGTCGTGACGGATGACACCACGATCCGGCTTCAGAATCTGGCGACGACGGGCCAACTTTTGCAATGTGAGGTCGACCACTTTCTCCGGAGCTGGACTTACCAGAGCCCACTCACAATCCTTAGTGAATGTTTCGTAGATCCAGAACAGCTCGGCGTAGGTTGTTCCTTGCAAAGCGTTCGCTGGCAAAAAACCCTGAGCGTAGACTTCGGACGGCTGATCAATTTTTTGAATAATGGCGTAGAACGACTCAAGCAACTGATCAATCAAACGCTTCAGGTCGATGTTCTCTTGAAGTAATTGTTGAAAGAGCGATGACGTCTCAAGGGGTTTTTCTGTAAGCAAAAAGCCCAACAAGTCACGCAAAGCACCGGCACGTGCAAGGCCAAGCGCCTGGTAGAATGTTTCTTCATCAATCTCTTTACCGCCAGCCAGGCTTAGCACCTGGTCGAATAGCGAGAGCATATCGCGCACAGAGCCTTTGCCATACTCAGCCAGCCGACGAACCAAAGCGGCGTCTTTAAATGTAATGGCTTCAGCTTTTGCCACCATATTGGCGTGAGCAGTGAGCACATCCACTGTTACGTTTTTAAAATCAAAACGTTGGCAGCGAGAAAGAACTGTTCCCAGAAGCTTGTGAGCGTCTGTCGTCGCGAAAACAAACACCACGTGAGCCGGCGGTTCTTCTAGGGTCTTCAACAAAGCATTGAATGCTGGTGTTGAGAGCATGTGAACTTCATCGATGACGTACAATTTATGAGTGCCACGGGCAGGAAGATAGCGGACGTTTTCGATGAGGTCGCGAACGTTATCAACACTGTTGTGAGAGGCTCCGTCGATCTCTTGGTAATCAAGTGAGTGGCCATGCTCAATGTCTTTGCAAGAAACGCATTGATTGCAGGGATTCATATCAGGGCCGCGCTGCTCGCAACGAACGGCCTTAGCAAAGAGACGAGCGATTGATGTCTTTCCTACGCCGCGTGTACCGGTGAATAGATAAGCGTGCGCGAGTTTACCTGTGCGCAAAGCGTTCTGAAGTGAACGTGTCACATGTTCTTGTCCGACTACTTCTTCAAACCGTTTCGGTCGCCATTTTCTGGCAAGGACCTGATACGACATAAGTCTCCAAAATCACGGTGGCGAATAGAGGCGACAAAATAGGGGACAGGCCTGCACGCGTCAATGCGCGGACGCACCATAATGATCATAAATGTGATGAAGTAAGATGATTTAAGACTGCTAAATAACAAATTGCGAAAGTGGCCTGGAACCAAACACTACTCGCCAAACCATTACCGTTGCTTCGTTCCCGACCTGGCGGAGTTCATGGCGATGAGTACATCTGGCCCAGACCGTCTGCAATCCTAGAGGTGTGGCCGATGTCTGTCAAAACAACTGCAACGCAACATAAAAATGATTGAGAAAAGTAAAAATGGCGGAGTCGAAGAGATTTGAACTCTTGAATGGCTTTCACCATTATACGCTTTCCAAGCGTACTCCTTCGACCACTCGGACACGACTCCGCATGAAAGTCACAATTAGCACGCTCACTCATCTTTCGTCTATGTATTGTGCAGTGCTGCTAAATGACCCGGTCTTCTTTGTTTGAAAAACTCTGAAAGCATGCGCGAACAGTCGTAGTGAAGTACTCCGCCAATCATAGCAAAGCGATGATTGAGGCGTGGATCTTTGTGAAGTGCATAACCCAGACTTACCGAGCCACCTTTCGGATCGTAGGCACCGAAGATGACTTGCTGAATTCGGGACTGACCTAGCGCCGCCAGGCACATAGGACAAGGTTCAAGCGTTACATAGAGACGACAGTCATTAAGTCTCCACGTCCCCAATTTTTGTGAAGCTTCTTGCAGAGCTAATATCTCGGCGTGTCCGCAGGCGTTATGATTTGTTTCTTTGAGATTGTGCGCGCGCGCTAGAACTTCCCCCTTGGCATCTACGACAACCGCGCCCACTGGAACTTCTTGCAAGCGCCACGCCTGTTCGGCTTGCTCGAGCGCCAATCGCATAAACCAAATATGATCATTCATAGATTCACTGAAGGGCATCGAATTTAGATCTGATTTTGAGTTTCTTGCTTTCGTTCCAATAATTGGTCAAAAGCTTGAGCCGCTGGCGCTGTTCAAGATCTTCGGTATCAAACCGAACGCCGTAGATGAACGCACGACCTAAAATTGGTTCTTTGCGACTTACCACTTGCGCCTTCATTCCAAACTTCTGTGTCATCACGTCGGTTGTGACATTGATCCACGTCCCCTCTGGAACAGATTGAAACATGACGACACATCCTGCGCCACGACGAAGATCGGTCATGCGCGCGCGATAACCATTTTCGGCGACTTCTACCCAAACGCGAATATCCGGACGGAACCGGAAGTCATACTCCCACCACTGCACCATCGGGTAGTAGAGTGGAGAAGAAATTTGCCAAGATGAGAGTCCCAGCAGAACCATCGCGACTAAGTACCAAGTGGAGGCCAGGGTATTATCTAGCACCAATGCATTTCTAAAAAATGCCATGGCATAGAACAGCAATAGAATAATCGTGAGACTCCAAAACGTGT
>JAIXOY010000063.1 GCA_027486525.1 Pseudomonadota bacterium
AGAACATGGTGAGTCTTGTCCTGGAGGATTTAAATTCATCCAACGGAACGCTGCTAAACGGTCAGAGGATTAACAAGTCAGACATCGTAAACGGCGATGAATTCATTGTCGGCTCTACGACCTTCACGGTGCAGGTCATTTCGGATTTGTTGAAATCCGAGGGAAGCCGGTTGATGCCAGTTGAAGCAGGGCAAGTCATCGAACGCATTGAAGAAGTCGAGGAAGAAGTCCCTCTCGAGAACATGCCCTCTGGTGCCGGGGGTGTCGACTTCAACGGCAACGACGCCTCTCAGGAAAAAAGTATCATCAAGCGGATCATGAAAGATCCTAAGAAGAAACGCATTGCCATGATCTTGGGCGTGCTTCTTCTGATTGCGTTCTTGATGGAAGAGCCTGAGAAGAAAGCCCCCAAGAAAGCGGATCCAGCGAAAGAGAAAGTCGCCAAAGATGCCAAGCCTGCTGAAGAAAAAAAGAACACTCTTTCTCCGGAGCAGATCCGGGCCCTCGAAGCTCGTTACAAGATTGCGGAGTCTTACGTCAAAGACAAAAAGCTGGATGAAGCTCTTGCCGAGCTTGAGCAGATCTTGGCGGTAGATCCAAGCTATGCGAACGCCAAGACTCTCTTCGTCTACGTGCAGAATCAAAACAAGCTGTTCAAGGACGAGCAAGAACGACTCAAGACGGAAGCCGAGAAGGCCCGCGTTCGGGAAGAAGTGAAAGCGATGCTGGTTGAGGCGAAAGAAGCGGTCACGGCGAGAAACGTAACCCGTGCCGAGCAACTGTTTGCGCAAATTCTAGAGCGCGATCCAGAAAACTTAGAAGTCACGCCACTCAAGCAAGAGATTGAAGTTTGGCAGGCCCAGGAAAGGGCGAAGGCGGAAGCGGAGGCGCGAGCAAAAACGGAACGCTCTCGCATGGTAGATTCGCTAGCGCCGGGCAAGAAGCTGTATCTCTCTAAGGAATGGCAGAAGGCGATCGCAAAGCTCGAAGAATTCCTCACCATCAAGCAAATGGATGAGGACCTGATTAAGGAAGCTGGCGATATGCTGGGTGATGCAAAAGCCCAGATGGCATCTGAGATTGCACCCCTACTCGGTAAGGCCCGTTCACTCAAAGAAGGACAAGACCTCAAAGGTGCTTATGAGTCTTATCTACAAGTTCTGGCGATTGATCCGACGAATAAAGAAGGCCTCGACGAGGTCGATGGAATTCGGGAGCTGCTCGATACCCGCTCGAAGAAAATTTACCGCGAGGCGATCATTTCCGAGAGCTTGTCACTCTTCGGTGACGCCAAAGAGAAGTTCCAAGAGGTGCAATCGATTTCGCCGACGGACAGTGAGTATTACAAGAAAGCATCTGAGAAATTGAAAAATTATTTGGAGTAGTTCATGAAACTCAAGGCCTATGCCGCAGTTACTCATCAAGGGCCTCATTTGGAGACCAATGAAGACGGCTACGACTTTGACCTCGATCAGCAATTTTTCTTCGTGCTCGATGGGTTTGGTGGAACGGGAATCGGTGACCGGGCGGTAGGAAGACTCAAAGAAGATTTGAAGGTATTCTTGTCGCAACTTGCGGACGACCAAGACGCCACGATGCCGCTGTACTGGAGCCCGCGATGGTTGTTGGAAGGCAACGCTCTCGTGAATGCGATGCTGAACGCCCACCAGGTCCTCTTCAAAGAAAACTCAAAGAAGGGTCTGAATCAACGGGCCGGTGCAAGTGCGGCCTGTGCTATCAAGGCCGACGATATATTGGTTTTATCGCAAGTTGGTGGCTGCCAGGCTTTCCTGGCCCGCCATGGTCATGTCGAACCACTTTTTTTACCTGATACTCATCAGCATCTCTCCGTAGACCCGCACGGCCCATCGGCATTAAAGGCTCCTGCAGGGGGTTTTGGTTTTTTTCCTGAACTGACTTGGTCTATGCGCGAAGTCCGCATTCAGGACGGAGATCAGTTTATCTTTCTCACAGAGGGCATTGCCCCATGGCTCACGCCCTTGGAGCTAGCGCATGCTCTCTCGCGCGCTGGTGAAGACGCTCATCATAAGCTGAATGGCTTACTGAAATTGTCCAATTCCCGTGGCAATACGGCCAATCAAACGGGAATGATTCTAGAATTTTAGAGTGTTTTCGCTTTCCGCCCTGGACGCCCATTGCCTATAATGTGGAGCATGGGCGTTAAAATTTTATTGGCAGATGACAGTCCTACCGTCCACAAGGTGATCAAGATCATCCTCAAAGATGAGTCTTGCGAAATCGTTGAGTGCGCACGCGAAGCCGAACTGTCGGATAAGCTTTCTCAGCATCGCCCAGCCGTTGTCTTCCTTGATTTTAATTTTTCAGAAACACAAACGGGCTACGATCTGTGCCGCACCATTAAGAGCCGTTCGCCGCAATCAAAAATTCTCGTGATGTACGGAACCTTTGATACCGTCGACGAGAGTGCTCTTCGTGAAGCAGGCGCAGAACAGCACGTCGTGAAGCCTTTCGATACGGCGAAGTTTATCATTCAAGTCCTCAATCTTGCTTATGGCATGCCGCTAACGACTGCACCTAAGAAAGCGGCGGCGCCACCGGTTGAAGATGGCTGGACGATTCGAGAGTCAGTGGAAAGAAAAACTCCCGACATCGGTGTGATGGTGAACGACACTGTCGTCAACTTCGGAGAGGACCTCGACCAGTGGGGCATGATGGTTCCTGGTGTGATTGGAAAATCAACCGGCTCCCCGGATCTTCCCCCTGTGATCGGTGAGGAGTCCGCACCGGCGATTCCCAAAATTGAACTCACGCTACCGAAAGAAGCACCCAAGACAGATTACCAACTTCCGACAGCGGATGATCTCGAGTACCCGGACATGACGAGTGGCTTTACGCTTGAGCTTGAACCGACACCGGCACCAAAATCGAAGCTGATCTCTCTCAATGAGCTCACGGTTGAAGATAACGGGCGTCCGGAGTCTTCCGTGTTGTTAGAGCTTAGCGGAATGGAAGATGTCGAAGGTGATCAACGTCTCGCAGATCAGATCCGTGATGAAGTCGAAGAAGATCTCTGGTCGGTCGATGCGTTCGAAGACTCTCAGCCGAAGTTAAGTGTCGTCAAGGAAGAAGAGCCAGCGTTCAGCGCGATTAACGATGGCGGTCAGGCGTTTGATGACTCCTTGTTTGAACCGTTAGATAAACAAGACCGTGCTCCGGTTTATGGTACGGCTTTGCCGGCCGATCTTGAGGCTTTGCGTCCTTTGCTGAAAGAGCTCGTGAAAGAAGCTGTGGCCGACTACTGTCGCCAGCATGTTGAGAAAGTGGCGTGGGAAGTCATTCCCGATCTTGCGGAGAATCTCATCAAGAATGAGCTGCGGAAAATCAGCGACCAAGTTTCAAAGAATCTCTAGTCCCACCGAAGTGTCCCGTTAAAAACATGCTTACCGTTTACGATGGCTTCGCCATGTAGTCCTAATCCCTGAAAAAGCCCTGTGGTCTTCTCTCCACCGTCCGTGATCGTGACGAGACGTCCGAGGTGAGCACAGCGCTCGCTCCACGCCTGCTGAAGTTGAGCGAGTGGACGAGGATGGTTGAGGAGATAAGCACTTACTAGACGCGCAGGAATGTCGTGACAGAGCTGGTTGTTCCAATCGAGGGGTGCTGTGAGTACGCTTCCCCATGGTGAACCAGCAACCGGATTAACGTTCAGACCAACCCCAATAAACATATGCGGACTTTGATGCTGCAAAAGAATGCCGCCGCACTTACTTCCATTGATGTAAATGTCATTGGGCCATTTGAGAGAAACGCGAACACCCCAAAGGCTCTCAATACTTTCGGCCAGGGAGACCGCCACTTCTAGCGCCTGCCATGTGAGTTGCGGATGAGCAGGTGCGCTAAAGGAATAGGCCAGTGCACCGGGACGATGTTCCCAGCTGTGATTTCCACGTCCTCGGCCCTGATTCTGCGCTTCAGTCGATACTAATGAATACACTTCGAAGTGCCGTTTTAGCTCGTCTTGTGTAGAGTCACATTGTACCAAACGCAAATGTTTCAACATGCCTCGAGGTTAACATATGTCACTCATCAAACGCGATACCCCACGTCCGATTCGTTTCACCACCAACGTCAATCCGTATGCCCATGGCAGCGTCTTGGCGGAGTTTGGTAATACAAAAGTCCAAGTGACGGTGAACGTGCAAGAGAGTGTGCCTCCGTTCCTGAAAGGCAAAGGCCAGGGGTGGCTTACTGCGGAGTATGCCATGTTGCCTTCGGCGACTCACACTCGTGGTGACCGTGAACGCAAAGGCGCCTCAGGTCGCACGCAAGAGATTCAGCGGTTGATTGGCCGTGCCCTGCGTGCGATCACCGATATGTCAAAACTTGGCGAACGCACACTCATGATCGATTGTGATGTCATGGTCGCCGACGGTGGAACACGGACGACGGCAATCTCGGGAGCTTATGTCGCGCTAGAGCTCGCGATTCGCAAATTGCAAAAAGACGGTCTCCTGAAAGAATACCCTCTGAAAGAGGCTCTTGCAGCTGTCAGTGTCGGGCTCACCAAGGAGGGCTTCGCGATCGCTGACTTGAACTACCAAGAAGACTCGAGCTGCGAGGCTGATGTGAATGTCGTCATGACGGCCACCGGAAAATTCGTTGAGCTGCAGGGCACGGCCGAAGGCGATCCCTTCTCCGAAGAACAACTCCAGGCGCTGATCTCTTGTGCCAAGACGGCCATCGGTAAAGTCGTGGCAGCTCAGCAGGCCGCTTTGAATGGTTGAGTTCATCCTCGCCTCTGGGAACGCCCATAAGGCTGAAGAGTTCGCTGAACTTTTCTCTGGGCGTATTGCCGTAAAGCCAGCGCCTCGTGGACTCAATCCCGATGAGACTGGCACGACCTTCATCGAGAATGCTCTCATCAAGGCCAAGGCCTACTATGATGAATTCGGAGTACCGTCGCTGGCCGATGACTCCGGCTTGAGTGTTGAGGCGCTGCCGGACATCCTGGGTGTGCTCAGTGCGCGCTTCTTGCCGGAAAAACCAAACTACCAGGATAAGTGTGCCGAACTTTTGCACCTGCTTGCCGGGCAAGAAAATCGCCGGGCGAACTTCACTTGTGTTCTCTGCTGCTATCTCTCACCAGAAGAAGTGTATTTCTTCGAAGGTCGCGTCCACGGCGTCATTGGAACGGAATACCGTGGCGACAAAGGCTTTGGATACGATCCAGTCTTTGTACCGACACGTGCAGAAAATGATGGGAAGACTTTGGCCGAATTGCCGGAGTGGAAAAACAAAAACTCGCATCGGGCGAAAGCAGCTCAGGCTGCTCTCGCCTTTTTTATTCCGCGCTGAAACTATTCTGTGATCGTGCAGCAGCCACCCAAGAGCTTGCCGTCATGCTCGAAGGCCACGTTGTGGGTGTACTCTTCTTCTGACATGCCATCGTTGCAAGTTCCGCCAATCACGGTCATGCGCGAGTAGCGGGTCTTAATGATGAAGGTGTGGCCCGGAGCGTAGCCGAAAGCTTCATTGCGGTTCAGGATTTTGAGGGCCATGGGCTCGGTGAGTTCTGGAGAATTAAACCAAACGAACTTATCTTTTACGGAAAGGCTCCAAAACGGCTCAGTCCCGCTGCATTCGATGGTGCTGGCGAAGCTAGAAACACTTAAAAGGCTTAGAAAGACGACGGCGAAAAGGGTTTTCATGGGCTCTCCTGGTTGGCTAATGCCGCGCAAAATAGCTCTTTGAAGTGCTGAAATCAAGTGGGATTTCAGCACCCTTGCCTGGACAATTCCCCTTCCAGCGTTCATACTCGACCGACGTCGGGGTGTAGCGCAGTCTGGTAGCGTATCTGCTTTGGGAGCAGGTGGTCGTAGGTTCGAATCCTATCACCCCGACCATTCTCTTTTTATAATCAAGAAATTCAATACTATCTTTGTGACTGAGTCGATCGACTAGTGCGTCTCAAACCAATCAAGAACAGCTTCCGGTGCTTCAGGCAACCAGCCATGACCGACTGAGGGATTTACGAGTGTCTTGACCTCAACACCGTTGGCCCGCAAGACTTCTTCGAACCATAGAGCTGTGAAGAGAGGGACCGTCACATCTCGAGCTCCGTGTAAGAGGAGAGTGGGCGGGTGATGCGCAGGAAGCCTGGATGGGATGAGGCAAGCAGGGCCTAGGCATGTGGCATACGACGCCGATTGGATCGCAATCGCTCGAAATTTTCCTGGGAAAGTGAGAACGAGGCGACTCGTGTTGTAGCCGCCGCTTGAGATTCCCGTGGCGTAGAGGCGAGCCGAGTTAAGTTTACCGAAGTCACCGGCTTCAATCTTTTGCAGAATCTCCGAGAACACACGGTAGTCCGAGGTCCACTTGTAGTTCGGTAAGGGCAGGTTCGTCGTCCAGCCGATTTGCAGAGTTGCTCGCGGAGCGATGACGGCGTATCCATGATCGAGCAAGGCCTGAATCAAGCGGACTTCGTGGTAGCCGCCGAAGGGGATGTGGCGCGGGCGCGAGAACTCAACAGGGAACCATGAGCCCTGCGATAACAAGACAACGGGCCAACCTTTTCTCGGCGCCACGCCGGCCGGCAGTTGCCACAGAACTTCTCTCTCTGTCAGCGCACCTGAAGCCACAACCATCGTGGAACGTGGGCAATGAAGCCAGCTGACTTTGCCTTGTTCGTCTGTTTGTTCAGTGCAGATGGAAGCCCAGGTCAGGAGGGGAAAGAACAGGGCGATGAGGAGTGTTTTCATGGGAAGATCATCCAACGATTTGGTGTGATCGTTCAAATAAAAAGGGCCTCTTTCGAGGCCCTTTGTGAGGACTACCTACTCTTCAATGGTGCTTCACTAGGGAAAACCAAGCAGTTACCGATGACGGCGACTAGCGCGTTCACACTATAGAAGAAGATATTGGCCGGCTCACCCACGAACGTGGCGACAAACCCCAGGATCGCAATCGACTCATGGAGGGCCAGGCTTACAACCATGGCCGTGAAGTACTGTTGCGGCGCCGAAGCCTTGGCCCGCAGAGACTTATTCAAGACCAGACTCGCTACAAGCATCAAAGGAGCGGCCAGTGACAGCAACTCAAGGGGACTGTCGTAGGTCTGTGGGAGTTGCCACGAAGTCGCTTTTCCTAGCTGGGCAAGAACAAAACCGTACATCAGCACAGAGCCCGTGAGGGCCGCCCAGACGATCTTTGCTGTGGTCTTGATGTCGACTTGCTGACTCATCTTACCATCCTAAAATGTGGGCAAACATCAACGGAGCCACAATGGTGGCGTCGGATTCTACGATGTAGCTTGGAGTATTCACAGAGAGCTTACCCCAAGTGATCTTCTCATTGGGAACCGCGCCAGAGTAAGAGCCATAGCTGGTTGTTGAATCAGAGATCTGACAGAAGTAACCCCACAAACGGATATCAGTTTTTTCTAAGTCTTGGCGAATCATTGGAACGACGCAGATAGGGAAGTCACCGGCGATACCGCCACCGATTTGGAAGAAACCAATGGAAGAAGTTTTCGCCGTCTCCATGTACCAGTCGGCAAGGCTCATCATGTACTCGATGCCCGTCTTCACGGTGTGCACGTTCTTCACTTCGCCTTTCATGCAGAATGAGGCGTACATGTTACCAAGAGTTGAGTCTTCCCAACCTGGCACAACCATCGGGATGTTCATTTCAGCAGCGGCGAGCATCCAAGAGTTCTTTGGATCGATCTGGTAGTGCTGAGTGAACTTGCCTTTTTTAAGAGCGCGGAAGAAGAATTCGTGGGGGAAGCAGCGCTCGTTTTTCTTTTCAGCTTCGGCCCATTCGTCCGCCATGATCGACCAGATTTTTCTCATCGCTGCTTCTTCGGGAATGCAGGTGTCGGTCACGCGATTCAAATGTTTGTCATACAGCTTCTGCTCAGCTTCTTTGGTGAGACCGCGCCAATCTGGGATGCGCTCGTAGTGTTCGTGAGCCACGAGGTTGTAGATGTCTTCCTCGAGGTTCGCGCCCGTACACGAAATGGCGTGAACCTTACCTTGGCGGATCATCTCAGCGAGAGAAAGACCCAACTCCGCTGTGCTCATGGCACCGGCGAGTGTCACCATCATTTTACCACCGGATGCCATGTGAGCTTCGTAGCCCTTCACTGCATCCATCATGGCCGCCGCATTGAAGTGGCGATAGTGATGATTCATAAATGTTGAAATAGGACCGGTCGACTTGGACGTGCTCATGAAAGACCTCATGGCAAAGCAGCTGGCAGGCCGCGGCTGGTTCCTGGAACGGGTGGTCGCCCTTCACTCCGGGTACGAGGCGAATTTCCCTCGATTGGTGCCGTCTGGTCAAGAGCGCTGATTGAAATGTAATATGTTGGGGATGACATCAAAAACACCGCATTTAGCCACCGCAGCACATCACCCCATGGTGATCTGGTTCACGGGTCTATCAGGGGCAGGGAAAACCACGCTGGCCCGGGGCCTGGCCCACGTGCTTCAGGGCCAAGGCCATAGAATTGAGCTCCTCGACGGGGATGTCGCCAGAGCGAAAAGGCCCCAGACGGGCTTCGGTCGGCAAGACCGCTTAGAGCACCTCCGGCTGATGGCCCAGGAAGCGGCGTTGCTGGAAAAGCAAGGGGCCATCGTCATCGCGGCTTTTATCACGCCCTACGAAGAGGCCCGGCAGTTCCTAAGACAAACCTGTGTGAACTACGTTGAGATTTGGGTGGATACTTCGCTGAGTGTGTGTGAAACCCGCGATGTGAAGGGGCTTTATGCGCGTGCGCGCAAAGGCGAACTCGCGCAGTTCACCGGGATCTCGGATATTTTTGAAGAGCCCGTTCATTGCGATATTCGGCTTAAAACACTGGGCAGAAGTGAAGAGGAAACGTTGTTCGAGTTACAAGAAAAATTAAAGCGGTTTTTTAAGTAAAACGGCCGCGACCGTTCGTCCCGTGATTGAGTCGACCAGAATCATCTGCCCCATATTATTCTTTCCAAATTCATCCGAAGTCAGGGCGTGGGAAAATTTAATCGTGCCTCGCTGCAACCAGGGCAACTCGGTCGCTTGTGACTGTGCCCAGCCGTGCAGCTCCCAGTCCCAGATTTCTTGTGGCTCAATTTCTTCGACCTGGCCTCGCCAAGCATGCGACTGGGCCATCAGTGAGGCACTTGCTACTTCGAAGAATAACCACTCTGCTTCCCACGTTTTTGCATGGGAAATGTCACCACGGTAAAGCAGGTTTCCTCGCACCAGATTGGCGCTGGAAACGATGAGGCGAAGTGCTTCACCCTCACTTGCCTGCGTTCGTTTACTTGGGTGCACGTGGATTTCCTGCACCGTGACTGGGCCCTGCGATGATAGCAATTCATCTCCAACGTTGATCTCGCCCGCTAACAATTGACCGGTGACACTTTTGTCACTGAGTACATGCTGGACGGAAAACCTTGCCTCATTTTTTGCGTGAGTTCTTGATGGAATGCTTTCTAGCCATGTCATCAGGGCCGGACCGTTGTACCAAGGTGTTTGAGTGGACCGTTGGATGATATTGTCCCCATGCAGAGCACTGGCCGGAATGAACGTGGCATCCGAATACTCGTTGAGTTGAGCCTTGATCTCGGAAAAAATCTTCGGGTCGAATTCTTTTTGATCCATCTTGTTGATGAGGAACGCGAGGGAGGGAACTCCCAACCACCGTGCAAGCCAGGCGTGTCGCCGCGTTTGGGTGCTCACCCCGCGAGTGGCATCTACCAAGATGACCGCAGCATCGGCCAGGGAGGCCGCGCTGACCATGTGGCGGATGAACGGAAGGTGCCCGGGCGCATCGGCGACGATGAATTTGAATTGCGAAGTTTCAAAAAAACGATAGGCCACATCCATGGTGATGCCCTGGGTGCGCTCTTCTCTGAGGCCATCGGTGAAGTGAGCGAGGTTGCCCTTGATCGATTCAAGTTGGTCTTGGTGAATTCGACCCGCATCGAGAAAGAGTCTGCCGATCAAAGTGCTTTTGCCATCATCCACTTCGCCCGCGGTGAAAAAACGTCTGAGTTCCATTAGAAGTACCCTTCGCGTTTGCGGTCTTCCATGGCCGCGTCCCCTCGCTTGTCATCCGCCCGACTCCCACGCTCGCTCATCTTTGAGTGTTCGATTTCATGAATCACTTCGGTGATCGTTGTGGCCTCCGATTTAATCGGCGAGGTGCACGTCATGTCTCCCACAGTGCGAAAGCGGAGGTTCCAGGTTTCCACTTTATCAGTGGCCGGCGGGTTGATGTAGGGAGAATTTGGCAACCACGTGCCGTCTTGCCGTTGGACGACTTCACGACGATGGGAATAGTAAAGAGAAGGAACTTCGGCTTTTTCGCGCTGGAGCCAGCGCCACACATCGAGTTCGGTCCAATTGTTTAGGGGAAAAACGCGCATGTTACCGTTGGGTGGTAGCGAAGGATTGTACAGGTTCCATAGTTCTGCCTGCTGCACGCTGGGATCCCAACCGCCCTCAAGGGCACGGGGGGAAAAAAATCTTTCCTTAGCTCGCGCCTTCTCTTCATCTCGCCGGGCGCCACCAATCGCTGCGTCGAACTGTCCCTCAGCGAGAGCATCGAGGAGAGTGCGGGCCTGTTGGCGATTGCGACTGGGATAGGCCCCACTTTCATCTTGCGCTCGTCCTGCGGCGATGGTGTCGGCGACCTTCCGGACGATCAGCGTTTCACCTAACTGCTTCATTAATCGATCACGGAAATCGAGGGTCTCAGGGAAGTTATGACCTGTATCAATGTGTAGAACGGGATAGGGGAATGCATCAGGCCTGAACGCTTTCACCGAGAGAAGCAATAGGCACAACGAATCCTTCCCGCCGGAGAAGAGTAGAACCGGCCTGTCGAAAAGTGCTGCTGTCTCACGCAGGGTGTGGATGGCTTCAGCTTCGAGTTGATCTAAGTAATTCATTCGGTTTAAATCTTAAACTGGAAGAGGGACTGCACGAGCGCGATGAGACCAAAAATTCCGATAGCAATCCCAGCTCCGCGCGAGAAGCGCTCAAGCATCTTAGGCGTCAATCTGTGACGTAACAGCACAGTTCCAACACTGAGGCTTAGCCACCAGGCGGCCGAACCCAGAAAGACACCCGCGAGAACAACGCAGATCCCTTGCATGTTACTGGCTTTAATCCCGAGACCCGCATAGACCGCCATGAAACCCAGAATAGTCATGGGGTTTGAAATGGTGAGGACAAAAGCTTCGGTGAAGAGCCGCCCGAGTGGTCTTTTTTGTCCGGGTGCTCGTTGTTGAAAAACAGGTGGGGGAGTGATGTACATGCGCCAAGCAACGACCAACAGTAGGAGACCACCGACGAAACGTAATTCACGTTCGTAGCCGGCCAGGAATCCCATCACGCTTGCGATGCCAATCGCTGCAATCGCACCGTAGACGGTATCCGCAGCAGCCGCACCCATGCCGGTGGAGAAGCCAGAAAGTTTTCCGTGGCGCAGGGAGCGATCCATGCAGAGAAGGCCAATCGGTCCTACCGGGGCAGCGACGGAAAAACCAAGCACAAGGCCCTTACCAAACAACAAAAAATCTTCCATCACGCTGTCTCACTTTTCTCGGATTCAGGTATCGGCAATTCGCTGGTTTCTTTCTCCGTCCCCATGACAATGGTCGTGTGGGTACGCATGACCCCACTGAGCGATTTCAGGCCCAGGCTAATGATCTCGTCCAGGTGTCGAGTATGGGCGCAGCGAATTTTTAGAAGATAGTCGTGATCACCGGCGATGTGGTGACATTCTTGAATCTCGGGAAAACTTTTCACGCGTTTAAGAAAGGCGGTTCGCTGGCTTGGCTTCTCTAGAGTGACAGATACGAAAGCGGTGAGTTCCCAGCCTAAGGCCTCTGGTGAAATGACAGCGCGGTAGCCACGGATGATCTTTTTTTCTTCCAGGCGTCGAATGCGATCCATGACCCCGGGAGAAGAAAGGCCTACCTTCTGGGCCAAGTCGGCCCAGGACGCGCGTCCTTTCTTCATGAGTTCGCCCACAAGGGCGAGATCGAGTGAATCCATGTTCCTAAATAATCACCACAGATAATCTAATAAAATAAGATAAAAGTGGTGTATTGCTTAATTAAATAATGACGCACATGGGTTCTATTTATAAATAACTAACAGTTGTAAACAAAGCTCTTGGGCCCTATGTCAAAAAAGGGGCCAATATTCTGACAGGCCCTCACTCTGTAACGCGCATAACAAAAAAGGCCAACAGGCCGCCCCGATGAAAGGCTTTACAACTTGAAAAGGCCTGGGCGAGACTAATCCCATCATCCGATTTCCTAAAGCAGGACGCCGTTAAGTGCGGATGAAACACACCGACCATCGAGAGGACCAGTTCATGAAACTCGTTCGTTTATACATCCAAGGTTTCAAGTCTTTTAAAGACCGCACCACCATCGAATTCGATGACGGCATCACAGGTATCGTGGGCCCGAACGGTTGCGGTAAATCAAACATCGTGGACGCACTCTTCTGGGTGATGGGCGAACAGTCGGCCAAGCATTTGCGTGGCACGAATATGAAAGACTTGATCTTCGCCGGATCATCAAAATATTCTCCGGCGAGTTTCGCTGAAGTGACTTTGGTCATGGAGAATACCAACGGCAAGCACATCCACATTGCTGGCGCCGTAGCTCGTCCAGCTGAAATTCAACTCACACGTAAGCTCTATCGTAACGGCGAAACTGAATACCGCATCAACGGCGAGCCTGCGCGCTTGAAAGATATCCACGAAGTGTTCATGGACACGGGCGCTGGTGCGAAGTCGTACTCGATCATCGCGCAGGGTGAAATCAACAAGCTCGTACAAGCGAAACCTGAAGAGCGTCGTACGATGATCGAAGAAGTCGCGGGCATCACGAAGTTCAAGCTTCGGAAGCGTGATTCTTTGAAGAAGATCGAACAGACTCAAATGAACCTGGCTCGTTTGGAAGATTTGCAAGCTGAGATCTACAAGAACTTGAAGAACCTCGAGAAGCAAGCGGAGAAAGCGGAGCGTGCCCGCTCGCTGCGTGAACGCATCAAGCGCTACGAACTCATCACGGATGCTCATAAAGAGTTTGAGTTCCTGCAAGACTGGACGAACGCCGATAGAATTCTTGAAGAACGCAAGACAGAGATGGAGCAGCTCACGCTTCGTCGTCAGCAGCTCGATCTTCTCTTGGAAGACGAGCGCGTTCAGAAAGCTGATGCCATCGATAAGATCGATGAAGCGCAAGAAGACTTCAACTCTCATTCGCGCCAATTAGCGGCATCAGAAGAGCGTATGAAGCACCTGAAGCGTGCCATCGCAGAAAAAGAGAAGTTGATCGCTTCTCGCAATAAAGAAAATGAAGAACTGGCCGTAGACACTGAAAATAGAACAAGGCGCTCAGAAGAGCTCAGCTCACAGCTTTCTGAATTGGAAGGAACCGATTACGGCGCCATGGATTTTTCTGACCGCGAAGAGCGGGCAGAACTCCTTAAACAACAGCTCCAGGACCTCGAAGAAGAACTGCAAAATGCCCGGCGGGACGCCGCTTCAGCGAAAGACGCTGTGGCCGCCCTTGATCAGCAGCAGTTCCGGAACACCTCGAAGCTCGAAGAATACTCACGCCTGCTGCAAGACATTGCCGCGGAGATCGAAGTCCTTGAGAAGCAAGACTCCACCTCGCGCGATGACCTCATCCGTGAGCGCGAACGCTTCCAATTAGCGAAGTCACGCCTTGAAGAAGTCCTGGGCCAGTTGCCGGCAACGAAAGCCGCCATGGAAACATTGCTCGCTGAAGTGAAAGCCCTGGATGCGGAAGTTCGCACTCTTCAGCGCGAAGTCATTCAAACTGAAAGCAAACGCGATTCACTCATCGAAGTGAACCAACAGGCCGAAGGCAAAAAGCTCGGGGCACAGGACCTCGTGTCTCGTCATGCCGACGGCGGCATCGAAGTTTTGGGGCGATTGGTTCAGTGCGAAGAGGGTTTTGCAACAGCGGTTGAAGAATTGCTCGGTGATGCCCTTGATAGCGTCTTGATCTCGGGTGGGAAAGATACATTCGCTCGTCTGGGCGAGGGTTTCACTCACGCCGCGGATGTCATCTTTGCCATGGAAGATGGCGTCTCGCCAGAAACCGAAGAGCGCTTGCGTTTGACTCTTGAAGGTGTGCGTCCGCTGTCGGACGTTGTGAAAGCAACGGATGTGGCGTTTAGCACCGCTTTGAGCCGCTTACTTTCAGGCTACTTCATTGCAACGAACCTCACAGAAGAGACAGCTGCTCAATTGAACCCGGCGATCGGGTTCAAGGGTATCGTTTCTCCTGATTGGAAAACATTTGTCCGCAAGTCATTGAACACCATCACTTACGGTTTACGTCGCACGCTTGAGAGCGAGCAGGTGATGGGCGTGGTTGAGCGTAACGGCTTGATCGAACGCATGAGTGTTGAGCTCCTTGAGAAGAAAGAGAAGCTCGCTGGACTTGAAGTTCAATTGACTGAAAAAGAAACGGCACTGGTTGTCGTGCGCTCACAAGTTGAAGATCTCAATGCTCGTCAGCAAGAAGCAGCGACTCAGCACGCTTCAGTGAAAGCGAGTCTTGAATCAAAAGAAAAGACTTTTGGCACGAGTTCGTCTCGTCTCGAAATCCTCCAAACCCGCAAGCTTGAGACCTCGGGACTTCGTTTGGCGCTGATGGAGTCGGATGAGAAGATCGCGCGCGAACGCAAGGCCGTGCAGGAACGGAACGACAACAGCGCTGCCAACATGCAGGAGCTTGAAACACGCCACATCGATTTGAAGATCAGCTTCGAGAACGAGCGTGATGATTTGATCGAGCTCAAAGTCAAAGCTCAGTCTTACGAACAGCAACTCAAGTCGTTGCGTTCACAGATCGCTGATACCGAAGGTCAGCTCGAGCGTTTGCAACAGAAAGCAGAGATGAACAAACTTCAGCTTGAGCAGGCCGAAGCAGAAATGCAGCAAGCGGAAGCCGAAGTCGCGCAAGGCGAAGAAGAGAATCTTAATTTGGCTGAGCAGTTGGCGGACAAAGAGCAGTTCTTGGGTCTCTTGAAAGACCAGTTGTCACAGGTCCTCTTGGGCATGCAGGACAAAGAGACTGAGCTTAAGAACGCCACAGCTCGGATCAGCAAGCTTGAAAAAGAAAATGTCGAACTCGAACTCCGTCAGGAACAAATTCTTGGTGAAGAAGAGATCTTGGTTAAGAACGCCTTCGAGAAGCACCGCGTGGACTTGCGCTACACCATCATGAACCACCTCCAGCTCTCAACGGAACAGTTGAAGGGTTTGGCGGATCTATCGGCCATGTACATCATGGAAGGTGAAGAAGGCGTCGTGACAGTTGAACGCGAGGAGTGGGAGTTCACGAAGCGCTTCCCGGCCGAAGTTCGTGACTACCGTGAAAAACTTAAAGAATGCCGGACGGAATTCAATCGTCTGGGTGAAATCAACTGGCAGGCGATCGAGGATTACGACCGCCAAAAACTTCGCCATGATTTCTTGAAGACTCAAGAAGAAGAGCTGAAGAAAAGCCTCGCCGACCTGCAAACGGCGATTCAGCACATCGATGAGAAATCTCGCGAGCGTTTCAAGGAGGCCTTCCACGAGGTCAACGAACGCTTCAGCAAGGTTTTCCCTATCATCTTCGGCGGTGGTTCCGCGCGTTTGGATATGACCGGTGACATCGACTCACCAGAAGCGGGCGTGGATATCATCGCGCAACCGCCTGGCAAGAAGATGCAGTCGATCACGTTGATGTCGGGTGGCGAGAAGGCGATGACGGCCGTGTCGTTGATCTTCTCGATCTTCCTGGTGAAGCCGTCTCCTTTCTGTCTCTTGGACGAAGTAGATGCTCCCTTGGATGACGCAAACGTTGGCCGATTCAACGAGTTGTTGCGTGAGATGAGCGGTGAGACCCAGTTCATCTTGATCACGCACAACAAGAAGACCATGGAATTGAATGACACGCTTTACGGCGTGACGATGCAAGAGCCTGGAGTCTCTAAAGCAGTTTCCGTACAACTCCACTGATGGTTGGTCGGGGGATAGGCGCAGGATGAGGCCGATTCCCCCTCCTTTTTAGGAGCCCCCTTGAAATTTCTTCTCTTCTCTCTGCTGTTTTCTTTCTCGGCGATCGCCGAGGATTTTTTGCCGGCTTCTTTTAGTGCTGACTTCGAGCAGAGCTTCAAGGGTGTCGCTAGCGGTAAAGAAAAGAAGAGTTTCGGAAAAATCGACTACAAGTACCCACGGCACATTCGCTTCGAAGTGGTCTCGCCTGAACCTTCGACTTTCGTCGCCAACCCTAAGACCAGCTGGTACTACACACCTCCGTTCGTTGAAACGGAGGAGGGGCAGGTTGTGGTGCAGCGGTCAGAAGATCTGGTGTTGACCAAATTTTTAGACTCCTTGAAAAATGGTGCTAAAACCAATTCCGCTTACAAGGTAGCTTTCAACAAGTCGCAGTTAGTCTTAACTTTTAGTCCTGCCCTCAAGAAAGACATGCAGATGGAGCAGGCGATTCTCACGACGAAGAATGGAGACGCGGCGAAGGCAACGAAGCTCGGGGACTTCAAGGAATTGGACCTGGTGAATAGCAACGGACGACCAGTGAAGATTCGGTTCCTCGAGTTCCGTCCAGGACTCACCTTCGCCGAGAAGCATTTTGAGTTTCGCGTGCCGCCGAAGACGAAGGTCACTCAGGGGAAGTAGCTCTGAGCAGTTGGTCTACTCGTGGCAAGTCTCGTCTCACCTTAGCACCGTGCTGATCCCAGTACTTCTCACTTAGCTTGCCCCAGAATTTTTCATACGGCTGATATCCGGGCCAGCTGGCAACCTCATCGGCTTGCCCCATGTCGGTCGGGTAGATATCGATTTCTGGAACGCGCCCTTGTTTTAGACTAAGGTCAACGAGGGCCGCCATCCACGGAGCCGCGCGGTTGCCCATGTCGAGACAGCCCACGCTGCCACCGTGGCCATGAATTTTGATGTCGCCGCCCTTGTCACCGACGGGGACGTTGAGATCGCCGAGAAGACTCGAGCGCTGGCCCCAGTTCTCATAGTCCACGTGCACCGCCGAAAAGTAGCTGCTCGCCGGATTCACGCTCGTGAGTCGAAAACGTGCTTCCGGAACTTGCAGATCCCCTTTTTTGGTTTTTGGCCCGGGCACGCCACTGAAGTAGTCGACGGGGCTTTGCTTAAACTCGTACCACTGGCCTGCGCGGTCGCGGAGCTCAACTTGCACGACCGCTCTGCCGCGCTTGAATTCGGTGTCGAGGTAGTAGCGACAATTGAAGTCGGCCGTGTCAGGGGCCATCAGACACTGGAGGTTCTTTTCAAGCTTCGCGATCTTACTGGCGTAGAAGGTCTGCGTTGGATTTTCTGCGGCTTCAGCTCGCAGTGCTGCGATGTCAGCCTCGAGAGCTTCTTTCTTCTTCACCATCCCGGGGAACTTCACCACTTGGAGATGGAACGGTGGAACGATCTGTGGATTCACGGCGCAGTTCACGGCGACGTCGAGATTGTGCGCTTTGACGAAAAGCTCTACCTCGGCACAAACTAATTTCTTAGACGTGGCGATGGCCTTGTTGACTGTGGATTGGGGCGCGTCCTTCTGTTCCATCATCTCATCGGTCACGATGGCTTCCATGTCGGCGATCAAGGCGCGGACCGGTGCGGTGAGGACGTCGGGAACACCGTTGTCGCAATTGTTTGCGTCGTCTTCGGGTGGTGGCGGTGGCGCTGCCTGCGCGGAGAATTCGGGATCGACGATTTCCGATTGCACAGCGATCTGATCGTCTTCGGTGCCAGCACTGAAAACGGCGCGATGGAGGTCCCAACGATCAGGAGCGTCCTCAGACCAAGCCGAGAGAGAGGAAAGCGTAAAAACAAGCAGGAGCCAGCGCATGGATGCCTGATCGGACTAGTCCACTAAGAACATGAGTCGGCTATCGCAATTCCGAAGGGTTAGTGAAATAGCGCTCGATTCTTTCGGCCATCTGAGCCCCGTGGGCGCCATCGATGATTCGATGATCAAAAGTGCAGCAGAAGCTCACACGCTTTTTGACGGCGGGTTTTCCGTCGACCACACACACGCGATCCACCACTTTTCCTAAAGCGATGACGAAAGGAACTTTCGAGTACGGAGGAAGCGGCACGAATGCATTTTCTAACCCAAGCGATCCGATGTTGGTGATCATCATGCTGCCGAAGGCATCGCGCGGAACTCCCAGACCTTTCACGAACCAGTTGCAGGAGTAGAAGATGAAACCAATGGTGTTGAGCATCGTCATGGCTAAAAACGATGGGATCATTTTCCAGTTGTTTTTAATCTTTTTGAAACTCTCATCCTTTCCGGACTTGATCGTGCGTGCGCCAGTGTTTAACTCGCGCGCGATTTCGCCGAGTGACTTGGCGTCGATACTTCGCACCACGTGCCCCGAGAGGTCTTTGTCGTGCTGAACGACGTGAAAGAAGATGTCGACGTTCTGGCGTGGATAGATTTTTCCAAAGCGCACGATGCTGTTGAGGTTGGGAATATCCCGTAAAACCTGACCCACCACTTTACCGGCAAGGTGAGTGATGGTGATCTTATCTGCCGACTGAGCGTTGGCCTGCTCGAGCCAGGCGAGCGCTGGCTCCGCGTCTAGATCCATGAGGTGGTAGACTTGCGAATCACCCACGGGCTTCCAGGAACCCACAGAAATCTTGCGCCAGGGAGTCATGCGGACGGCGGGAAGGAGCTGAACGTTTTTTGGAAACATCTTAGAGTCCTAGTGCTTTCATGATTTTTGAAGTCTTGTGGGCTTCTGTCTTGGCCTTGATGGCACGGTATTCCTCGTCGTACTTCGCGTGATTGGTGACGCAGACCTTGTCCCAGAAATTATAGTAGATGCTGAAATTCTTCTGGTGATACTTGTGATGCAAGTTGTGATGCGTGGGCGTGTTCAGGATTTTCTGAAGAGGGCGATCGAGCAAGTCCTTGTGCCAGAACTCGTAGGCCGTGTGGCCCCACATGTTGATGTAGAACATGAAGCTGTAGAACACCCAGACCCAGATCACGTGCGAAGGAATGGCAAACGCGATCACGTACCAGAAGAGCCCCTGCACGATGGCTTCTACCGGATGAAATGAAAGAGATGCGAAGGGCGTCGGTGGCAATGAGCGATGGTGAACCATGTGGAACGGGCGCAGCCATTTCCATTCGTGCATCCAGCGGTGGGTCCAGTAGAACCAGGTGTCGTGGGCAAATTGAATGATGAAAAAGTTCAGCAGGAAATAAACCACACCGCGTTCGTCCCATCGGCTGTAGATGAATGTATGTCCCGATTTCCACAGAAACCAGAGACCGATGCCCATGAGCCAAAAGATGAGTTGAGTGGAAAAGGAGTGGCGAATCTCACTCCAGATCTGCGCGGAGGTTGGTGCTGTTGCATGGATCTCACGATGAGGAATGGAGGGGCCGAGAAAACGATAGAAGAACCACCATCCACCGGCGGCAAAGAATAGAAAATTGGCGAGCAGGAACCCCGCCAGCATAACGGCGAATGTCCCTGCATCCGATAAGGCACTCATTTCCATAGTTTAAAGCCGAACGGCCCAGGTGCGGGCGGGAGTGAAGTTTTTACCGTATTTTACCAGGTTTTAAGAAGGGAAGGCTACAATGTGGCAAAGGACTCTCACATGGCAAAGCCCACCTTTATGGTGCAGCAATATCCCTGGTTGATCAAATACTTCGCTTCGCGGAATCCGATTCATCTATTGGTCATGGTCCTGCCGCTTCTCGTTTATCTGCTCAACACTGCTGTCGCCGGTGCGCTTCCTGTGACCTCATGGATCGTCATGTTAGGTCTGGGTGTGTTTTGGTGGACGTTTCTTGAGTACGCCATCCATCGTTGGGCCTATCACAGTAGGTATCCTTTCAAGTGGATGCACGCCTTGATGGGGTCATTCCATCTCTATCATCATGTCGATATGTCCGATCGCCGCGTTTATAATGCGGGTTTTTTGATGGTGTATTTTATCGCTCCAGTGGTGATGGCGCCGATGTGGCTTGTGACAGGAAGCCTGGCCATGACAGCAGCTTTTGGTCTCGGCATCCTCGGTGCGTACTACGCCTACGAGTGGGTTCACTACCTGCTCCATTACAAGATCTATGGTGGTGGCTATCTTGGCTGGATTCAGCGCTATCATTTGTATCACCACGAGCGCCGCCCAGATAAAAACTTTGGTAACTCGAATGCGCTTTGGGACCTGCTCCTCGGGACGCACGATCCAGCTCACAAGACCTTCACTGTGAGTGCGAAGGCTGAAGCAACCATGATCAGTAAGCAAGGCGCGAAAGCATGATGGCGTCGCAGTACCAGTATCTGTTTGTGGGTGGCATTCTCGGTGAGTTGTTGTCTTTTTCTTTCGTGGCTTCTTACTTTAAAGAAACGCAGTCGTTGCTCGAAGCCCAGGGCGCGAAGAACGTCTCGATCTATCAACCGAACTCATTTAAGACCGCGGAAGACAATGCTCGTGAACTCAGCGCAGAGATCAATCGTCTGTGGCAAACCCATGGTCAGAAAGTCATTCTTTTCTGTCATAGTAAGGGATGCCTCGAAGCGATGTTTTCGCTGATGGAGAGGCCAGAACTCTTCCGCACCGCTGTTCATCGTGTCTTTTGTGTTCAGCCGCCATTCAAGGGCTCATCTCTGACTGAAAAGCGGCCCGGTGTCATGAGAAGTCGAGTGGTGAATCGGGCCTATCGTGCCTCGGCGAAGGTGTGGCCAGGCATCCGTTGTTTGAAGAAGAATGCCTACACGTCGTACTTCGAAAAGATGGCACGTACCCGTTCTGACATCGTCGCTCTCGTGGAAGAGAAGGTGGTGACCGTCAAGGGAGCGAAGTACGATGCGGAGAGGGTGGCCTGGATTCTGAAGGTGTCGCACCAGCTTCTGTGGCAAGGTGGTAATGAAACGGACGGCCTGCTGTCTTTGCGCGATCAAGAAATGCCGGGCTTCAACGTCCGGGAAGTTAAGATTCCGATGGACCACTCGGATCTCTTCACGTCGTCGAAGATTTCGAACGAGGACCTAGCCTTTAAGTCAGACGTGCTTCAGCGCCTGCTCGCTCTCGCTTAAGATTTCGGCTTTCCACTCGTCCATGAAGTTTCTGGCCATGGTTTCGTTCCACCGCAAGGTCGGGTGGAATTGGATGCCCAAGCCGAGGTGTCCGTTGATCTCCATCATACCGGCTCCAACGGGAGAAAGTGTGGCGACATTCAGTTGAATGGCCCACCATTCATCGTCTGGTAGCCCAGGCATCGTCCATGCCCCCAAGTTCGTGAGCGTACCCGTGCGGCGAAAAAAATGATGCAGAAAATTGAGACTGAACTTGAAGACGCTTGGCCCGAAAAGCAGGGCACAGTTGAGAGAGAGCCCCGTTCCCCAATAAAGACCTTGCCGAAGGTCACGATGCATCTGCTGGGTGACTCTTCGAGAGTTGCCTTGACCAAAAAGCCGGACATCGACGAATGCGACATTGTTTTGGGGAGGAAGCTCTCGGGAGATGCGTTCGTAGAGTGCAACGGGCACCATCCAGAGGCGGGGCAAAAAAGAGGGAGTGAGGTAGCGCTGGGATGTTCTATCCAACGCTGCTAGAACGACCGCGGTTCCGCCACCTTTCCATTGTGACCGATCGATGTGGATGAAAGCGCTGACAGTTTGTTCGACCTCACCACGTTTTTTCCAGGTTTTGCCTATACCCGGCCAAAGTCTAAGCCACCAGAGGGCGAGATAGGAAATGCGGGTCAAGAGATGAGGGCGGGGCGAACTTTTTAGCTCAGGAGCCGTGAAGCCTTCTTGTGGGAGACCACGGGCCATTTCACATACAGCCGTGATGCCGTCATAGTGACGATGATCAAAACAGAGTTTTTTGAACGGTCTTTGACCGTGAAAACCTATAATAGAGAAGGTGACATCTTCGCCTTTCTCTTTAAGGGCATTGAAATATTGCCATGTGACGTCGCTTTGCATAGACGAACATCATACAATGGAAGCATGAAACTCGCTCGTTATCGGCAGCATTTTCGTGCCAAAGTTATCCCAAAGTTTTATTCAGCGAAGCTGCATATCGCACTCTTCGTTTTCTTTGAAGTGTCGGCCTTGGTGATCGCTTTCAGTTTTGTGAGTTGGAGCTTACTGTCACCACTGTGGGTGTTGCTGTCCGTGATGTGGGCGAGCACTTTTCTCTACATCACCCATCGTTGGTTTTTGCATCAAAAGGTTCCTGGCTTTCACTGGGCCTTTAAGATGCATCATTGGCACCATACGTTTTACCAAGCTCACGACATGGAATACGACGAACTCAATGACGTTTACATGTTGTTGATGCCGCCGTGGATTCAGGCGATATATTACGTTGTCTATTTGCCGCTGCTGGCGTGGGTGCTCTCTTTCATTCTCCCGGTTGTGTTCGTACCGCACTTAGTGTTCACTCTGACACTCTGGTATGGACTCTACGAACTCATTCACTGGATTGAGCATTTACCTCATACACATCTCATCATGCGTTTTGCGTGGGCACGCTCGATGAAGCACCACCACGTCGGCCATCACCATCCGAAGTTCAAAGACAGTCGCAATTTTGGGATCGTGGAACCGACGCAGGACTACTTGTGGGGTAGCAAACTGTGAAAACCGTCGGTGAAGTGGCTCGCTTGATTCCGCTCGAAATGCGCCAGCAGCAACCACTCCAGTCGTGGCTGACGTTGCTCCGTGTTATATTGTTGGTCGTCGCCACGCAAGCGGCGATCTGGGTCACGCCCGATGGCATCGTCTACTGGCCGCTCAAGGCGGTACTCATCTTCTTCGCAGGCCTGTCGTTTGTTGGGATCTTTGTGTTAGGTCATGACTGCGGCCACAATAGTTTTTCTTCCAAGCGCTGGGTGAACGACGTGGTCGGCACCATCTGCCATCTGCCGATTCTCAATGGGTTCTACGCGTGGCGCGAAGCCCACGACTTCCACCATCGACAAACACAAATTCGAAAAATGGATCCGGACTGGCCCGAGCTGCTCTACACGGAGACTGAGGAAGTTCCTTGGTACGAAAAACTCGCGGTGCGACTGGGACCGGGATCGCCGGTGGGAATTTTTATTGGCTTCTGGGTCGGCATGCTTAAGCGAGCGTTGTTCGGCTTACTGATTCCACAGATGCCGGTGCGTGCGGAGGAGAAGTGGAGAATTTATCCGCACACGTTTGTTTCCTTCATCGTCGCCGTGTTGATTCTACGGGAGTACTACCTCGTGATCGGCGGCGCGAAGTTCATCGAGATGTACGTGCTCCCGGCGATCATCGGCACGAGCTTCGGAGCCTTACTAACGTTCCTGCACCACACCCATGAGGG
>JAIXOY010000311.1 GCA_027486525.1 Pseudomonadota bacterium
CCCACGGGTTTCGGAGTTCACGGCGATTTTTGTCTGCCACCGCCTGCGCCGCTTTCGCCTCGACCTTCAGATGGGCCTCTCGGATCTTCTGCACCCACCTAAAAGTGGCCAGGAAGTGGATAAGGGTCTTATCTCGCGCAAATCTCTGGGGCAAAACCAGCAGCACCAGTTTCTCTTCAAAGGAGACGCTGATGGCGCCCGCAACATCATACTTTCCACCATGCCGCAGCTCGATGGCCATACCATCGAGCGCTACCTCGGCGTGGCCAGTGAACACGCCTTCCTCGGTGCGGAAGTGGTGGAAAACGAAACCGCCGAAGCCATTCATAAAAGCTACGACGAACTTGCGCAAAAACTCAAGGCCCATGCTCTTGAACACAAGGCCAATGCCGTCGTCGGTATAAACTATCAACTCACGCCGATGCCGCACGAGAGTGCCATTGGAAACTATCGCTATAAGCTGACCTGCACCGGCAACTTGGTGTGGGTTCACAGGCCTTCAGAGTAACCATGCTTCACGACGTAATAATCATTGGTGGTGGTATCAACGGTGCGGGACTTTTCCGGGACCTTGCTCTCAACGGCGTGAATGTGCTCTTACTGGAGAAAGGCGACTTCTCCGCACAAACCTCACAAGGCTCATCCAAGATGCTCCACGGGGGCATCCGCTACCTCGAGAACTTCGACTTCGCTCTGGTGCAAGAGGCCCTGGAAGAAAAAAATCTTTGGCTCAAACTCGCTCCGCATCTGTGCTCCGAGCGCGAGTTTCATCTGCCCGTTTACGCTGGGGGTAAGTGGCCTCTACCGTTTGTGCGCCTCGGGCTTTTCCTCTACGACCTCCTCTCCCATTTTCAAAACAAGCCGGCCGGGCATGCGGACAAAGACACCCTCCTCAAACGCTATCCGCAGATCAATCCGCAGGGCCTGAAAGGCGCGGGTACGTACTTCGATGGCATCGTCGATGATCATAAGCTGGCGCTCGAGTGTCTGTGGGATGGCGAGCTGGAAAAACAGGCGCGTGCCCTCAATTACCAAGAAGTCCTGTCCGTCGAGCGTGGCGAGATCGTGAAGATAACCACTCGTGATCGTTTGAGTGGAGTCATCCAAGAACGCCAAGCGCGGTTCGTAATTTTTGCCACGGGACCGTTTACCGATGAGTTGATGAAGCAGTGGAACATCCCGTGGGAGCCCAGCCTGCTTCCTTCCAAAGGGATTCACCTCTGGATCAATGAATCAGCGCTCAAGCTTCATGGCCCCATGGTGCTGCCATCGCAGGATGGCCGCGTGGTGTTTGTGATTCCGCAGCGAGGCTCGATCCTCGTGGGCACAACCGAGACACCGGTGGATCAAGAGATGTTCAACATCAAGGCCACCGAAGCGGATGTGGTTTATCTTTTGAAAGTGCTGAATGACTACTTCCCCGGTGCGAACGTACAGCACAAAGACATTCTCAACACCTTCGCCGCGATTCGTCCCTTGGTGCGCTCGGCTTCATCGAGCGATCGCGGGAAAACCAGCCGCACCCATCGCATCTTCCGGCCGTCGCATAACATGTACGCACTCCTCGGTGGCAAATACACCACTTTCCGCCGGATGGCGCAGGACGTGTGCAAAGAACTCGTGCCGCGCTTAGGACTGCCCTACAATCCGAACATGACTCTTAATCCGCTCCGTCGTCCGAGCGTGGTGGGAACGTTCACGCACCGTGAAGTGGATGCGGAAAAGATTGAAGAGATCATTCGCACGGAGCGCCCACGCTCCTTCGAGGACTTGGTTCACCGCCGTCTGTCGTGGCTGATGCCGTCGGAAAATCTTCAAGAGTTGGCCGGCAAGCCTCGGGCGTATTGGGAAGAGCGCCTCAAACACAATTAGAAATAACCCTAACTACATCACATCCAAGCGCTCCGACGGAGTGATCTTAAACTCCTTACGAATGCCGCGCTCAAGCAGTTTGATCTTCCGAACAAATTTCAAGAGATCCAGATTCCGAGGATTGTTTCGGTCACGCTTAAATTCGTTTTCAATCTCGATGCTCTCGAAGATATAGGCGCCGCGCTCGGGATGAATCTTCAAGGGAAGATTGGCTTCGAGCCATAGCTGGCCGCCTTCTTCATAGACTCGATGCCCTTCGCGGGCAAGGCTCCTTTCGTAGGCACTAAAGAGGAGACGATTCCCGCTGGGCGCTCTCACCAAGATGGTCATGCTAAACTCTGTCTCTTGGGGACTTGTCAGGGGGATCCGCATGCGGATCGACCACTTACCGCCCTCCTTGTTCGGACCTTCAACCGCCGTCAGGTTCATGCGGTTCACATCCACGTCCCCTCGGAGATCTTGGGATGACGACGCACGATGGATGATTTCTTTGTCACTCTTTGGATACACGTACTCATGCTCGTGCGGAAGCGTGGTCGAACTTCCCTTGTAAAACAAGGTGAGCGTGCTCAGCAGCAGATCGCCCGCCAGATGCCCCTTATGAAAGTAAATGACGCCTTTGATTCTTGCATCGCCGGGGTTAGACGTGGTCCCTTCAGAGCGCTCAAAGTTTAGCACGTGAGCTGTCTTCTCTTGGGTGCTCCGATGAAACCAACTGAAGTGCCCACTCGCTAAGTTCGCGTCGTGCGCGATCGGAAGCTCCAACGCATAGCCCGGATGTCCGTTGACCGGTTCCACGGGCGTGAGCTTGATGCGGTTCCAGTCGAGCGGTGGCTTACTCGGTCGGCCTGTCCCCATGCCGCCGTCGATGGTCACGAAGGGGCCCGCCTCACCGGACACATAGTCCGTGTTACCGGCCTTATCTTTCAGGGCAAGCTGCGGAACCCAGTACTCGCCCTTGACGAGGTCCTTGTACTTGCCGTCCCCTTCCCCTTCCAAGACCCAGTCCTCGCCGGGAACACGCGCAAGGGGCGTGAGGGTGACAAAGATCCGCGACTTCTCTTCCTTGCGATGTTCGAGCGCGAAGAATAATTCGGCGGCCGGCCCTGACATCAGATCCCAGAAGCACCCCAGGCGCGCAGTCACCTTGACCTTCTCATCCACCATCGGCAGCACCGTCAGCTTCAAGCACTTGCGCAGGAGATCTGTGAGGATGGGAGGTTTCTTATCGGTCGTCTGTGAATCCACGAAGACCTTCGCGTTCTCCGCCACCGTCGAGAAGTAAGTCACGTCATGAAACACGTGCTTGCGTAAAAAGCGAAATTTCTCGAAGGCGGTGTCTTTTAGTTTTTCTGGCTGATGGATGTAGGCCGAAAAAGATTCGGCGAAGTCTTCCTCCGGCTTCGTCGAGGCGTACAGAGAAACGAAGCCCTTGATGCCGGACTCCTTCTTTTCCCATTTGTCTCCGTTGAGTTGCCACGAGATCTGGTTGAAGAGTTTGTGGAAATAGGCATTCTGGGCGAACCACCAGGCGTGGCCAAACTCATGCAGCACGGTGCCTTCACCGTACATTTCCGTCGAATTAAAAAAGGCGGCATCAGTCAGAAGGATTTTTTTCTTCTCGATGTAGTAGATGCCGGCGGCCTTGTCGACGTTTCGTCCGACCCGTGCGCGGGCGAGGTACTTGAGATCAAAACCTCTCAGGACTTCATGAGGTAGATCGATGAACTGCTTGGTGATCGTCACGATCTCTTCGTCGCGAAAGGGCTGCTCTAAAGATGAGTCGGCATCCGAGCTCGGACTGCCGAGCTGCCAGCCCGACTTGGCTTGAAATTGTTTTGAAATAGCAGCGGCCGGTATGAGCGTGCGCATCACCTGCTCGTAGACGGTGTTGGTCCAGGAAAGCGAAATGTCGTGGGCTTTTGTGGCATCGCCCTGACAGACTTGCGTGGTGATCTTCTCAATCTCAGCGCCGAGGATGAGATCGGCCGCGTTGCGCGCCAGCCACAGCGTTCGCTCATCGCCGGTGCCGGTCACCCAAGCTTTTTTAGGGCCTGCACTCTCATCGAGTTTAATTTTTAGAGGGCCGTAGAATTGGTATTCACGGAAGATACCAACCAGCACTCCCAACAGATGAGGATTAACCCCCTCATCTACTTTAATCCGCCGGGTGAGCAGTTCTGTGCGGACAGCTTTCTCACCTATCCCCGTGGCGTACTGAAGACAGAAGTCTTTGTGAGAAATTTCCAGGCCCCATGCGTGGGAGATGAGACCTAAGAAAAGAGAGAAAAGGATCGCGGATTTCACACTACCAGCGATAGCCCATCCCGACCCATAGACGAGGACCGGCCACGCTGCGAGTCCAGCTCACGTCAACGTTATCATCTTTCATTTTATCAGAGCGCATGTAGTAGTCGAGGACCGCACGCGCTCCCCAGCCTTTGTTGGTGTAGAACTTGAAACCGCCACCGAAACTGTAGGCGAGCGTTGTCCCCTGGGCCTCTGAAGATGGCGCGCCCGGATTTTCTCCGCCTGGTTCATAGGTACTCCTCGCCGTGCCCAGTGCCATCGACATTCCAAAAAACGGCACGAAGTCATTCACCACCGAAGGCATGTTCCACGGGTGCCAGTTCATGCCCGCGCCAAATTCCGTGGCCGACTCTTGTTGCTTAGAACCCTGAAAAGCCATCTGCGCGCGGTTATGAATGTTCACGAAACCAAAAGGTGAAAAACGTGACCACCACTGTTGCTCGTCTTTTGAGTAGAACTCTCCGGCCAGAGCTAACTGCGTCCGCGCATCGGATCCACTGAAGCTGTCGGTTCCGGCGGTGTTCGCAGAGGTCTTGCTTCCCAGACTTGAGATGCTGATGGCCGTCCAAAGTTCAAAATTTCTCTCACGAATGTTTCCGGGTCCCATGCTTTGCAAGGCCAGCAGCTCAGCTCGTGAGGAGGCTTCGGCAGAATTTGGATCAACCCCCGGAGGAAGATCGTTGGCCCCATCGGCCATGGGGATTCCCAGACGCCCCGGATCACCGACGGCGACCTCCGTAGGCACATCTTCGACCACGAGCATCTTACTTTCGTCTTGCGTGATTTTCACGGGCGGCGTGATCTTCAAACTCATCACGGCGTCAGCGAGCACGAAATCGGCGTTCACAAGACGGTAGATCGACCAGACAGAGCGCGCCGGTGAAATCTTCACGATGACTCCGCGTGCGACGACTCCCGCCGAGACGTAGAACTTCGCATGGTCTCCTTCCTTCAAACCATCTTCTGTTCCGCGATTCACCAGCATGGTCTTGCGCGTCTCCGAGAGCTTCAGCACTCGGAAAGTCAGCTTCTCATCCACTTCAAGTGCAAAGGCTTGAGAAGCAATCAGGAGAGTAAGAAGAAGGGCTGTTTTCATAGCTATTCCTAGTAAAATTTCGTCAAACCAAAGTTCAATCGGCCGTCCAGAATTTCTTCTTTCTGAGGCAAATTGGAGACCGCTTGGTTGGATTCAGTTTGTTCCAAAATAAGTTTTTCAAATGAAGCGGCCAGACGCAGCCCCACCCCTGAGCGGAAGTTGTACTTGATCCCCGCTGCAATAGTTGGGAACGACTCCATAGAGTAGTTGGCCTGCTCGCCTGTGGTGGTGAGTTTGTTCACCCCCGTGCGCAGGCCAATGGAAAGAAACGGGATGTTCACCGCGGTTGCGAAAGGTGATTGGAGCATGTGCCACGTGAGACCCAGGCCAATGCTGTACTCTTTACTGCTGGCATTGAGCTGCCCGACAGAGACACCGTCTTGCACGAAGCGAGCGAACGACCAGATGGAAAGCTTTTGTGCGGTTTCATGGCGAGGAGTCGGGAACCACTCCCCACCCAGCTCCGCATTCCATTTCACCTTGGTGGCGTTTTCTGCGTCGGCCCGGTTCTCATTATCGAGCATGTTGAGACCGAGACTCCCCAGCACCTGCCAGTTATAGAACCGTGTCGCCACAGTCCGACGGCGATCCTGCTCGTACACCACGCCGATCTCGTTCATCATCCCCGCGAGCTCTTCGTCGGAGTAGTCCTCCGACCACGCTTGCCCTTTCTCGAGCAGCTTGCGGTAGGTCTGCGTCTGCTTGTTGATCTGGCGCTGCTCATTTTCTTTAAACTCTTGGGCCACATTTACATCGGATGCCCCACGGCGGGTTTGCTCCCAGTAGAAGTCACCGTAGTTGAAGAGCGGATCGTTGATGCGCTCAAGGTACGTGGCCACGATCTTTTCAAAAGTCTCGAGACGCTTGCGGATCGCGAAATCTTTCTCGTGCGGAGAGCGCCAGAGCGCGCGAGCGTATTTTTGCTGGCCGTCCTTATCGACGCTGACCCACTCACCCACATCGTGCAGCTGTCCGTCCTTGGCCCACGCCTCGCCCAGCTTATGCGTGCGTTTGACGCTCTCGTACTCCGCTTTGCGGATCGCCAGGAGGTCCTTCTCACCATCTTGTTTTGAGTTGAGATTCGCGGGAAGATTCTTCTTCTCATCGATGACGTTCAGTCGTTTACTCTCGAGCAGACGCCGGCCATTCATCGCCATGCTTTCCGTCGTCACGAGATACAGATCGCGCAAAATGAGCTGCGACGTATCCGGCACGTCATAGAGATACCAAATGGAGCGGTGGCGAGTTGATCGCACGACGCGGCCGCGGGCAATCGGAACCACACGAATGGCCATCACGTCTTGGGCGCGCACACGACGTAGAAGAATGCCGTGGTCACCCGTTTTGACGCTATCGAGATCGCCAATGTTAAGAAGAAGAGTGGTCGCTGTGGAAGATTTGGAGAGCAGACGGGCCTCGGCCACCCCACCGCTTTTCGCGTGGACAACGCCAACCATGGCGAGCCAAAGACTTGTGATGACGACCAGCATCCGTGTGATCCTCTTATACATAAGCGTGTCATGGTTAAAAGGTCTTGAAAAGACGTATTGACGCCCGAGGACTAAAAACGATTAAACAGCGCAGAGCGACATCTCATTCCGTAAGATTTCAATCTTGAGTTCCTGCGCTCCAGAAAATGAAGCTAAAGGATAGGCCATCCCTTTCCAGTGCGAAAGTGGGTCATCAGTAAAGCTGGTGAGTCGCTCACTACCGGCGACGAGCTCGAAGTAGAGCACAATGAAATCGTTCGCTTTCAGAGCGGTGGAAGGCAGTTTGATGGCGAAGGTTTGGGAGACTCCATGGAAGGAGGCGAAGTCGACTTCACCGACAACTTCCGGCCCTTGCAGCGACGTCATTTTTTGCG
>JAIXOY010000049.1 GCA_027486525.1 Pseudomonadota bacterium
GGGGTACATCGGTTGGCAAAATCCACTCAAGAACACCACCACCGGCACCATGGTCGGCGGCCGTCCATCGGCGGTGTCCTTCGTCGCTCCGGCCAGCGATTGCTTCGGCGAAGAAGTTCGCCGCTACGAAGATTTTTCTGAATACTCCACGGTCAAGACCTACAACTTCCAAGGAAGCCTGGGCTTCCTGCTCGCCGGTAATCCGATCTTGAGTGCGGGCCTCGGACTCAACAAAAGTGTGTTCGTGCAGGTCGAACTCTCCGGTCTTACCACAGAGTACATGAGCTCGATTGATGTCACGGACTGGTATCAAAACGGCATGAGCGGTACGTGCAAACAGTACCTCAATGACGTGGGCTTTGTGATGCAAGCGCTCAAAGCCGACAAACTTAAAATCACCTTCGCCAAGAAGAGCGGCGTAGCGATCAATCTCGACGCCGATAACATCAGCCAGTACCTCGGGATCGCTGTCGGTGTCGATTGGTCAATCCAAGACAACACCACCATCGTCATCAACACGCCGAAGTACATCGGCTACCAGTTGGGCCGCCTGCGCCTGGACGACGAAGGCCGTTCTCTCTGGAGAGCGATGACCACCAAAGACGACAAGTACGTCTTCGAGCGCATCGCTTTGTTTGATGCACCCATCGAAGAAGTCGCCGCGAAGAGCATGGTGAAGAGCGCTCAGAAAACGGATGCGTACTCAATTTACAAGTAGACCTTGCGAGGACGGGAGGGAAACCTCTCGTCCTTTTCGCTCTAAGGTACGCTCCAAACTACGAACCAACTCAGCAGCAACAGCACGAATGACGGAAGCATCTTTGCCGGTGGATTTTTTACTTTCACGTGCGTTCCGAGGGCGGCGACCATGAGCAGGCCTATCGCCAACGCCCCAAGCCGCATCCCGTCCGTGTCCGCACTCATGATCAGCACCACTGCCGTCAGCTTCGTGATGCCCACGAGGTCGCGCAGCCAGTCGGGGTACTGGTAGGCCCGAAATTCTTGGACGATGTTCTGGTAACGCACGACCCAGACGAAGAAGACGGAGGCAAACATGAGACACTTCACAACCGAGACCGCCAATGGCATTTTCGCTCCTAGACAGGATTAGACATAGTAAAATGCTATTCTTAGCTAGAGGACAACACAATCTCAAAATGCTAAATTAGCTCCATGGCACTGCACGTCTCACTCACACTCCTCTCGGCGATCACCTTCATCGGCTACGGCATCGTCTGTATCTTCCACGGTCATATGACCCAGGAGTTCCAGCGCTACGGCATGGCGAAGTACCGCGTGCTCACCGGCTACCTCGAACTCTTAGGTGGCGTCGGATCCATCGTCGGTCTCTTCTACCAGCCGATCTATCTTCTCTCGACGGCGGGCCTCGCGACGCTCATGTTGATGGGCGTCGTCGTTCGACTTCGCATCCGCGACCCCCTCCTGCAGATCGTCCCGGCCAGTGTGCTGATGCTCCTCAATGCCTACCTCTTGATCTCTCGCTAGCATGTACCAGCTGCGTCCCTACCAACAAGAAGCCGTCGACAACACGGTCAAGTACTTCCGAAAGAAGCGCGATCCCGCGGTCATCGTGCTCCCCACCGGCGCGGGCAAAAGCTTGGTCATCGCGGAGCTTACGAAGATCGCCAAGGGCCGCGTGTTGGTGCTCGCGCACGTCAAAGAACTCGTGGAGCAGAACTATGAAAAGTTCAGAAGCTATGGGCTTGAGGCCGGCATTTTCTCGGCCGGTCTCGGTAAAAAAGAAACCGAAGAGAAAGCGATCTTCGGCAGCATCCAGTCCGTGGCCCGGGCGCCCGATGAATTCTTTGAGGGCTTCTCCCTGCTCGTGATCGACGAGTGCCATCGCGTGAATGACGACGGCGATACCCAGTACCAAGAAGTCATCCAGAAGCTCCGCATCCTCAATCCGCAAATCTGCATCCTCGGTCTTACCGCCACTCCTTATCGCCTCGGTCTCGGCTGGATCTACGAGTATTCTCACTCCGGCGAACTCAAGACGGAGCAGAAGCGCTTCTTCAAGCATTGCTTGTTTGAGCTCCCGCTTTCCTTCATGATCAAACACAAGTTCCTCACACCTCCCGTGAAGGTGGACATTCCTGTTACGTGCTACGACTTCTCCGAGCTCTCCGAGAAAGACCGCATGTACACCATGGCGGAGGTCGAGGAACTCCTCAAGAGCCAGAAGCGCCTCACGCCCTTGATCGTGAAAAACATCATCGACATCACCGAACGCTTCGAGCGCCAAGGAGTGATGATCTTCTGCGCGACGATTAAGCACGCGCAGGAAGTCCTCTCCTACCTCCCCGACGACGAAGCCCGCCTCGTGATTGGCGATACGGACTTAGTTGAGCGCGCCGACATCATCGACGACTACAAGAACAAGAAATTTAAGTACCTCGTGAACGTGTCCGTCCTCACCACGGGCTTCGATGCCCCTCACGTGGATTTGATCGCCATTCTCCGTCCCACGGAATCCAATGGCCTTTACCAACAAATCATCGGCCGCGGCCTGCGCCTGGACAAGGGCAAGATCGACTGCTTCGTGTTGGACTACACCGGCATGGGCCATGACATCTACGCCCCGGAGATCAGTGACAAGAAGCCCAAAGAATCCGTCGCGGTGCTGGTCCCCTGCCCTGACTGCGGCTTCGAGAATAGCTTCTGGGGCCTCGTGGATTTTGACGGCGACGTCGTCGAGCACTTTGGCCGCAAGTGCCGTGGGGCCAAGCTCAATGAGCGCACACTGGAGCCGATGCCCTGTGGCTATCGCTACCGCTTCAAGCTCTGTCATTCTTGTGGGGCCGAGAATGATCTCACCGCCAAGCAGTGCGATAAATGCCAAGCTGTTTTGATCGACGCCGATGCCAAACTCAAACAGGCGAAGCTCTCGAAGAACGCGCACGTCCTCACGCCCGATAAGATCACCTTCGATGAGCGCCTGGATAAAAACTCAAACCCCTATCTTGAAGTGCGCTACTACGACGCCGACGCTCAGTACCTCTCCGAGGCGCACTTCTTCACGCACTCCTCGTCGGTGAAGAAGTTTCAGATTAATTTTTTGCGCTCGCATCTGCGACGGCCCGAACTTTCTCCGGATATTCAGAGCGCCAAGGACCTCATCAAGATTCAGAAGCAGCTGCGCCTGCCGGCCTTCGTGATTGCGCGCAAACAAGAGAAGTACTGGAAGATCACCGAGAAGGTTTTTGCGGAAGAGCTTGGCTAGGGCGCCACTGCGCGGATGGCGATCATGAGACCCTTCAAGCGCACGCCTTGGTGTTCGTCGAACCACTTTCGTGCGAACTCCGCGCGCTTCATGCGGACTGGCCGAGGAGCGAACCACGGGTCCATGAAGTAGATGTGGCGCCGGTCGAGGGCAACGGCGACGGCGTAGTGGCCCACGCCGAAGGATTTGAAGTTCACGATGGCAGGATGGCCCTGGGCGAGTTCGGCCTCGAGCGCCGAGAGGTCGGAGTCCACCGTCAGCACGGCATCGAAGCCTCTGCGCACTAGCGCCTGGTGCATCTCTTGGTAGTTCGTGCCCAACTCGTAGGTGGTGCCCATCTCGGCCGCCAGGGAAAGTTCCGTGTCGGCGAGAGCGCGCTGATAGTACTGGAGGAGCGCCAGCACGGCGGTTGGGCCGCAGGTGTAGTCCGTTGTTTGTGCGACCTGCGGAACGCGCAGGCCATCCTGTGGCAACGGGCCACGGAAGCGAGACTGGGAAAAGCTGGTGGTCGACGCCAGGACCAGCAAAACTATGAAAAGGTACTTCATCGTACGGGTAGAATTACTTTCGGCGACTCTCGCCGACAAGCTCGCCCTGTAATGCTTACAGCGTCGGGCCTGTTTAACGGCCCTTCTCGAGCATAACCGCCACCTGTAACCCGCCGCTGCTCACATTGACCTTGAGACCTTTGTTGGTGGCACGGCACATGAGCCCACCCACTTCAAAGTGGGTGAACTTCCCATCCTGCCAGTCGTAGTGAATGAAGACGCCCAGATCGGAGATGACTTTCTTAGGACGAGAAAGAATGCCGTTCACATCAATTGTATTGAGCAGGGTTTTCTGCTGAATCACCCATTCGTGATGTCTGCTCTTCGGGACCTTCTTGATGCATTTGAGAAGTTCCTTATCCATGAAGACTTGCTCCCCACCACAACCATCTGTGTGCTTGATCACGTACTCAGAAAAATTCTTCTGCACCTCTTCCACGTTTCCGGCGAGACCGAAGGCCGGCAGGATCGCGGCGCTTAATTTCTCTGAGGAACCAAGCAGTTTCCGACGAAGATTCTTATCACTCAACAAGATGAGCACGGTCTTGGACGCAATGAGCGTCGTGATGAACGGCCCATACTGCGGCGTCTTCGAGCGAATCATCTGCGCGTAGACATCGTGGTCGCGCTTGAGATCATCCAGCGTAAAGGCAAAACTCATGTTGAAGGCGTCGGGCTTCAGTTTCCCGAGTTTCACCTGCCCTTTGCTATACGTGAAGGGAGCGCGCTCCAAGAGCGGAAAGTCTTTGTGATTGATTTTGCATTTGTACTGGGACGGAGAGATCAGATGCAGTCGACTTCCCATCTCAAGTGCTCTCAAACGCAGCTTCTCTTCGTCCCAGTTATAGCAATCGTACTGCAGCCGCACGATGTCTCTGCCCAGGCGCTGCATGTTGCGCACTTCCGCTGCGGCGGTATCGAGGGCGATGGCTTTTTTTCTTAGCTCCGGGATGAGCTCCATAAGCGTTTCTTGGAAAACATTTGAGCGCGCCAAACCATCGAAGCCGATCTCGTTGACCTCCAACAGCTTCGGCGGATTGTTCTTCTTCGGTTCCCCTACGATCGCCATGTCGAATCGGAAGCTCCCCGTGAGGCGCTTGGGTTGGTGCTTGAGGACCTTGAGTTCATTGATGAGATAATTTCTCAGCGGGCCTTCCGGCACGATCGCCTTGATCTCTGCTTCCGGCAATGAAATGACTTTCAAGAGAAACGTCGTGATGTCTTTGCACGTCTTTTCAATCACCGGGAAATAAGACTCGGGGATGAGTCGCGGCAAAATGGAGAAATCATCATCCGCGATTCCTTCCAAAGGATGATCGACGAAGGCGTTCCAGATGGCCGTTTTGTGGTCCTCGTTATCGTATTTTTTGAAGATACGTTGCGTACTTAGCGAGGGAGTTTCGTGATAGTAATTTTTGAAATTCATCCAATGATTATAGGACGCACACTCTTACTGGGCAATGCATCAGATTTTTTTGGAGTTCAACTGCCCACAGGCCGCCAGAATGTCATGCCCTTTGGTGAAGCGCACGAGCGAGGGCACATCGTAGGCGTCCAAGTAGGCCTTAAAAGCATCCACTTCCTCTCTGCAAGGTCGCTCATACTTCGCCCCGGGAAACGGATTGAACGGGATGATGTTCACGAACGCGCGCTTGCCCTGCAGCCTCTCTCCGAGACCACGCGCATCTTCCGCACCGTCGTTAAAGCCCTTGGCGAGCAGGTACTCGTAGATCACGAAACTCTTCTTCTTCTTGGGAATCTGGTCGATCGCCGCGAGCACTTTCTCGATGGGATACTTCGTATTGATCGGAATGAGTTCATTGCGCTTCGCCGTGTCTGTCGAATGCAAAGAGAGCGCGATATTCACACCCGGCATCTCGTCTTTCCAGCGCTCCAGCCCCGGTAAAAAACCCGCTGTCGATACCGTGATCTTATCAGCAGCATAACACAGGCCGTGCTGCGTGATAAAAATCTCAATGGCTTTTTTAACAGCATCAAAATTATGCAAGGGTTCGCCTTGCCCCATGAACACCATCGTGGAAATGCGATCATCCTCCGGGCGATGGGCCGTGAGCCATTTCTGCGCGGCCAACAATTGTCCGACGATCTCATGGGTGCCTAAGTGGCGCTCGAGCCCTTGCAGGCCCGTGTGGCAGAAGCTGCACTTCATGGCACAGCCCACTTGCGACGAGAGGCAGATGCCGTATTTTTTATTGGATGGAATCAGCACCGTCTCGACCTTGCGGCCATCATGAAGCTTAAAGAGAAACTTCACCGTCCGATCATCGGACTCTTGAAGGGTATCGATCTCGGGAAGTTCGAAACTCAGATTCTGCGCCACAAATTGCTGTGAGGCCTTGGCGAAATCCACTGTGCACGCAGCGAATTGACGAAGTTTATAGTGCCAATTGAACAACAGCAGAGCGCCCGAGGGCGACAACCCTTGCGCTTCCAGCAGGTCTTTCAATTCATCTAGGGTGTATTGATAGAAAGAAGTTTTCAGACGGGCTTCTCAACCCGGCCATCGGGGTACTTCGCAAAACGCTCCGTGCCCGGTCCATGGATCATGTCCTGACGATTCCACTTCCAGCCGCCGAACTGCGTTTTTTGATAGTCATTGAACGTCTGCGCGATCTCTTCGCGGGTGTTCATCACAAACGGTCCGTGCTGCGCCACCGGCTCGCCGATGGGTTTCGCTTCTAGGAGAACGAATTCGAGAGTTCCTGCTGCTTTGACCGTGAGAGCGATGCTTGGCTCCACCATGACGGCTTTTTTGCCTTGAATGGCTTCACCGTTTACCGTCGCGCCACTGCCTTCGAAGAAATACAACGAGCGATTCACGCCGCTCTTGGCAGCGAACTTGAACTCTCCACCGGCCTGCAGCTTCACCAAAAGAATATTCACGTTATTGCCTGGGTCAGCGGCCCAGGAGTTTTTCGGCGCTTCAAAATAACGTTTGCCTTCGTATTCACCGCTCACAAGTGTGACTTCGCACTTGTCGGTTTTGATGCGCGGAATTTTCTCAGACCACAGCATCTTGAAATCCGCCGGAACCATTTTATTTTTCTTCGGTAGGTTCAACCAGATCTGGAAAAGTTCCAGCGTGTTCTCTTTATCTTTGTGCAAGAGCGGAAACATCTCGGAGTGCTGCACACCCGAGCCAGCGGTCATCCATTGCACGTCGCCCTCGCCATAGCGGCCAGCGGCGCCTAGAGAGTCCGCGTGATCGGCGTAGCCCCGACGAACGATGGTGATGGTTTCAAAGCCACGATGCGGATGAACGGGAAAACCAGGGATCTCCGCACCATGATAAATGCGAAAACCGTCTTTCTCTTCAAAATCCGAGCCCATCTCACGGCCCGCAAAATGTTTTTTATCTAAACCCAAGTTTGCATTCCCGGCCGGGTAACGATCCAAGTGATGCGCGCAGAAGAGAAACGGCTCTTGTGTCGGCCAATGGAGATCGATGGGCGTGGTGCTTTTAATCATGGGAGGTGGCCTCAATGCAGGATTAAGAATGCTTCTCGCCCAAGAGGCGAAGGGAATCAATCCGAGAAATGTCAGCAAATGGCGACGGTTCATATTCCTCCACTGTACACAAAAGTGCCGGCCTGCGATACTGGGCCATGGAACACAATTTCTGGCTCGACCGCTGGCAAACTAATCAAATTGGCTTTCATCTCGCTGACGCCAATCCCCTCTTGGTGAAGCATTTCAAGGCCCTTGCTCTTCCTGCGGGAAGTCGAATTTTCATTCCTCTGTGCGGCAAAACTTTGGACATCACCTGGCTCCTCTCACAAGGTTATCGCGTGGTAGGAGCAGAGTTGGTGGAGATGGCAATCGTACAGCTCTTTGATCAGCTAGGCGTCCCACCTATCATGACTACCGCTGGCGAACTCAAGCGCTACAGCGCTCACAACATAGATATTTTTGTGGGAGATGTTTTCAACATCACGGCCGACATGTTGGGCGCGGTCGACGCGACCTACGATCGTGCGGCGTTGGTGGCGCTGCCAAGTGAGATGCGCGCGAGATACACGACACATCTGAAAACGATCACTCAGCATGCTCCCGAGCTTTTGATCACATTTGAGTACGACCAGGCCCTGGTGCAGGGCCCGCCGTTTTCCGTGAATGCCGCTGAAGTAAAAACCCACTATGGCGATGCCACTCTATTAGAAAGCAACGATCTGCCACAAGGGATGAAGGGACTGTATCCCGCCAAAGAGGCTACTTGGCTTGTGGGTTGTGCTCGACGTAGATGATCCGCTTGGTATTGTAACCGTTGCGATCAAGTTCATCGATTATGGTCTGAATCGTTTCTTTCGGGAGGTGCGGGTTGCGGCTCATGATCCACACGTACTTCTCATTCGGCACGCCAATGACAGTCCAGTCATAGTCGGCCGCCAGACCAATCACTAGGTAGTCGAGCTTCAAAGGCCAGATCGGCGAAACTTTCCAGTGGGCGTTGGTTTTCTTGTTATAGATCCAACCCTTCTGCGGGATGCTCTTCACCGGGCCCGTGAGTGAGCCTTTATTGTAGTTAAAGCTGATGTCGATGCGTTTGGCGCGTTCGTTCCAGCGGTAGGACTCGACGGCATTGTAGACGTCTTTTTCCAGCGACGTGAAGCGGCCGGCGACCACGTACCAGTCACCCATGAAGCGCTCCATATCAACAAACTCGACGGTCTTGTTGTAGGCGAACGCGTTCGCGGCAAAGAGAAAACTCAAGAGAGTAAGCAAAAGTGTGTTTTTCATGAGGACCTTATAGCCTGGTGCCCGTGGGACTTAAAGACCCCTGTAAATAATCCTCATAGACAGGGCTTCTGCAAACCGACAATTTTCTGACGATATAAGTGATGTCAGAAAGTTTAAACTCATAGTTTCTGACGAATCCGCCCACCTCTCGCACACTCTCCTCTCACCCAGGAGCTCACCGTGCAAACCAGAAAATTGACTGATCTGAAGGCCACTAACCCTTACTTGCGCATGGGGACCGATGTTTCTGACCTCGAAAAATCCATCAAGACCGTGGGGCTGATCGCTCCGCTGGTGATCTCAGAAGACAACGTGATTTTGGCGGGCGCTCGTCGCTACCAAGCACTCCTGAACCTCGGTTTCACCGAAGCCGCAGTGACCGTGATCGATCGTGGACCACTCGAGAGAGAGTTGGTCTCGATCGATGAAAACCTCGTGCGCAAAGATCTCTCTAAGATGGAAATTGAATCGCACCTTCGTCGTGCCCGCGCGATCTACCTGGAGCTTAATCCAGCTGTTGAAACTCCTAAGACCGAAGACGCTCCCGAGATGGAAGTCCTCCCGGCTGAAGGCTTTCTTAATATGGTGTCGGAGAAAACAGGCCTTAGCCCGAAGCAGATCCATGAAGCCATCAAGCGCGATGAGATGTCCTCTCCCATCGTGAAAGAAGCGCGCAAGAATGGCGAGCTCAGCTTGTCGCAAACCAACGAGATCGTGAAACTCAGCCAGAAAGACCAACTGCATGCCATTGAGCACGTGAAAGAACTCCCCGTTCGTGACATCAAAAAGTTTGTGAAGATCGCGAACAAGGAAGGCGTTGAGAAGGCCATGCAGGCCACGCCTGCGGAGCCGTTCAGCAGAGAATACCTGGAGATCAATGCCGGTCTAAAAAAGCTCTTGAAGAAGTTTAAGCAGCTCGAGCTGGAAGGCATCGAGACGGAAGATTTTCCGGAAGAAACTCAGAAACTTTTGACTGAGCTACAAATCGTTACTAACAGCACGACGAAGACCGGTAGCTACTCAACAGATTCGACGTACGCCTAAGTACTAGAAAATTAAGCCAGGCCCGCGACTAAAGAAATTACTCGGTTAGCGGCCAAAGCTTTATATTCGTGGTCTAAGCCACTTATGAAAATTCTCAGCACCTTGCTCCTCGTTTTCGTGGCCCTCAGTTCCCATGCCGGTAACCCGTATCCACGCGTGCCGGATCTCTCGGTCACACCCGGAGCACTGTGTGAGACACCGAGCCGTCTACGTTACCCTGAACAGATCGCCTACTGTGAGCGTGACGTAAGTTCGTGGACCAAAGAATTAGTCTTCATCGCCTACCGTGACCTGGGCTTCAGCTTAAGTGGCGAGCGCAGCCGCTACAAGGTCGACCACTTCATTCCCTTGTGCGCCGGCGGCAGCAACGAGCTCGAAAATCTCTGGCCACAGTACGATACCATCTCGAAGCTCACGGACCCTCTTGAGCCACTGGCGTGTAAAGTTCTCGAGAAGGGCAAGATCACGCAGAAGGCCGTGATCGATCTCATCAAGCAGGCGAAGTTGAACACGAAAGAAGTGCCGCGGATCATGCAGCAACTCTCAAGGCTCAATCAGTGAATATCCTCAAACGCCTGCACCATCGCCCGCCCTATTTACTCATCAACGATGTGCTCGAGCATTCCGCAAAGCAGCTCACCGCCGTGAGCTTGCCCACCGGCGACGAGTTTTATCTCCAGGGCCATTTTCCCGGCACACCCGTTGTCCCCGGCGCAATTATGCAGGAAATGACAACGCAGGCGGCGGGACTCTTGATCACCGAACACCACTCACCGGTTGCCGACTATGATTCGGAAAAAACCAAGGGCTGGGCCTTAGGCGTTATGCGGGCCGTCCACAACGCCAAATTTAAGAGCTTCGCACGCCCTGGGGACCGCATGGTGGTGAAAGTCGAATTGATCGATCAGGTGGATGCGGTGTTTCGCTTCAAGGGAAAGATCGAAGTCGATGGCACGACCATCATGTTCAACGAGTTCAGTCTCGTGAACATCGACGAAGAGAAACTTCGCGGCCTACATCTCGCGGATGGTCGTTAGCAGTCTGAGGTACTCTGGGCCGCGGGCCTCGAACTCTCTATGCAGCGGCTGCACGAGCTCCACAAACGGCGCACGGTCAGGAGTGATGAACTTCACCTGGAGTTTTTCTTCGGCTTCCTTGCGATACCCTTCCAGCTTGTCTTGCCAAAGTTTGCGCTGAAAGAGTTTCGACTCCTGGGCCGCCTCGCGAACCAATTTCGCATCGGTCTCCGAGAGGCCCTTCCAAACGGTCTCACTGATGATGAGAATGTCCGGCGCGAAGATGTGGCGCACCAGCGAGTAGAACTTGCTCACTTCTCCGTGCCGGTTCACGGTGAGCGCGGTGAGGTTGTTCTCCGCTCCATCGATCACACCCTGCTGAAGGGCCGTGTAAACTTCTCCGTAGGGCATCGGCGTGGGGGATCCTCCGAGGAGCTGCAGCATCTTGATCGCCGTGGCATTCTCCATCACGCGAATCTTCAATCCCGCCACGTCCGCGGGCCGGTTGATCGGACGGTTCGCGTAGAAGCTTCTATCCCCGGCATCGTAGTACGTGAGGCCCCGTAGATTCTGGGTCACGGGCGCGGCCAGCAGTTCGTCCCCGACCCACGAATCGAGCACGCGGAAGTCGTGCTCGCGGTCACGAAACAAGAACGGCAGATTGAGGATGCCGATGCGGGGAGAAAAAGATTCGAGGCTGAGCGAGCTCACCTTCGTCATGGAGATCGCGCCCTGCTGGACGAGCTCGAGGACCTGCTTCTCCGAACCCAGCTGGCCGTTGGGATAGATCGTGACGGTGATGCGCCCTTGGGTCGTCTCGAGGAGCCGCTTGGCAAAGAGCTCCATCCCGAGGTGCACCGGATGTTCGGGAGCAAGATTGTGCGCCAACAACAAGTGCTGGCGCTGGCCTCCCTGCACCTTCGCGAGCCAGAACTGCGCGCCGACGAAACTCAACACGACGAGGACAGACACCAGAACTAAGCGAGCGTTTCTCATAATGTCTCTCCGCCTTTGATCAACAAAGGCCATGTTTCGAGGGTTACCGGGAAGTCGATCCAGCGCTCGCCTGTGTAAGTTTTCTTCGTCCAAAAATCTGTCCACTCTCCAGCGGGCAAATACGTGCGCCGAGTGGTGGCCCCGGCGTCGAAGACGTTCGCCACCAAAAGCGCGGGCCCCACCATGAACTGATCCTCGATCTTGCAAGCAATCGCGTCCTGGGGAAACTCATGCAGCAGTGGCCGAAGGAAAGGTTCGAAGTCGTGGTGGGCGGAGAGCTGCAGCTTGCGGAAGTAGGGTTGCAGTTTTTCTCGCAGACTAAACAGCTCGCGCACGTGACCGAGCCACTCCGGGAACATCCAGGGCTCGTTGACGCCCTCGGGTTTCCACGAATGAATCACAAAACGCGGATAGAAGATGCCGTGCTGGATCCACCGGATGAAGAGTTCCGCCGAAGGCTTCGGGCCTGCGAAGCCACCGACGTCGTGGCCGATGTTGGACATGCCACTCAAGGAGAGATTGAGCGCCATGCAAAGATTGAAGCGCAGGGTTTTCCAGTCGGTGGTGTTATCACCCGACCAGGTCTGCACGTAGCGCTGCATGCCCGGCATGCCACTGCGAGACACGGCGAAGTCCACCGCTCCGAGGCTCGCCTTCGCCATGAGCATGGTTTGCACCGGCCGCAGGAGTTTCATGGGAAACCCCGTGTGCGTGCGCGCCGCGAGATCCCACACCTGGTACTCGTTGTTGTCGTTCCAGACGGCCTCGATGCCGTGGGAACAAAGTTGCTCGCGGATATTTTCTTGCCACCACGCCACCGTCGCCGGGTTCGTGAAGTCGAGGTGCGACCCCAGGCCATCCCAGAACTGCGATTGCTCGGGAACTCCCGCGGCGTTGATGAATAAGTTTTTTTCCGTCGCTTCCTGGTAGCGCGGATGGTCCGTCAGCAACACCGGCTTGATGTTGGGAATGAGCCGGATGCCCTTCTCGGAAAAACTTCGCACGAGGCCCGCGGGATCGGGGATCTTTTCTCGGTTCCAGTGAAACACATAGCGCTTCTTCCCGATGGACGTGTAGCCCGAGGAAAGATGGAAAGACGTGCACGGCAGTCGTGTCTCGGCGATCTTGTCGAGAAAGCCGCCGAGCTGCACCTGCGCATCCGGCGCGTCCGTGTAGGTCATGGTCGACCCGGAAAATCCTAGCGCCCACGCGGGAGTCAGGCGCGGTCTTCCCGTCAGTCGCGTGAAGAGCTTCGTCACCGCGGCAACCGAGGGCCCCGCCATCACGTAGAAATCCAGGTCGCCACCATCGGCGCGGTAGCTAAAGTACGGCCCGTGGTAGTTGTCTTTTTCGCGGCCAAGATTGAAGCGAGCGGTGGCGAAGTTGTCGTAGAACAGACCCACCGCCATCTCGCCGTCTCGCTGGATTAAAAACGGATAGTGCTTGTAGAGAGGATCACCCGTTTCAGCGTCGTACCCCATGGCATCGAGGTTGCGCATTTCAAAGTCGCGTCCGCGTCGATCGAGCGGGCCCGTCGCCTCACCCAAACCGTGAAAAGCGACGCCGGGACGCAGCTCGTGGGCGTGCCACAGGGTCTTCATGCCGAGACCGTAGGCATCCGTCGGGCGCTCGCGAAGCACAGATTTTCCCTGGAAGTGCCAGTCGATGGTTCCCGACGTGAGATCGACGTTCGCGGCGAAATCTTCGTGAGCGAGTCGCACGCTCTCTGAAGTTGCTCTCACTGTTAGCGGAGGATTTGAGAAGCCCGGCAGCTGATCTCTGTCGACTCCCTCAAAAGGCACATCAGAGGCGTCCCAGGCGATGCTCCAGGTGCGTGGCATGACCCACGCATCGTGCCGGAGCAAAGTCACGCGGAAGAGATTCTTCTCGAGGCAGCGCACGCGCAGCGTGTGGCCTTCGGGAGTGAGGAACTTCTCGCCATCCCAGCGCAGGCCTCGAACGAACTTCACATCAACCCCAGAAACTTCGGCAGCCAGAGACTCAGCTCAGGAACGAAGGTGACCAGGGCGAGCATCACGCACTCGGCGTAGAACATCGGCATGAGCTTCGGCATGATTTTTTCCAGCGAGACGCCGGAGACGCCCGAGCCGACGAAGAGCGAACTTCCCACCGGGGGCGTGAGGATGCCGATGCAATTGTTGAAGACGATGACGATGCCGAAGTGGATGGGATCGATGCCGGCCTTCAGCGCCACCGGAAGAAAGATCGGCGTGAAGATGAGAATGGCCGGCGTGATGTCCATGAACGTGCCCATCAAGAGCATGATGATGTTCATCATCAGCAGCAGCATCCACGGTTCGCTAGAAACGCTCAGCATCGCCTCCGCCACGAAGACCGGAATCTGCGTGATCGAGAACACCCAGGACATGGCCGAGCTCGCGGCCACCAGGAAGAGCACGACGGAGGCCGTGAGCACCGACTTGACGATGATGTTCGGGAGATCCTTGAGCTTGAGTTCTTTGTACATGAAGCCCAGGAAGAGCGCATAGAGCACGGAGACGGTGGAGATCTCGGTGGGCGCGGAGACACTAAAGAAGAAACCA
>JAIXOY010000118.1 GCA_027486525.1 Pseudomonadota bacterium
AAAATGGCACATTCCCTTTTTCGTCATCAGAATGAAACCAGAGCTTTCCTTGATTGAAGTCTGAGGAGTATTCCATTGGCATAACGATCCCCATATTAATCTCTTTGTTCTTTCCAAAAACAGGGAGGGGCATCCCATCTATCGTCAGACCGATGCTCGCGGCATCGAGAAAGAACATCTTCACCGCACCACCAAAATCTCTATAGTCTTCACCAAGCAAGGTGCCCTCAAAATCAAAGCCTAACAATTTTTTCTTCTCTGGGCTGCTAGAGACGAGCTGGATAGATAAATGGCTCCCCTGCTCAATACCGCGCTTTGAGATTGAATACACACGTGGAACCTCGACACTGCCTTCGCTTTTTAGGTTAAGGAAATGCTCCGTGGGTGTGGGGTCTCCTTTGCATCGACATGTTTGATAAACTCTCACCCGATAGTCCGCTAGCTTTATGCGTGAATCCAAGGAAACAAACTTGAATGAGCGAGCCTCTGTCAAAATGGGTGTTCCCAGTTCAGCGTTAAGCGGAGCAGGTTGGGCAAAGGCACTCGCCGTAAAGAAAGACAGGAGCATCAGGGTTCTCAATCTCATACATCCTCCCAGATGCTTGGTTTCTCTTCTTCTAGCAGAAGATTCCTTTAGCTGAAGATCTCCCCCCCACTTACTGAGGACACCCTGTAAGCCCTCGCCCACTTCGTTTCTGGGGCCAAAGTGACTCTCAAGGCAAAAGAATTGTTACAAAATCTCAACTCGCATTTCAAACTCACAAGATTAAGGCCATATGGAGAGAAGACTTATCCTTTAAGGAGCTCCCCCATGTTTCTCTATCGCACCCTCACCGTTATCGGCTTTTTGCTGGCCTTTACTTTTGAGGCGCGTTCCGCACCGCTTGATCTGGATTGCATCCTGCGCGGAAGCTGCATCGATACCCAGGGCGTCGTGAACCATCTCCAAAAACTTCAGGACATCGCCGATGCCAATCAAGGCAATCGCGGTGCGGGAACGACGGGGCATGAACTGTCGGGCAACTACGTGGCCCAGCAACTCCTCGCCGCAGGTTTTAAGGTCGAGCTTCAGCCCTTCAGCTTCATGAAGTTCACCAAGCTTTCAGCGGCCTTCTCTAAGGTCGCCCCTGACTCGGTCGTGTATGTGGAAGACAAAGATTACCAGGTCATGAGCTACAGCGGTGCGGGCGTTCTTGAAGGCGCCATCCAAGCAGTCGATGTCGTGCTCGGGCCAGGCAACCAATCAACCAGCGGCTGTGAAGTGGAAGATTTTGCAAATTTCACCGCCGGCAACATCGCTGTCATCCAGCGCGGGACCTGTCCCTTCCAACAGAAAGTTGTCAACGCTCAGGCGGCGGGCGCTTCTGCCGTGGTTCTCTTCAACCAAGGCAACACACCCGATCGCGAGCCGCTCTTTACCGGCACACTCTCGGACAGCGTCTTGATACGCATTCCCGTGCTCGCCACTTCTTATTCTTTAGCGGCTGATCTCCTCGCGCTACAAGGTGTTGCCCTGCAGATGGACGTCAGTACCAAAGTTGAAAAGAAGATCAGCTTCAACGTCATCGCTGAAACAAAGTCGGGAAATCCCGACAGCATCGTCATGATCGGCGCTCACCTTGACTCCGTGGCCGAAGGCCCGGGCATCAATGACAACGGTTCAGGTAGCGCTTCGATCTTGGAAGTCGCTCTAGGTATGAAAGACATCAAGCCAATCAACAAAGTCCGCTTCGCCTGGTTCAGCGCGGAAGAGTTAGGTCTCATCGGTTCGACCAAATACGTAGAGGCTTTGACTGAAGCAGAGAAAAATAAAATCGCCCTCTTCATCAACATCGACATGGTGGGCTCGCCCAACTACAAAATCGGAGTCTATGACGGCGACGGTTCTAAGTTCGGTCAGGCCGGCCCGAAAGGCTCTGACACCATCGAGCGCAAGTTTCATAACTTCTTCAGTACGACAGGCATTCAAAGCGTGGAGACGGAATTAAATGGCCGCTCAGACTACGCAGCATTCTCTGCAGCGGGCATCGCCGTAGGTGGTTTGTTCACCGGCGCTGAAGGAGTAAAAACCGCAGAAGAAGCGGCACTCTTCGGTGGGATTGCCGGCGAAGCTTATGACGTTTGTTACCACAAGGCCTGCGACAGCATTAACAACATTAATAATGACGCACTCGAAGCCAACACCAGCGCCGTGGCCTACTTACTTTTGAGTTTTGCTGACTCAACGCTAGAAGTGCGGAGCGCAGACAAGCTCACCACTCCGCGCGAGCGTGAGAAAGTGGTTTTCCCGAAACATCTGCACTGCCATGAGGACGTTCACGATATCTAGACTTGACGAAAATTCGTCCGTGGGGAAAAAGGATGTATGAGCGATTTTCCTTATCTCCACGGATTCTCTGAAAAAGAACAACAACGTCTGCGTGATCAGGCGACCTTCCTGGAATGGATCGTCTACCAAGACGTGAATCTCTCAACGACCAAGGACCTACTTGAGGTAGGCTGTGGCGTTGGGGCCCAGACCGAGATCCTGCTTCGTCGCTTTCCACATGTACACGTCACCGCGATTGATCTCAACCCTGTTCAGCTCGGTGCCGCGCAAAAAAATCTGCAGTCACTTCCCGGTTTGCAAAATCGCTGGGACCTCAAACAAATGTCCGGCTCAGCGCTGACGTTCGGTGATCGAACCTTTGATGCCTCATTCCTGTGTTGGATTCTTGAGCACGTGCCCGCTCCAACTGAAATTCTCAATGAAGTGAAGCGCGTCCTTTGCCCCGGTGGCGAAATCTTTATTACTGAAGTGATGAACTCATCCTTCTTCCTCGATCCCTACTCGCCGAACGTGTGGAAGTACTGGACGGCCCTGAACGACTATCAGTTCGATCAGGCGGGAGACCCGTTTGTGGGAGTGAAACTTGGCAACTTGCTGAAGTCGACGGGCTTTCATGACATCCAAACCACGGTGAAGACCATGCACTTTGATAATCGCAACGCCGACCAACGCAAAGCTGCGATTGATTACTGGACGGAGCTCATGCTCTCAGCGGCCGATTCGCTCATCGCTGCAAAATACATCGATGAAGCGATTTTAGAAGGGACCAAGAACGAGCTCGCGGCCGTCGCTCTTGATCCCAATGCGGTCTTTTTCTATTCCTTCATGCAGGCCAGAGCAAAAGCTTAGACCTGACCGTAGCCACCGTCGGCGACGATGTCGGCGCCCATGATGTAGCTCGAATCATCGCTGGCGAGGAAGAGTGCCACTTTCGCCATTTCATCTGCAGTGCCGAAGCGCTTGGCCGGAACACCGGCCTTCATGCCATCCGCAAAAGCCGTCAAGTGATCCGCCGGCATGCCAAGTTTTGCGTAAATCGGCGTCTCAATCGGGCCTGGGGAAAGAACATTAAAGCGAGCTTGAGCTGGTGGGATTTCTGCGGTCCAGCTACGAGCAAAACTTCTCACGGCTGCTTTCGTGGCGGCGTAGACCGTTCCACCAGCGAAACCTTTAGTGCTCACAACCGAGGCATTCAACACGACAGAACTTCCCGGGCTCAAGATGGGGAGTGCCTTCGAGACCGTGAAATACAAGCCGCGCACATTGGTGTTGAACTGATTATCAAAGAAGGCCTCGTCTACTTCGGTCGTCGGTGCGAAGAGGGCCACGCCCGCGTTCGCAAACAGCACATCGAGTTTGCCGTACTTCTGCTTAATGTGAGCATAGAGACGATCCAGCTCCGCCGGCTTCGAGACGTCCGTTTGAACCACGTCAAAAACTGACCCGTACTCTTGGACGGCTTGCTCGTAGGTTTTCTGTGAGCGGGCGGTGATAATCACACGTGCGCCTTGCTCTTTATAGAGCTTCGCTGTCGCCAAACCAATCCCTGAGTTGCCGCCAGTCACGAGGGCCACTTTATTCGCTAACTTAGTCATAAATTTCCTTTGTTTGTGGTCAGTATCTTTTGCGAACTGATCGGTTCAATATACCTCCACCCAACTTAATTGCAACTTAATTATTGAACCGATCGGTTTTTTATGTTAAATTGAGCACATGGGACGCACAAAAGGGTTTGAACGCAACGAAGTACTCACCAAGGCCATCCAGGTTTTCTGGAAGAAGGGCTATGCGGACACCAGTCTCTCGGACCTGGAGAAGGCCACGGGCGTGAATAAGTCCGGCCTCTATGCGGAGTTTAAAGATAAAGACGATCTCTTCGTGGCAAGCCTCAAGCACTACGGCGAGCAACACCCCGTGGAAGGCATTCTCACGGCCGAGCCCTTGGGCTGGGGAAACATCGAAAAATTTTTAAAGATGGGAATGGTGTGTACGGGCCAGAAAGGTTGCTTCCTCGCCTACACTCTCCGTGAACTTTCCATTGTGCCGCTCAAGGCCCGTCAACTCATTGAGCAGAACTCTACTGCCGTTCGCAATGATCTCATCACTAACATCAAAGCCACGGGAACGAAAAAAAATCCGGAGATGCTTGCTGATATTCTGATGACCTTCAACACCGGCATCAGCCTTAAGCTCAATGCCATCAAGCCGGATGTCCTCGTCAAAGAAGCTGAGGCACTCCTCGAGTGGATTAAAACCTAACTCATCACGCTCATCGCCTTCCATTTACCTTGCTTGAAGCGCCAGAACAGAATGTTCGTAATCACGAATGAGTAAAGCGCCACGAACCACCAAGACCACACCACCGCATTCTCATAGTCTTTTAGCAAAAACGCTGGGAGCACCATCAGTGGCCAGGGAATGACTAAGGCGACGATGGAAACGAACTTGGTATCCCCTGCTCCTTTAAGTGCAAAAGAGATGTTCAAGTACATGCTGTCAAAAATCGTAAAGACCGCCACAATGCCCAATATCTTCGGTGCCAGCACACTCACCTGCGACCACAGCATGGCATTCTCTTCATTCTTAAACCAAGAGAGATAGAAGTCGGGGATTAAGAAAAACGACAGTCCCATGAGCGTCATGTAGATGCAGGAAATCTTCACACCATCCATGGTAATGGTGGCAGCCTCTTCCGGCTTTTTCTCACCGAGTTTCTGACCTACAAGAGTCAGCACGGCCTGGGCAATTCCCATGCTCGGAAGCACAGAGAGCATCATCACCGTCACGGCAATACTGCTACTCGCGAGTGCGGCTTCACCGTTCTGCAAACGTCCCATGACAATCAAGAACACGGTGAAAGCTAAACCCTCCAGTGCCCATTGCATGCCGCTGGGTAACCCAAACTTAAGAAACTGCTTTATGAGATCGAGCTTGAGATGCCACTGGGAGCGCATCTTGAACTGCAATTCGTTGGCGTCACTGAAAACGAGGTAGATCCCCCAGAGAGCAGCACCGGCGGTGGCGATCGCCGTGGCATAGCCCGCTCCGGCGATACCCATAGCGGGAAAGCCAAACTTTCCAAAAATCATGATGTAGTCAAGAATCACATTCAAGATGAGACCCACAAAATTAATGCCAATCACGGTTTTGGTACGACCCAGGCCGGTGAAGAAACCACTGATGGCCGCCACGATCGCCGTGGGTAATGCGGAATATCCCAGAGCATTGAAGTACTCCACTTCCAGTTGCTGAATGTTCGGAGCATGCCCCACAAGACCAAAGAACCACGGTGAGAGAAAATTGAGCAACAGAAACGCGACGCCACCGATGACAGATACATAGAAGGCCTGCCAGACACAGCCCCCAATCTTATCTTCTGCTTTCGCTCCAAAATACTGCGCCACAAACGTCGTCACATAGGAAGCCGTCTGCTGCAAGAGCGCCATCGGAACCCAGAACACACCCATGACCGCCATGGCGGCCCCCAGAGATTCCGTGGAAAGCATCCCGAGGTAGATGCGATCAATGGTGAGTTGGAGATTCCAAAAGCTATTGGCGATGATCAAAGGCCAAGCAATGAGAAGGACTTTCTTCCAGCGAACTGATGTTGTTTCCATAGGAAGAGTCTACGCGGAATTCGCTCGTTCTAGAAGATGTAATCGATCTCAAGACCGTAGATGAACTTCGTGTAGGCGAAGTTGTCGGTGTCCTTGGAACTGTACTTCTGGTAGTCGCCCTTGGCACTCACGCGCCAGCCCCGCGCGGGACTGTTCGACAGTCGCACACTCGGGTTCAACATTGTCTCGAGGCCGCGGTTGTCGCGGTCGTTGATCGGGTCCGTGAGCGTCAACCCCAGGCCCACCGAGGGCGTCACCCAGCCCTTCCAGCTCGGTCCGAAGTAGTCCCCTCGCACCAGCAGGGAGTCGGTGTCGAAGGCACTGCTGTTGACCCGTGTCCGATCGTAGCTCAGCATGAGGACCAAAAAATGCTCGCGTAGTTTAGCAAGCTGCTCGACCACCAGACTGGTGGTCTTCGAGTCCGAACTCGCGAGGTAGCTCTCGAGCTGCTTGTGGCGCAGCCGCAGCGTCGAGTCGCCGACGTCGAAATAGCGAAAGCTCTCGCCGAGGCTCAGCGTGTGCGTGCGTGCGCTAAACTCCAGCTTCTCCGTCGAGTTCACGTCGCGCTTGATGTCGGCGTACTCGTAGTCGAAGAGCGTCGTCGCGGCCTTGCCCCAGAGCTTATGCTCGTGGCTCACGTTCAGCATCGGCGAGAAGAGCTGGTTGTCGTTGCGGTAGATCTCCGGCACGCGGTTGAAGTAGCGCGTGCGGTTGAAGCGCACCCCGGGCGCGAAGCTAAGATAGTTCCGATAATAAAAAGTGTAGCGCCCGAAAACGTCGCTCTTCGAGTAGAGCGAAGCCTGCTTTGATTTCTCCACTGTCGTTCCCGCCGGGGAGAACGTCACGTTGCTGTCTTGGGAGAACTCCTGGCTCAGCTTCAGCAGGTAGCGCGGCTCGGTGGTGGGCTTGCCGTTGATGAGTTCGTAGATCGCCAGACGGTGTTCCTGCTTGAGCTTGCGGATCTTCTGCTGGATCACGGGTGCGAGTTCGGAGTGCGATTCCCTCGAGAGCGCGGTCTCGTACTGCGGTATCACGATGCGCTCCACGAGCTTGGCCTGGTGGGGCTTTCCCTTCGCGTCGTCGTAGTAAAGGTCGCCGATCAGGACGTCGGCCGCCTGCTGCACATCTTTGGCTTCGCTGTCATCGATGCTCTTCACTTGCTGGAGGTACTCGATAGCCTTGTTGCGCTCACCCATCTCCTTGGCAATGGTGCCGAGGTAGTAGAGGGAGACGGCGGACTTGAAATTTTCCTGAAGCGAAAGCTCAAACTCGCGGCGCGCCTCGGGCCATCTCTCTAGGGCAAAGAGCGTTTGCGCGAATTCGTAGTGGGAGTCCTTGGCGCGGTAGCCGAGCTCCTTCGCTTTGGCGAAGCTCGCGGCTGCGCCGGTGTACTGCTGCTGCTTCTTCTGGCACATGGCCTGCCAGTACGCGACGACGCCGCGGAGTTCGCCGTCGAGGTTTGAGGCCTCCAGCTCCGCCAGCACCGCGAGCGCTTTCTGGAACTTCCCCGCCCCGTAGAGAGCACTGGCCTCTTTCACGAGGACTCCCGTCGCCCCGTCGACGGACTGAGACGAAAACTGCGCAAAGGCAGATGAAGCGAGCACGAGGAGAAGACAAAGAAACGACGTCCTCATCTTAAGGCGCGCGGAAAATGACATCGGTAAAACTTCCCGAGGCACGCTGAGGATCGTTGATGCCTTGCAGGCCGCCGTTCGGTGCCGGCCTATCGAGCGCGGGGTTCCATTGAGGTGCGCTGGCACTGACCACCGGTGCACCGAACGACGACGTCGCAAGAGAAGTCACCGGTGGCGGTGGCGCAACCTCGACGCGACTCACTTTCCCGTTCTCGCCCACAGTGGTCACTGTGATCTTTCCATCCGCCGTGATCTCCATGTTCTTCGGCGGAACGTAGCTCCCGTCCTCGCTCACGCCGCCGTTTGTGCTCGAGGCGATGAAGGTGTTCGTCGTGCTATCAAAGATGGCATCGGCCGGTGGTGGAATCACCACGCCGGATTCGACGTGGAGGAACGAGCCATTGGTCGGCTTCACTTGGTCAGCAGACACGAAGCCCTGGGCTTCCGCTGCCCGGCCCGTGGTCACCGGGACGGCGGGAACGATTCCCGCAATCGCCGTCTTGAGAGATTCTTCTGCGTTGGCCGCGAGCGTCCCGCTCAGGCCGGCCGGCACGATGCTCGCGCTCGTCGCTTCGGCGGTGCTGCTCGGAGCGCGATCGGAGTTGAAGGTGTTGTTCTGTTCGAGTTTCTCGAGCTGGCCGACGTTCAGCAAAGACGGCACCGTGGGCGACGACTTCTGCCCGTCTTGCACGGAGAACTCGCCCGGGAAGAGGCGCACGCCGCGCTCGACGATGACTTCAAGTTCGGCCGGTGTCACGCTGCCTGCTTCATTGCGGGCGAAGGCGATCTCGCCCTCGAAGAGCACCGTCGACGTGGCGCTCGCTCCGACGGAAAGCATGAAGTCAGTCCCCCGCACGCCAAGCACGGCCTCGGGCGACTTGATGAAAAGTTTCGAACGCTGCTTCTCGCGCATCTCGAGGTAGTCCTTCGAGACCGTCGCGCGGATCTTGCCCTTGATCACGTTGATGATACCGGAGTCGCCGCCGCCGAAGCGCTCGACGACCATCTCGGAATTTGGCCCGAGGTTAATCTGGGTCTTGTCGTTAAATGCGAGACGCAAGAAACTCTTTTCCAAGGTCCGGATCTTGGTACCGACACTCACCTGATCATCGGGCTTCAGCGCGACCTCTTTGCCGTCGCTCACCTGCACGGCCTGACCGCGCAGCATCCGCACCACGGCGGCCTGGGCCCAGGCGAAGTGTGGGAGCGCGATGAGCAGGACGAGGAAAAACTTGAGTGAGCTCACGCGCATCTCCTAAAAACAAAAAGTCGATTGAGGCCGAGCTGGAAGCGCTCGAGGCGCTCGAGCCGCAGCTGGTGCCGGCGCGCTTCGGCGATGAGTTCGGTTTCGTTCACATCATGATGTTGGTGGTCATCCATGCCACTGAGGATTCCAAGGGCCTTCCCCAGGCGGAGGATCTCATCCACCCACCGATGAGGCACGGTCATGACGAGTCGGCCTTCCTGCGTGAGATGCCGCTGGACCACGCTCCAGAACGATGCTCTCTCCTCTGCCCCAAGGTGCTCGTAGGTCGCAAGACATGTGATCGTCTGGTAGCCGGTGTCCAAACGCAGCTGTGCTAAGGAAGTTTCGCGTAACCACGGCGCCTGTGCTTGTGACGGAATCTTCACGTCCACTCCCAAGCGCAAAGTGTGCGGATAGGCCTCGAGGAAAGCGCCGTCGTGGCAGCCGACGTCGAGAATGCTTCCCGTAACGTGTGTCCGGGCACGCTTGAAGCGCCAGGCACGCAGCAGTCGGTCTGCGCGCTTCATGGATTCGTCTCCTTGATCCAGACGACATAGCGCTTACTCAAGCCCCAGCTCGTGAGGTTCGCGAGAGGCGTATTCTCATAGAACTGTGACCCGTTCATGTATTCCATGTTGGGCAAGGCGAAGTGAATCGTGGTCGGACCCGCAGGGCCCTTCGTGCGGTAGAGCCCGTTCGTTGTCGAAATGAGTAGATAATCGCCCACCACACCTCTGAACGACGGAAAGCTACCTGTCAGGCCCGGCGTGATGTTCATCAAGAGCCCTGTCCCCGCGGCAAAGCCGTTACTCACCCAAGGCTCGTACCCTACAACTCCATCGTCGGCGGAGAAGTAGAGATTGCCGTTGAACACGTAAGGATTCAACACCGTGTTCTTCGTTGCGCCGTTGATGGTTCTGATCGCCGTCGAAGTCGTGCCGGTGAGCTTATACATCACCGTTCCCGTGCCGTCGGAGCCGAAGTAGAAGAGGTCACTTCCCAAGATCGCGCTCGGGATCGACCAAATGTTATCTCCCGGCGAGTAGCTGGTGACCTGCGTGAGGATGTTTGTTGAGTTGCTGTAGACGTGAAGATTCGTCTGGCTTCCCGATATTCCCCGATCTGAGTTGAAATACAGGTACTCGCCGTTGGTAGAAAGCACCGAAGTACTAAGTGTACTTCCCCCTGTATTCATAGTGATCGATGCGAGGGTCTCGAGACTATTCACGGTGCTACCATTTACAACATGCGGCACGCCCGCGGACACGAAGACCATGTCCGAACCATACTCCAATCCCTTCGCATTGAAGGCCATGTCAGTCAGGAGCAAGCTCATGGTGGTGTCGGTCCAGTGAAGCAGTGAGCTGGTTGGAGAGCCAGTCAACTGAAGATAGTCGTGGCCGCCGTTGCTGTAGGTGGTGATGGAATTGACGTTCGTCGTGGCCGACGAGAGGTCGGCGATGATGGTGTGCACGTTGGTGGTCGCATCCATGTGGAAAATCTTAAACTTGCTCGAGTCAGCGAGGTCTTCGCCAAAGTAGAACACGCCCTGGGAGCTCGCGAGGAACGGATCGGCCTTGTCGACAGTCACATCTGTGATCGTACAGTCGGTCAGCGTGCTGAGCGTGTCGTAGAAGCACAGTTCCGTCGCCGCAGCGGGGTCGTTACGAAACGAAAAGAAGAGTTTCGTGCCAAAGGGGATCAGCTTCGAGACGACGCCGGCGGTGTTAGCGCTATCGGTGCCTTCGACCATGATGGTGGGTCCGATGAGCACTGCGCCGAACTCATCATAACTGAAGAGCCGGTAGCTGTGGCCGATGTCGGATTGCACATTGAAGTAGGCCTTGTTTCCAATCTTCACGAGACTCTTCGGCTTCTCATCTCCCACGCTATTTAAGCTCGTGTCGACCACAGGCAAGGAGGTCGACGCATTAAGGTTGATGTTCATGAACAAGTGGTACTGGCCGCTGCCGCTGGAAACGCTCGAGAAAATGTAGAGGTCATCGCCGGCGCTAGTGGAGAGCTTGACGGGCCCGAACGGCCGCACACCGGCGTCGCAGCCCGAGCCCGCTTCCTCGCGGAGCTTCACGTTTTTGATGGGACCTTCGCTCTTCACAAAGACCTCGACGTTGGTGCCGGCGGTGTAGACTTCCGTGAGATCGGTGACGAGTGTGTGGTCTGCGATCTGCGTCGCTGGATCGCCGCTGCAGTCATTGCTCTCGAAGGCTTTAAACAGGAACTTAAACGGGCCCGCAGCGCTGCCACCGGGCAGACGCAGGCCCGTTGTATTTTCCGCGACCAATCCGTCGGCGACAATACACTGTGACTCGAGACCGACGCTGGTGCTGGGCCCCAGCGTCTCATCCATCTGCAGCAAGCCGATCTTGTAGGATCGGTGAAACCCACGATCGACGTGCTCGCAGGTGCTCGTCTCGTCGACGACCGCGTCGAGACTGCCGCAGTGATGGAAATCGATGCGACGGAGGCCGTTGCTGGCATCATAATAGTTTCCACCACCGAAAACAGCGGCGCTGCAGTTGGCGACCGCCAAGGCGACGTTCACAACTGTCGCTGCGCCGGTCAGCGTCTGCGTCGTCTCGAAACACTTCGCCGTTCCTTCGAGCGGCGTCGCTCCATCCCAAACGATGAAAGAAAAATTCCAGACGCCGTTAGGAAAACTCGCGGCGAGTTCCGTGCTGCCGCTCGGAAACGTTTTACTGATGCGTCTTCCGGTCGAGACTTCCTGCGCGAACAGCATGACGGGATGAGTGGTGGCGGCGCCTTCGATGCGAATGTCGAAGCCGACCTTCACGGCCTGCTTACCCGCCGAGCAACTCACCAGCGCAGCGAGGAACGCGAGAGTTAACACACGTGAGATGAAGTGAAGCATGAGCACCCAATGTTAGGGGTTTCTTTTTTTAAAGAACCCAACCACTATGGTAGCCAACATTGCGAGTTGTAAGAGGACGGAAAATACTACCATCGCCGCAGCCCCAGATGGACGATAGGAAAGCTGCAGCTCGCTGAGGCCCAACGGAACCTGAAGACCGAGAGTTCCATCGTTAAGTCTGAGTATTTTACTTTGCGGCTCTGTCATCCAACCGATCTGAAAAGCCCAGGGTACGTTGAGAAGACCGTGGCAGTTCGCAGGGATCTT
>JAIXOY010000019.1 GCA_027486525.1 Pseudomonadota bacterium
CTACGATGAAAAAATGCGCCTCATCCTCGCAGAACGAGTAAAACCGACTAAAGCGCCGAAGAAGAAGTAGAGTCCCACTCAAGTGAGAGGCAGCGGAGCCCACCCCCGAGTCCCAAAAAACTTGGGGGGAAAAACACAGGCACGGCCGCAAGACTCAGGTTGGCGCGCACAAAGTCTTCCACAAACTCATTGAACGCCGTCATTCCATCGATCAAGGAATAGTAGAAACACCCATCGATCATGAGCCCGTTGAGTGGTGCGTGATAAAGATTAGTAGAGACATCAAAATAGAGTGGAAACCGGAGCGTTTCATGGCCAGCAGTCTGCAGGATGTGTTCGATGGCTTGAAGGCCTTCTTCGATCTGCGGAGCTAGAGCGCACTGAGAGAAAAGCGACGGATCACTCACCAGTGCCAGATTCCCAATGAACGCAACGGCAAGATCCGCATGGTAGCTCCAAGGAAGCGCTCGCAATGATGGCAGTGGAATGGCACCCGGGAGATGCTTCCTGATAAAGTCAGATGATTTTCCTCGTTTGAAATGCTCGAGGTCCTCCATTCCCCACTTCAATCTTTGGCCTCGATCAAAGGCCTGCTGGTGAGACTCGTGGTCGATAGCGCAGGAAGTGGCGCAAAAGACTTGGTCTTTCGCTCGGAGTATGTGTCCACCTTGAAATGGCAGATAGCGATCAGTAAGAACGGTCACGCCACGCTCATGGAGGAGGCTCGAGACGGCATACTGGTGCTGCCCTCGATTGTTTAATGTTTCATGGGCCAATCCATCCAGCCAAAGTATCTGATCCCGAAGCCAGATCTCATTGAGCAGTTGAATTTTTTTGCCGATGAGGCTTTGGTGATCAACAAGCTCGACGGACGGTAGCTCCCCTAGAGGAGTCAAACCTAAGAAACCTTGAGGATGGTAGATCAGAAGATTTGCCATAATTGTCTTGCAGTTATGTGTCTGGGTGAGCGGTATCTAAAGCTTTAAATCCAGTGACTTATAAGATTTATTGATTAGAGGTTGTTTCGTTTTTGTACTAAACATACAATAAAAATCTAAGGATTACACACATGAACGAAAACACTCCCAAGACACCAGATACAACTCAAAAGAGTAAACTCACAAAAGATTACGGTGAGTTTGGAAAATGTGAAGTGATCGACATCTCGGATGAACTCACGAACTATGAAGTTCTCGGTGGGTTCTTTTCTACTGCACGTGATTAGTGGATGGAAACGCTAGAGCTTAAGCTGGGTTATCTCTAACCAAACGTTAAAATAAACTGCCCTATTAATCTTGCAGTTCTACCCCGCAAAATACCGATACTTTCGTCTCTAATCCAGTAACTTAAACTACTTACTGAATTGAAGTTGTGTCTCTTGTGTACTCATAATAGAATAAAATCTAAGGGACACTTATATGAGCGAAAACAATCCAACTAATCCGGATGCAACTCAAAAGAATAAACTCACAAAAGATTACGGTGAGTTTGGAAAATTTGAAGTGCTCGATATCTCGGATGAACTCACGAACTATGATGTTCTTGGTGGTGGATTGTACAGTAGCCGCGATTAACCGATGAAAACGCTGAAGTTTAAGAAGGGTTATTTCTTAGCAAGCAAAGGTGACTTTGCGAATGTCGTGAACATGGTCGACGAAGGGAACGAGCTCATCCGCTTCTCTGGGACCGCCAAAAACCTCATCGAAGAAATCTACGCCAGCACGACCCTCGAGTTGTTGCGCCAAAAGCTAGCGCTCCTCCATCCGGAGCAAGACAAGAAAAAATTAGAAGACTTCTTGTCGAAGTTTCTCAGCGACATTGATGAGCTCAAGTTTCTCGAACGAAGCTAGGCGTGAAAAAATCTCCTTTATTCATCGGTATGAACATCGGTCTGCATGACGTGGGTGTTGCGACGGTCGAGGTCGCCCCGGAGATTAAAGTTCAGCTGATCGAAGAAGAGCGGCTGACACGCATCAAGAACAAGGGTGGGTTTCCCTACCTGGCGGTGCAAGAGCTGAGTTCTCGGCTTGAGCTTGACTCGATTCCACAAGAACAGTTCTCTTTGTCGTCGCTTTCCTACACGACAGAACGCATCCAGGAGCGGCCTTTCCACGCGGAATATCTTGAGTCGAACAAGGCCGTCCGCCTCGATCCTTCCAGAGAACTTCGCACCGAATTCTCCCACCACGAGTGCCACCTCTTTTCCATGCTCCCGCTGATTCCGGAGCGGCACGCCCTGATCGTGGTGGCCGACGGCTGCGGAAGTCGGATGGAGACGGTCCGAAAGCTCCACGTGTTGCCGCATCCCCCACTCCACGACCTCAACGGCCACGAGAACATCTCCATCTACCTCAAGAAGGGTGAGCACCTCGAATGCCTGAAGAAATTTACGCACAAGGATCTAGGTGACGTTCCGGGGCTCTTGTTCAACAGTCCCTCTTACGTCTACGAGAGGACCTCGACGCTGATCTTCGGTGACAACAAGTACGCCGGCAAAGTGATGGGACTGGCTTCACTGCGCCCTCAGCAACCGCCGACGAGTGCCGAGCTCCGCGAGATTCTCCAGAAGCCGCTCACAAAAAAGATCGTGAGCAAAGCCGAGTTCGATGCCCTCCCTGCTGCAGAACTCCAATGGCGAGTCGACCTGTCGCATGCCGCGCAAGCCTACTTCCAGCAGTATTTCTTAGAGCTCTTTGCGGAACTCAAGCGCCAGTTCCCGGCCGTGTCGACGCTCGCCTTTGTGGGCGGCTGCGCACTCAACTGCCCTCTCAACACCTCGGTGATGCACAAGAAGTGGTTCAAGCATTTCATCCTGAGCCCATTTCCAAACGACGAAGGCATCGCGATCGGTGCTGCCCTCGCCAACGCGTATAAGCTCGGACGCTACAAAATCAATCGCCACTTCTATGGGAAAGACATTCCGTTCATCGGCGCGCCCCGAGATTTTTCGATGGCGAACGTGGAACGCCACTTCTCGAAGCTCGCATCGATAGAAGTGCTCAAAGATGTGCCGAGCTTGGCCCGGTTGCTTGCCCGGGGCGAGGTGATCGCGTGGATCGAGGGTCGTAGTGAAGCAGGGCCTCGGGCCCTTGGTCATAGAAGTCTTCTTGCCTCTCCCTTCAAGAAGGGCATTAAGAAAAAACTTAACGACAATTTTAAATTCCGAGAAGCCTTCAGGCCCTACGGTGTGTCGGTCCTGAGGGCCGATGCGAGAACCTACTTCGAACTCCCCAAAGGCGTCGAGTCGCCCTACATGTCACTGACACCAGCGGTGAAGCCGAGCGAAAAAAAAGGCTTCAGGGAGATCCTTCAACCAGATGGGTCGATCCGAATTCAGACCGTGGGTCCGGCGCACAAATCTCTCACGAAGCTACTGCGCGCCTTCAAGAAAGAAAGCGGACACGGTGTCCTCATTCACACGAGTCTCAACGTCATGAACGAGCCTATCGTCGAGACGCTGGTCGATGCGGCTAAGTTTTTCACACAGTCGCCCGTCAAGTACATGGTGATCAACGGTCTTCTCCTGACGAAGCTCCCAGGTAGGAAGAATAAATCCTGAGGTAGCGTTCTCGGAAGCCTGCGTCTTTGTGGTGAAACGGAATCGCTCGTCCACGATCATAGCTCGCACAAAATTGATGAAAGTTATCTGATTGTCCCGCATAGGGCATCACGGAAGTAGTGGCGAAGATGGAGCGGAGACGTGTGGCCACGGCCGTAATGCTTGTCTGTGTCCTGGCCCAAGTGCGGATGACTTCAGCGCCTGTTTCATCGGCAGATGTTGTCACGAGAGCTTTCATGATGGACTTCGAGCGAGGAAGCGGGATGGCGAACTCGTCGAGGCTCAGCGTCACCGCAGTGGCCCCTGGGCAGTCGAGGAAAAAACCGTGCCCTCCCCAATCAGACAAGATCGGTGCACAGCCCATCGCCATGGCCTGGGCGACGCTCAGTCCATAGTCTTCATCGTGGTAGGTACTGAGAGACACCACATGACGACACTGAGCAAACAGCATCGCGAGTTCGTCCTGAGAGAGCGCTCCATGATAGAGGATGCTTCCCCCCGAGTCCTGGACTAACCTGTGAAACGTGCGCTCAAAGACTGCCTGCTCCACAAGTCGAGAATGGAAGTGGTATCCACGGTCATGGAATTGCCCGGCGATGTGAAGCTGCCCCACGTCCCCCCATTGCTTGGTCGTCAGAAATGCATGCATCAGTTCGAGCACATTCTTCTGGGGGGTAATCCGCCCAGCATAAACCAGCGAGTTGGCCGCAACGCTTGGTCTTTGGGCCTCGAAAAAACAATCGGCGACGGGATAGGGAAGAACTGTCACCGAAGGATCCCTCACCAAAGACTTGATCTGCTCAGCAGAGCGCGGACTTGCGGCGAGGAAATGGATGTTTTTTCCCCGCAAGGCTTTGTCCCACCTGCGCCACTTCTCATGCTCGATGGTCATGTCTCCGTAGATCGGGAGATACACCGGGACCTCCGGTGCACAGTTTTTCAAGAGGAGATCCAGCGGAGCTTCCGCATTGAGCACGTAGACTGCATCTTGCGCCGAGCAAGTCAGCGACGCATGATCGACTTCAATCCAAGCCAGGTCTCGAGAAGCTAGACGGAGCGCAGCCCGGACGCTTGGGTAGATCTGGTTGAGGCTTTGCCAGTGCGATGGCTTTTCTGAGTCGAGGACGTAGATCGTCATGGGGCACTTTTCTCGTAGAGCCCGAGGACCATGAGGAAAAGTGTGTCGAGCGCCACGTCTGGCATGTCCGTGTCGAACGAGGTGACACGAAGAAACGACGCCCCCTCCGAGTTACTAAATTCGCAGATGCCTAGAAAGTCGTAGCCAAAACTGTCACTGTGAAAGATGTCATAGCTGAGAGCATTTTGGATCTTCGGAAAGAAACTCCGGAGGCGCTCGAGAAACGAATACTTCAATCGGACTTTACAATACAACCCATGGCCATAGCGCTCCACGCTGAGCGGGAGCTGATAGTGGGCGATCGCCTTCTCGATGGCCCTCTCTACCCGTCCCATGTTTGTCTTCAGCGTCGCCACTCGCGTCCGGTTCAGGTCGAGGAAAGTCGTTTGGTTGAGGAATGGGTAGACCTCATGGGGTTGCGCGTGGACCCCCGCGATGCTCGCCAGTTTCATGATGAGTCGTTCGGCCTGGACGTCGGTGCTCCCGACTTCGCTCGGGAGCGGAAGCGGAAACGACTGCGGGTTCATGACAAAGATGGATCCAAGTGCGCCGTACTCGACCCCGAGAGAGTCGAGCTTGAGGTGACTCCGTGTGAGGAAGACGGTGCGCTGACTTTTTTGCAGTGCCCGCAGGATGCGCAGGAACTCGGCGTCGGAAGACGAAAAGCAGGTGGTGTCAAAGATGATGAGATCGTGCGCTTCAATCAGCGCGAGGTCAATGCCACTAAGATCCATCACACCGGAGTCGATGAAGAGTCCTTTGCAGCGTGAAAGTGGTCGACCAGTGTTCGACTGCAGGTAGTGCATGATCGAATAGGTTTCAAAATAGATGACCCGCATCGGAACTTCGAATTTAATTTCTTCGGCCAAGCTTTGCAGAAAGAGCAGAGCAATGAAGTTCGCCGACTGCCCGCTCTTCACAAAGTAGCCAGTTCCAGCAACAGCGTGCAGATCGTTGGTGATCTCAGGGTAGAAGATGGAAAGCTGCTCTCTGGAAGTGAACTGCCCCCCCTGCCGAGAATAGTTCGTCAGAAATTCTTTGCTTAAGACCTTGATCGATTCTTGCTTGATGTTGGTCAGCATGACTGGGTAATGGGAGCACTGCTGCGCCAGTCGAAGCCGCATGAGCCGGATCTTTTCATCGAGCAAGTTGAACTGGCCGTCGATCGCCGCTAAAGGAGCTTCGTCGACCCAAGATCGCAGGAGATTGATCTCAAGTCGTTTTCTCTCAAAGTAGTTCATACCTGCCCCTCATCTCGCAATTTCTTCAAGTGAGCTTGGATGTTTTTTCGAGCGTACTTCAGGAGTTCTGGTTGGATATCGCTATAGAGAGTGCCGAGGATTTCATCCTCCGACTTCCCTAGCTGAGACATCCCAAGTACTTGTTCTTCGCGAAGCTTACGATGCTCTAAGGTCTTCTCTAAAATGAAGGTGCTCCCAAGACCAATCCCGTGGGACGGAAAAAGCACGCGGGGGGCGAGCATGATCACTTTCTCAAGTGTTCGCATGTATTTCGCCATGTCCCCTTCAGGCGCACCAATCACAACAGTGCCGATCCCTTGGAATAGATCACCGGCCAGAAACCAGGCGCGATTGCCTGGCATAAGCGCAAGCTGACCTTCATCATGGCCCGGAACGGCCACCACGCGCACGGAGTGACCTAGCCATTGGGTCAGGACCATGCCTTCTTGAATCTCTTCCAGTTTGATACCGGCGAAGTAATCAGGACGGATACGCTCAAGACGCTGGCGAGAGTCAGCACTCAACATGATCGGCACGCCCCAGAGTCGCGCCAACTGGGGCGCATGCTCATGGTGGTCCGGATGATGATGGGTCAGCATGATATTCGTGACTCGTTGATCTCGTAGAGCATGGACGAGCTTTTTAAGTTCACTCTCATCTTGTGGTGAAGGATCAAGCAGGATCTGCGCATGGCCAGCATCGCCGATCAAAAAACAATTCGTTCGATTCGCAGGAGGAACGGTATGGGAGAGGGGTAAGTACTGCCGAACGCCCTTGAGAGACTCGATCATCGGCACTTCTGTGGCCGCGTCGTAGGCGATGTTGAGATCACCGACGTGAGTTGTGTGAATATCGAGGCCCAGCACTTTGATCACTTTAATGACCGGAGGAACGGCCAGCAATTCACCAAGATCGAAGCGCTGAAGCAGCTCGTGGCAGCTTGTCCACTCCGCGATAAGGGCC
>JAIXOY010000251.1 GCA_027486525.1 Pseudomonadota bacterium
CCATTGCACGACCATCTGGCGCAACACATCGGCGTGGATCTCCTCTGTTTGAAAGAGGGTACCGTCCATGTCAAAGAGCACACCGCGCAAGGCGGGATGGCGGTCTCGCAGGGAGGAGAGGGTGGGAAAGTCAGTAAAAACGTCCATAGACCCTCATTATGCCTCAGCCTAGCCTGGCCCGTCACCTTGAGCTTCTCGGGAGGATGGGGTAAATCAACACCCATGAAAAAAGACGTCATCAGCCAGCTCTTGCAAGAATCCCAGGCCTACAGAAAATTCGAAGACATTGAGAAGTTGGTAGAGCACGGCACAGACCTGTCCGCCATCCCGGTGCAGCCGCTTTTTTTGGCGTTGCGTGCAACATCGAAAGATCATGTTTCGGCGGTGCTGAGTAAGCTTTCGCCAGACCAACGGCAGGCGATGCTCGACATCGATCTCTGGCGGCGCGACGAAATTGATCCGGCGGCGGCCAGCTGGTGGTTGGAAGTTTACGGCCACTGCCCTGATCAGCAAGTGCGTTCAGACTTTGCCCGTTCTGAAGATTTTCTTCTCTCCCTCAAAAACCAATGCACCATCCAGACCTTCGACGCCGAAGAGCCGGAGTACCCGGATAATGATAACTACTTCCTCACGGAAGATAATCAGTTGCTCATCGAGTACCCGGAAGATTTCGCTTACGTCAGCGAACTCAAGCAACTCGTGAAAGACATCTACACGGAGCTGGGCGTGGAGAATGGCTACGCCCATTTGTTCAAGATGGTGTCCGACTCGTACATGATTCTTGAAGAAGAAACCTACCAGCGCAAGAAAGAACGGCTGCGCGATTTTGGTTTCGTGGATTACTACGAAGCCCTAGAGCTCGACACACTCTTGCCGTCACCCGAAGCCGCCAAGACATGGCTGCGGGAACGCGTCGGCGCCACCGGTGACATCGACGACAGCATGAAAAACCAAGCGTTGCATTCATCATCCCTCACGCCTTATCAAGGTGGGATGGATGACTTGAAGACGGCGCTCGAAGCCATCACGGACATGCGCCGTCGCGACTTCCTCCAGTTCAGCTTCGTGCGTCTCGTGAACGCACGCATCGTGGCCGATGAAGCCCTGAAGGGTGGAACCGTGGCCATGGCGCGCGCAGGCGCCAAGGCTCGTCAGCGGCTCGAGCTTGGTTTCAGCTTTGCCCGAGAAGAGCTGGGCGGTGAGACACAAGTTTTCAACAAACTCGATTTCGCTGATCTCTACCGTCTTGGAAATACCTTGCTAGAGACGCAGAAGCGGAAGCTCAAGCGCTCTCTGGGGGGCACTCCGTTCGAGAGAGAGGACGAAGAATACTTCCTCGGGTTGTGGTGGGGGAGCTTCCTCGATCAATCCATGGACGAGCCCGTGAAGCTCAAGCTCGATGGGTCAACACCCTCGCAAGAAATTAACAGCATGAACCTGTGGCGCTCCTGGGTCAGCTCAAGTGACACCTTCATGGCCGCGTTGCCGTTCGTAAAAAAGTTCCATCTCGTGCTCACGCGCTTGCAAGAGTCCGGCGATTTGCAAGACAGCTTCTACCACAACTACGAACTGAGCGCGGTGGACTTCGAGGCGATCATGCTTTCGAGTCTCATCAACTTCGCTGGCGGTCACTTTGAGCGCGCCGATGGGGCGAAGATGGGTGTCTCTCTGGAAGAACTCAAAGCGTTCTACCAACGCTTCTTCCAGAAGCATGGCAAAGAATGGCTCTTGAAGGGTGAGGAAGAGCCGACACTGCAGCCGCTCTTGAATGAGTTCGTCGCGAAGTTCGGTTTAAGTGTGGTGCCGGGGTTCACGGCCTGGCTGCGCCAAGTGATGGTCGAGCAGATGAATAGCTATGAGATCGACACCATGTCGGATGAAGATTTCCGCCATGTCGGTGGCCCACTGATTTTGACGCGAAATAAGAACTAGTTTTTTTTGTCGTAGAAGAAGCCATCCCAGAGGTCCGCCAGACTTCTTTGCAGCGGAGAGGCTTTCTTGTCGAGGAGACGAAACAAGTCATTCTTGAGCTGCGCATTCACGTGGCGTTGCTGCTCGATGATTTTCGGTCCTTGCTCGTGATGCCGAGCGACCGGAAGTTTCTGCGCCACCAGCGCGGCGACTTTCTTGAGCCGAGTGTTGTCGTGGTAAAGAAACGTGAGACTTTCTCCCCCGATGTTCTTGTTCACCTTGTCGACGCTGTTGTCGTGATCAACGTGATCGAGGAATTCTTCAAATCCCTTAAGATCGTCGTTCGTTTGACTGCGCATGGCTTTTTTCTTATCCATTCACTTTCGCTCTCAGTTTTTTCAGTAACTGCTCGTAGAAGTCCGCCTCTTTCACGAGATACCAAATCTTCTTGTGATTGATGCCGTACTCTTTGATGACGTCTGCCATTTCATGGGAATCCGCGTTTTTAATTTCTTGCTGAAGAAGCCGGTTCCGCTCGAGCACCTGAGTTTCTTTCACGGTCACCTTCACGTCTTTTTGATTATAGAAGCGTGGCAGGTGAGCGATGTCGGTGAAGACCGGCATGTGGCCAATGGCATCACTGAAATCGGAGATGATGAAGACGGGGTAGGGATAGCGCCACGACACCTGGTGCGTCTCGAACCAGTTCTCAATAACACCGATCACTTCGCGTTGTTCGTCTAGGTTGAGCGTCTTAAGTACGTAGGCGACGGGCCGGCGCAGGTTGAGGTCCTCGTGCAGGATGGCAGCGATGTCTTCTAACTGAGCGCTCTTCACGTTCATGATTTGGTAGATGGGAAGATTCATGCTTTAATTTAAGCACGTTCCGTCAGCTTCTGGGATAGGAGTTTGGAAAACGGAGTTATTTTGTCGGAAAGAGCCCCATGCTAAATTTGCCAGCGCTCGTCATGCCCGCGGAGTTTGTCACTCTCTTAAAGAATCCGATGGCGGCGAGCGGCGGGGCCGTGCCTCAGATGCTCAGAGGAGCACCGGGGCTGACCATGGTGATGGAACGCGCATTCAAAGAGTTCGACGAACATCACATGGGGCTTGAAAAAGTTTCGACGGTTCTCGGCTGGGCGCACTTTCGTGACCGCATGGCTTCGGTGTACCTCTTCAAGGCGTTGCACGGCAGTTTCCCCGACAAGACGGACATGGATTTGGTAGAAGGCATTCGTGTCTTCGAGACGCGGTTTGTGGAGAAGTCTCTCACTGGAAGCTCGCGCCTCTTTTTGCTGGGTCTCTATCTAAGTTTTTTTAACACCTACCTATCCATGCGCGATGAGGGTGGTCCGGGTGTGAAAATCCCCGCCAGCGTTGACCGTGTGTTGGCGTTGAAGCAGGTCCGTACCGATAGGCCCGATTGGTTGGTGCTGCTCTGCTGGCACTACGACGCTTTCCTTGGAACCGACGAGTTGGTGCGCTTGATACAAGCGAACACACGGTGGGAAAATCTCTATGAGCTTCTCACGGATGCCCAACGATTCACCTTAGTCTCAAACTTGTTGTCCTACGGGGCATCAATCCAAGAAGAAGACCCCTTCTTGTATGAAAGGATTTAGCATGGAGTCCACGAATAGCGTCTGGAATCTCTTGAGTGAGATCGGGAAGAAGCAGGGAATCACCGAAGTGATCATCAATCGCTGTGACTTGATTTTTGTCGAACACCAAGGAGAGTTGGTGAAGCTGAACGCGAAGATCGAACCCGCGGACCTCGATGCGTTCGTGGATGACATCGCGGATTTGAACAAGAAAAAATTCGGTCCCGAGTTTCCCATCCTCGACGGCACGCTGCCTGACGGAAGTCGTATCAACGTGATCGCCAAGGAATACGCCCAGGGCAGTCCCGCCGTGACCATTCGTAAGTACCTCAAGAGCATCAAGACCTTCGATGGTGCTCCCGGATTATTCGGCCTCGACCCGAAATGGGTGAAGCTCCTGAAGACCTTGGTGGCCGCGAAGTGCAACGTCATGGTGTCGGGTGGAACGGGTGTTGGTAAAACCACCTTTCTCAATCTACTCTTGCAAGAAATCAATCCACTCCAGCGCGTGATCTCCATCGAGGATACTCGCGAGTTGAGTTTCACACTGCCGAACGTGGTTCGCTTGGAGGCCCGCACCGGAAGTTTCACCGGTGGCGCGGCGCTGAACATGCGCGAACTCGTCAAAAATACTTTGCGCATGCGTCCAGATCGCATTGTCATCGGTGAGGTGCGTGGTGGGGAAGTGTTCGATCTCTTGCAGGCGATGAACACCGGCCACGATGGCTCCATGGCGAGTGTGCACTCGAATACTCCCGGTGAGTGTCTCAACCGTCTCGAAAACCTCTACTTGCTTTCAGGCTACGACGTTCCCGTCCGCGCGATTCGCCAGCAGATTGGCACGGCCATCGATTTCGTGGTTCAACTCAAGCGTACGCGAGAGGGAAACAGGGTGGTGGGCCAGATCACCGAGCTCGCCGGGTTTGAAGGGGATAAGGTCCTCTTGCAAGACCTCGGGATGTATAAGGACGGCCATCTGCAATTCACCGGGATGGTCCCGAAGCGCATGGCCAAGTTGATGGAAGCGGGTCTCGCGAAAGACTTTTTTATCAACACCTAGGCGGATACCGGAAGCTTGAGGGTGAGGCGGTGGAGCTGCATGTGTTCATCCACCGCGACCATCTCACCGACCTTCATCTTCACCCACACGTTCTGGCCCTGCAAGGGCTCACTCGAGATGATGAGATGGTTCACCTTGTCGCCATCATTGGCCGCGGCTTCACACAGCGGCATCAAGCTCGCGCAGGTGGTGCGCTCGGGACAGCTTTTCTTGTGAGTGGACCAATGCAAAGTGAGTCCGCCTTGCATGGCCACCATCATCCTGCCGTTGGTCAGCACAAACGTGAGATAATTTTCCGTCGGGGTACCGGCCTCACGATCAGACAGAGGACCAATAACCTGAACGAGTTCTTGTGAGGCTTCGGCGAGCGTTTCCATGACCACTTGAATGTTCGGCTTGGGGTCTTCCAGATCAATCTTGGCAGCAAGACGCGAAAGCATGAATTGAAACATCAACTCCGAATCAGTTTCACCTAGGCGCCAGCGGCGAAATTTCTCTGGCACCATTTTTTCGAGCACAACTTTGAGCGCCTCAAATTCTTTGATGTTGCCGTTGTGAGCAAAGGTCCAGCGGCCGTGCTGGAAGGGGTGCGTGTTGATCAGGGAGAGTCGACCGTGCGTCGCCTTGCGCACATGCGCGAGAACGGTCTCGGAACTTACCACGCCAGAGACCTGGCGAAAGAGATCATCCGTTTCAGCGGTGTCGGTGGATTTCACCACATGCGGGTGACCGGCGAGGTAGTAGGCGAGCCCCCAGCCATCGGGATGGCGGCGGCTTTGGCAGGACAGCGCGTTTTCAGCGGTCACTAAGCTAGAGTGAACTCCCGACTGCAAAACGCTTCTGAAGCCAAAGATGCGGCACATGATGAATCTTATCGTGTTGTCCTATGAAAATCTGAGGCGAAGCACGGAAAATCCCGCTAAGATGAGGGCAACCACTAACCTGGAGAATCGTCGATGTCTGATCAGCAGAGTCTTCGCGCAGCGATGGAAAAGCTTTCAAAAATAGTCTTCTGGGCGGAGTCCTCCACCACGATTAAACGTATAGATTTTAACCTGGCGCCGGCCTCTGAGCGGGCGAGCTACGAAG
>JAIXOY010000057.1 GCA_027486525.1 Pseudomonadota bacterium
AATTGATGCTTAGACGGAGATATTCGTCTCTGTGGCGGTACGAGACAGCTGCAAGTACATCTGCGCTTCTGCGTGAGATGGCTCACGTGAAATCACGTTCTGCCACTCAGACTGAGCTTCGATGATGTTGCCATTGCCGTAGTAGAGAAGGCCTAAGGCCATACGTGCAGGTACGTACTGAGGATGTTCAACCTTGAGCCGCTTAAGTTCTTCAAAGGCTTTAGAAACGAAGCCTTTCTTAGAGTAAAGCTTCGCTACTTTAATGCGGATTTCGAGATTATCTGGATCGAGACCCACGGCCTTGTTGTATTCGAACAAAGCTTCGTCCCAACGCTGATAAGAGCCGTACATTTCGGCGATCTCGTAGTGCTTAAGAGAGAACTTCTTGTTCACGTGTGGCTCAGCGAGACCCTGCTGAGGTGACATCTTCACATGTTGGTTGGCCTTATCGAAAACAGCTTTCGCTTCTTCGTATTTACCGATGTCGTTAAGAATCACTGAGAGCGAGATCGAGGCATCAGTGTGATGAGGATCCAGCTCTAGGACGCGATTAAAGCCGCGTACGGCCTTCCCGAGTTCGCCACGCATGTGAAAGATGTTGGCGAGGTAGAAATACGCCTCAGTGGCGTTAGGATCACTATCGATAATTTCGTTAAAGAACAGAGACGCGGTTTTGAGATCGTTCTTTTGGAAAGCATCTTTTGCTTTCCGCATGAGATCACTGAGCTTTAGGTTTTCCAAGCTCCCTCCTAGCGGGTTTCACGTCGTTGGCATTGTTTCTGCCACGATCGTATCTCCTCAGAGGTGTCCTTGTCGACTAAGCTCTGGAATTTTTCCGCATATAGCAGGCACTCTTCCCATTTCTTCATCTGGCATGAAGAAGCAACGACCCTCAACATCGAATGTTGACGGACATCCACCTTATCAGCGTGACGGCTTAGGATGTCGATGTACCAGTAGCGAGCGGCCTGCCAAACTTTTGTCTTGTAATAGAAATCGGCCACATAGATGTCCTTTTCACGAAGCATTTTATTGATTCTTGAAACGCGGCTCTTGGCCTTCTTCACATTTTTCGTGTCAGGGTACTTGGCGATGAGTTCTTCATAAAATTTTAGAGCTTCAGCGCCACTTTCGAGATCACGATCGATGGTGTCCGGAACTTGTTTGAAGTAACTCTCGCCAATCATAAATATAACGTAGTCGATCTTTTCGTGTTTCGGGTGGAAGTCCCGGAAAAGTAAAAATGAAGCAGCCGCTTCAGGATAACTTTCTTGCTTGAACTGAACTTCGGCTAAAAGCAACTCTGCTGGTGTGGCGTAGTAGCTATAAGGATGCTCTGTTTTTATCTGCTGAAGTTTCTCCGTCGCAAGAATGTAGCGCTCGCTCTCCATGAGTTCTTGGGCTTCTTTATACAGCTTTTCTGCTGCCGTTTTTCCATCTGGTCCATCACTGGAGCAAGACGCGAGAAGAATTAGGGCGGAAATCACGATAACTAACAACTTCATTTTTGATTCTCCACGTAGAGCGACTTATGCACATCAACCAGCGCCAGCTTGAAAAAGGTCGCCACAGGCACGCTGATGATCATCCCGACTAACCCGCCGACCTCTGAGCCAATGATGACTGAGCCTACAACAATCAAGGGATGCAAGTTAACAATTTTAGACACCAACAGGGGAAAGACCAGCGCCATATCGATAAAATTCGCGATCACGTAAATGATGGTCATTGTCATAAGAGCGCCATCACCATGGGGTTCCATGAGACCCACCACAAGAGCCGCTCCCCAACCAAGTAAAGGGCCCACATAGGGAACAATATTGGTGAGACCACCGATGAAACCCAGCAAAAATGCGTAAGGAAAATCCATCAGCAGCAAACCTAGCAAAAGAATCACACCAAGGATGGTGGCTTCAACAGTTTTCGCCATGATGTAGCCACCAAAGCGACCATTAAATTGATAGAGCAACATATAGCTCCGTTCAAACCAAGGGTTCGGGATCAAACGCAAGAATCCTTGCTTGAGCTTTTTGCCTTCACGTAAAAAGAACCAAGTGAAGACAGGGGTGAGAATCAGCCACTCTAGAAGATTTCCCATCAACTTGGGCAAGTTAGCGATCAAGGCCCCGCCATCCGTCTTTAACTTCGTGGCCATCCACACCACTGGATCAATATCAATTTGAAACTTGAAAGTGCGATACACCACACTTCTTAGTTCAATAAACTTTTGGCGAAGAAGCATTTCAAAGCGGGGAAAGTTGACGCTCAAATCTTGGGCTTCGGCACCCACAGTTGTTGTAATCGTGAAAAGAGGCCAGATCATAAAACCAACTAAGGTAGCCAGCAGGACGCTTGCCGCAAAACGATGACGACGAGGAAGGGACCAGAAGAAGTCTTCGACAGGCTTGAGTATGAGCGCCAGCACGTAGGCGCTGGCGAGCGGAAGAGAAAGCCGCGGAAAAGAAATCAGGAGATATATACCAGAAAGCAAGAGCATGCCAAAAAATACTATTTGGCTACGCTGCTGTCTCAAGGCGACGGGAGTTTGATTCACTTAAGAGTACTCCCGCCATCAAGCTGATGACGAAGATGTGTCACCTCTTGCATCAGCGCCCCGACACGCTGGGCGAGGATCAATGAAATTTCACGCATGAACTTTGCACCCACAACAGGATGCTGATCAAGAAGGGCTTCTAGGTCTGGTTTAAATAATCCAAGCAGCGTGGTGCTTTCACCGCAGACAGCAGTGGCATTGCGGCGGTTGTAATCTTCAAGCAAGCCCATTTCGCCGAAGTATTGAGTCTTCTCAAGCATCGCCAAAATATGCTCTTTGAGATCTCCTTCGCGACCGGAGAGATGTTGAATCGTGACTGTACCAGAAAGAACAAAATAAAATCCGTAGCCCGCATCCCCTTGGCGAAAAACAATTTCCCCACGCGAGAACTGACGACGATGAAGGTATTGAGACAGAATACGAAGTTCGTTGCTAGAGAATTCTTTCAGCACACTCACTCTTTGCAGAAACTTCGGAAGGCTCTCTTGGCGGTTAGAGCTGAAAGGACCGGCTTGCCAAAGATAGCGCATAAGTCCGAGATCAACTCGGCCAGGAATAGGCTCTTGCTTACCCGCGAGATGCTTGACCTCGTTCTCATAACTCATAAGCTAATATCCCCACAGCACGCCCATCTTAAGCGCAACATTGTTTTTACTAAGCCATGCAGGTTCGCCAGCCTCGTCGTGAATTTTTATCCAATCGCCTTCATGCCATCCCAAGATTCGTGCCCCGGCAGGAAGAAGGCGACCGCCAGCAAAAACTTTTGAAGGCCCTTCGTACATTTCAATAGGCTTCAGTGCGACAAAAGCGACAGTGCTCAAATGAAACCACGCCACGACCACCAAAGGAATAGCAGCAAGACCAAGCACGTTTCGTTGCAACTTCTTTGACCACGCTTTCTTAATACTAAGAAATAGACCTAGCGCCACCAGCAGGGCCAGGAACCAAATCTTCATAGGTCCGAGAAAAACCAATGCTTGAGTTAGGCGAGGACCTATGGCCATCGCACTCATTGGTGTATCGACAGAAAGTTTTGTGAGGACAACTTGCAATTGTTGTTCCGTTGCATCAGAGTAGAGCGTTAAATAGCGAGCTTTCTCGAATGAGAAACGGGCTTCAACATAGTTTTCGCGTAGAGTCTGAAGAGTGCCTAGGTTATACCAGTAGGTAAATCCATCGACTTGGCCTTTTACGCCTTGCCATTGGTTCAACGCTCCGTCGAAATCACGCTTCTCCACAAGCTGGGCGAATGTTGTAAGAGCGTCTGCGATGGTGCTATCCTCCGTCTAGGGGTCCATTATCCTCTCCGGACTTTGGGAAATCAAGAAACCTCCCAGCCAAAGGCATCCATGACACTCGGAGTAATAAAATCTGCAGCTGCAGACCGAGACTATGTTTTCTCCCAGGCCCTGCGGACGCATGCAAAATCCCTCGACCTGGCTACCACAATGCCCGTAGGCAGGTGGACTTTTGGGCAAGGTATTCGCAGAGCACATGAAGAGCGTTTTTTCTGGGAACTTTCCTCTTCGGAATTCTCTCCTCTAGGTCTTCATCACCCTACTGCGCTAGTAAGCACGGGTGAGTTACCTCATACCCCTGCGGCGCCACAAACATTCCCTAAAGACCTCCTGAATGCGTTTCCACAATTAGACAATTGGACGTGGACTTTGCTCAGTGCCGACCATGCTTGGCTTAAGCGAGAATGGACTGTCTCAAGCGCCTGGAAAAAATCTAATGGGGCGTGGCTAATGGAAGAAGACGCAACTCTGAAAGATTCCTTGGGCTGGCAGGGGTTTTCGGTTCTGCCGCATCTCACATGTTGGGCGGTTAAATTAAGTGCGAGTACATACTGGGTGGCATCACCAGCGACTCTTCCGCAGGACGGATTGGCGGCAAGTATTGAACGAGCTCAATTGCGTCTTTTTCTTAGCAGCGATGTTTTGGGCCCAGAAGGACGTTTGCAAGAGTTGCGTCGCCTCATCATCGCAACATTTCCAACGGCACAAGTTACGGGTCTCAATGTGCGGATCTCCGATCAGTCAGCTATTGAGTTAGCGCAACGAGGAGTCTCGTGTGATGACCTTGGTGGAAAAAGTATCGGCCTATGCTTTCCGCTTTCGTTCCTAAAAGAAGATTTAGCGGGAGTCGTCAAACGACTCTCTATGAAGGATTGATTTATGTTTATCTTACGTTCTGTCGCCGAGAGTGATCTCAGAGATCTCCTTCAGTTGAGTGAGATGGTACTTTTTATTAATCTCCCTCCTGATGAAGATATAATCGAGACGAAAATCACAAGCTCGTTGCAAGCTTTCAAGAATCCCAGCCCTAATCTCTGGGAAAACTACTACATATTTGTTTTAGAAAATCAGGCGACCGGCGAAGTGATGGGTGTGTCGATGATTCATTCACAACACGGAACGGAAGAAGAGCCCCACTTCTATTTGAAAGTAGGTCAGGAACATAAATTCTCGCAAACCATTAACACTGGATTTATCCACGGCACACTGAAGTTAGGCTTGGAATTTGATGGGCCGACTGAGATTGGTGGTCTCGTTTTGAATCCCGACTACCGAGGCAGCAAAGAGAAACTTGGCAAGCAACTTTCCTTTGTGCGCTTCCTGTATATGGCCATGTTCCCAGAACGGTTTAAACCCATGATCCACTCAGAACTCATGCCGCCATTTGATAAAGATGGAAATTCTCCTCTCTGGGAAGCGATCGGCCGTCGGTTCATGAACATGGGCTACCACGATGCGGACGTTCTTAGCCGCAGCAATAAAGAATTCATTTTGAGTCTCTTCCCGTCCGAAAACATCTATCAAACACTGCTTCCGATAGAGGCTCGTGATTCAATCGGTAAAGTTGGCAAAGACACGGAGCCTGTCCGAAAGATGCTAGAAAGCATCGGTTTCAAGTACACCCAAGAAGTGGATCCCTTCGACGGCGGTCCCCACTATCGAGCGGCACTCAAAGACATAAAACCAGTAAAAGAGATGGTGCGAGGAAAACTTAGCGCCGAAGGTTTTGATGCCACAAAAGCTAAGGACATGATGATAGCGATTCCTCAAGTGGACCATGACTTCTTCGCAGTGAAGGTAAAAGCTTTTGCTAAAGACGGAGTGATTTCAGTGAACCCGACTGACTTTGCTGATCTACAGTTGAAATGGGGTCAGGAGACCTGCGCAATTCCGTTCTAGGCTTGCTTCTTATCGACAAGAATGCCCTGAGTCCCTGTGATGCGCGTCTTCTCTTTGCCTTCTGTATCAGTCACCGTAACACGATAGAGACGCAGATCTGAATTGCGGCGATAACTCGCCAAACCGTTCTGTTTAAAAATTCTTTCTTCGGATTCACGGAAGCGATCACGCTCAACCAGTACAAAGTCAAACGCATCTGGTTTTGATTTTTCGTACGCCTCCTGAGCTTCTTTTTTGAGCTGCGCCTGCTTCTCAGAAGAAAGTACACCGATGGCTTCGAGGGGATTTTCTTGTTGAGTGAATTCGCGTGCCGATACACCGTCTTTGGTAGGGAATTCGAGAACGCGCCCTTCTGGTGCGACAATCACTTCGTCTTCTTCCTCCCAGAACATACCCTCAGCGCCCGCAGCCTTTTTAAGTGCTAC
>JAIXOY010000115.1 GCA_027486525.1 Pseudomonadota bacterium
TCGCGCCAGCGTCTCCGGATGAAATTTACCCCGAGGGCTTCTCGAGCGTTGTGAGCGTGCCCAAGCTCGACGGATTTCTCGAAGGGAAGTTCCGGCCAGGGCACTTCGACGGCGTCGCTACGGTCGTGTATTTGCTCTTCCAACTTGTGAAACCACGCGCGGCCTACTTTGGACGAAAAGACTACCAGCAGTACCGTGTCATCAAGCGCATGGCGCGTGATCTCGAGCTGCCCGTGCGTGTGAAAGGCATGCCCATCATCCGCGACGAGCACGGACTCGCGCTCTCATCGCGCAACCAATTCCTCAAGCCCGACGAGCGCACAGCCGCGCTTCACCTCGTACGAACGCTGGAAGAGGCACGCCGACGTCTCGGTGGCGAAGCCCGCAACGTTCCTGCCACGAGAGCATGGATGGAACAGCAACTCTCGCAAGACGCTCGCTGGCAGTACCTGGAGATCCGCGAAGCAAGAACACTCTCTGAATCAATTCATGCAAAAAACAAAGTCGTCTTTCTTGGTCTCTTGAAACTCGGCACCGTCCGTCTGTTAGACAATCTGGAAATGACACTACAATGAAAGTCGAAGAAGAATACAAAATCCCCCTAGGCCAAAAAGCCGGCCTCGTTTCTCTTGTGTGCGACAAGTTCGAGTCGCACGCCACGCTTCCCCTCATGCAAGCCTCGCTGCGGGAGTTGCGCGAGCTCTTACGCACGCTCGGTCTTGAACCAGGGCCTGAGTATTCGCAAAACTTGAAGCAGATCAATCCGGCCACCATGCTCGGTGAAGGGCGCATCCAAGAGATCGGGGAAGAGGCCAAAGCTGATAACGTCAGCATTCTGGTCTTCGACTTTGAACTCACCGCTTCGCAGGTTCGCAACATCAAGAAGGCCACCGGCCTAGAAGTCGTCGACCGCAACACCATCATCCTCGAAATCTTCGCCATGCACGCGCGCACCAAAGAGGCGCGCATCCAGATCGAAATCTCACGCCTCGAATATTTGCTCCCGCGCCTTAGCGCCATGTGGGGCCACTTCTCGAAACAGCGCGGCGGTGGCCGTGCGGTCGGTGGCGAAGGTGAGCAGCAGATCGAGCTTGATAGACGGATGGTGCGGGAGCGCATTCGATTCTACAAGAAGCAACTCGAAGAGATTCATCAGACCCGTGAGACGCAACGGAAGAAGCGCAAAGACCAAGCGGTCACAGCAGCTTTAGTGGGTTACACCAACGCCGGTAAGTCATCCCTCATGAACCGCTTGTGCAAAGTGAACGTGCTGGAAGAAAACAAACTCTTCGCCACGTTGGACTCCACCTTCCGGACGTTAAACCCCGACTCCAAGCCACCCATGATCATGATCGACACGGTGGGATTCATCCAAAACCTTCCGAGTACATTGGTCCAAGGCTTTAAGACCACACTGGAATCCGCCATCGAGGCTGATCTCTTGATCATCGTCTGCGATATTTCGGACTCGAATTACCAGAAGCATCTCCAGGTCACCCAAGACGTTCTCAAGGAGCTGGGAATCCAGGATAAAAAACAGCTGGTGGTGTTCAACAAAAAAGATCTTTTGAATGACCCTTTGCGTGCACGAGTCATCATGCGCCAGTATCCCCAATCGTTTTTAGTTTCGAGCTATGACGACCAAGACATGCAAGATTTGCGCAAGCACATCATCGATTACTTCCTCGCGCAGCAGGATCATTACGATTTATTTATCCCTTACGACGCCGGTGACGCTCATGCTCGCGTAAGAGCGAACGCCAACATCGTTAAAAGCGGTTCCCACGAACAAGGCATGTTTTATCGCATCCGCATTCCGGATTTTATTTTTGCGCAGCTCGGTTTAGGGCCCTATGTCCTCGCGCCGGATCAGCAAAAATGGGAAGAAAAAATCGAGTCGTAAAACTTTTTTCTACTTGCCGCCCGAGCGCACTCCTCTTAATCTGACGCTCTTGAAAAAAACTCGCGCACTCAAACGAACATCTTTTAGTAATGAAGCACGTCTAGGACGTGGCTTCGATAGCACTCGCCCAATCGAAGCATTGAAAAATGCTTGTCCTGTGGTGAAGGCGAGTTATTTATGGGCGGTGGTCTCAGAGCAACTCTTAGATATTCTCGGTCCTGAAGTTCATCACCAATGGTTTAAATCTGTGCGACCTGTTGTGCTCACTGATGGCACGCTGGTGCTTGAGACCGGCACCCATTTTGCTGCTCAGTGGATCCACAGCCATTACCAAGAGCTCGTCGACGTACTGCTATCGGTGCATGACCGCCATGCCAGTGCGCTGTTTATGTCCGGGAAAGATCGCGCGGCGGTTTCGCGACGATAGTATCCTGGCCAAAGATGGGCCTGTAATTTTTACCAGTATCCCCCCCTGAATTCCGGCTTTGAACTATAAGGGGCGTTTTAAACAGTTCAAAGGTTGTTTATGCGCGCTTTAGTGCTGCTCTCTCTCCTATCGATGCCCTCATGGGCCAGTGAGACGAATCTCCACAAGGACGTCTGTCCGAATGTGACTGAAGACGCGCGCCTCCTACTCAACTCGATGCAGACCCTTTTGGATGGTCTACGCCAAGAACCCGAATGCCAAAGCCTTGCGGACAAACTGGCCGTGGTGAATCGCGTGGTCACCAGCGGCAAATGGAAAGAGGTCAAAGACCAGCTCACTCCGGGCACAAGTGTGTCGCTGGAAGGTGATGATGTTGAGGCCCTGAGCGCGCTTGCGAATGAAGCCGCCTATGCACTCACAGATTCGATCGCTCTTTTGTCAGGCAGCAGCAGCCACTGCTTACCAGCGAAGGATAAGCCGACATTCCTCGGAACGCTTTCCGGTGTGACTCGGGAAGTGTCGGGCGTTGTCGGCAGCGTGACCGGACCGTATGGCCAAGCGGTTTCTTTGGTAGGAAGCCTGCTTTCTGGTGCGATCTCTGGGGTCGACAAGCTCTTCAAGCAGAACAAACTCTACAATTTCCAGAACCCGTCGGAAGAACTGCTCTTCATGAATCAGTTCTGTGCTTTCACACAAGCTCAGCAGGACATTTCCGACTTCCTGCAACTTGAAACGAAAGTAGAAGATCTGCGTGGGATGGAGCAGAACTACCTGACGAATTCGAAGATCAAGGACCTGGTGGAGAACTGCCCGGAGTGCAATGCCTACAAGTTGGCCTGGGATGCCAAAGAGCAATCAGATCGCATCATCGAAGACATCATTGCCGATGCGAAGATCGTGGATGTGTCCCTGAATGCGAACCAGCGCTCGACCTTCACTCGCTGTGCCGAAATCCAACGGGCCATTTACTCTACGGATTCGGATCTCAACCGTTTCGTGAATCTTCTCAAGAACTACAAGAATCCGTTGATGAGTGCGAACGACCAGAGCCTTATCACGGAAGTCACGGCCGCGGTCTCAAGTCTCAACGAGATCTTCCCTCCCTACAAAGACTGCATCAAGATGGATAACCAGGCCCTGAGCATAAAGTTCAATGACTTCATCCGCGACGATATTCTGGCGCTCAACAACACCATCTTTGCACAGCAAATGACCGGCTTCCAACGCCAGGCCAATCGCCGCTACCGCGATCCGAACGGAGACTACATCGCCACGTCACTCGAACGCGTGAAGTGGGCCCGTCGAGAGCGCGAGAAGATCTCACGCAAGATCAACGAGCCGAACTACCAGATGAGCAAGCAACTGGTGATCGAGCAACGCCGGGTCTTGCGCCAGCGTTTGCTTAGTCGCTTGATGCCGCACTATCTCAAGCACCGCTTCCGCAACAACCAGCGCCACATCCATCGCTTCATGGCTGACTTCCAGAGCTTCAAGCGCAATGAACTCCGCTTCTTCAACGGAAAACTCGAAACCTCGATGACGGACCTCACTCAGCTCACGACCACACTTCGTGCACGGCCGGAACTGGCGCGCTACTTCGTTTCGAGCTACGACCAAGTCTTTAACGATTCACAGGTCATCGTGCTCGAAGTGGCGAACAATCGTCGCTACTGTGACTACCTGCTCTACTCACGCAGCATGGTTCCCGAAAACCGCGTGATCTGCGACAAGCGCTCAGAAGATATGAAGGACGCCATGGTGGAGTTCGCGGGCTTCGATGCAGATCTCACGAGCATTCTGACGTTTGATAAGTGGGCCGAAGAAAACCTTGATATTCAATCCACGTACGTCAGAGATTATGCGGACCGCATCCGTGCATGGACGGAGCGCGGGGATTCGCGGTGGGAAGTCCTGGACTAGCTCGCGCGCGAGAGCTCATCCACTTTCTGGAACCACGCTAAGACCGCCGGGCAGTTCTCGCGGATCCACGTGGACTGAGAAATGTCCGGTGTCAGTAACCCTTGCACCGTCATGAAGACGTAAAAGTCTGTCATGGAGGGAAACTGCACCATCGGCTCCAGGAAGGGCTGTGAAGAAAGCATGTTCTCGAGGGCCCAAAACTGGCCCTTGAGTTGTGTCGCGAATTGCTCGGCGTTCATGTTCCCGGTGGGTGTCCGTTTCAGATAGCGGAGAATTTCCTGACGTAAGAGGGCCAGGCGCTCGGGAATCGTATCGGGATCTTCGCCCCACTTCACGCCATGCTGGAAGCGCCCGAAATTTTCGTCGTCTAGCCAACGAGCGTAGACGAGAGAGTTGATGAAACATTCGTTAGCCCATTGCTGAGTGACAAAGCTCAAGGGCGAAGCGAGGCGAGTCAACTTTCCTTTGATCGACTTCGAGGACGTGCTATCGAGCAGGGCCTGGAGGATCTCATGGCTGGTGTTGAATCTCTTATCCCCGAGAAGCAAGACAGGGACGCCGGCAAGCCTTTCGCGGAGCTCCTTTTCGAACGCGTCCCCGAGTAACGGGAGCTTCATGTTGACGATCTTGAGTTCGCGCTGGGCGACGTTGCAGATGCGCTGGAAGACCACGCAGCGAGGAAAAATCGAGTCCACTCCAAGACCGGGAGGCCACTGGTATAAAATTGCATTTTCAGTCGACATCATCGCACCCACTAAAACAGATTTCTAACCACCTGCTCAGTTTAGCGCATTTTCCAAATTGCCAAGACAGAATTTTTCAAATCCCTAGTCCTGCGGATTGTTGAGGTCGTGGAAGAACTTGACCGCCGAAGTGTAGCAAAAGGCCCGGATCGAGCGATGGATGCTGCCGGGCTGTGGCACGGCGAGAAACGCCTTCGTGCAGCGAACCTGGAGCTTCTTAAGCAGTGCGCGATCCGCACGAGAGAGTTTTCCGGTCTGGGAGACGCAAACCGCCTGCGCGGCGCCAGCGTAGTCGACGTCGATGTTGGAGCCCTCACGGCAAGATTCGGCGAGCAGGACGGCTTCGGCACAGCTGTTGCTCGCTGCGATCCGATCCACCACGGTGCCGGTGTCTGGGGCACAGGTCATTTCCTGGGCCGTGGCAGCATTCGCTAAAGTGAGCGTTAGTAGGATGATGAAAGTTTTCATTTTTTACCCCGTATGGCATTTGCGTTAAAAAGTTCTAGTACGAGCAGGTTCCCGTCATTCCTGAGACAACCACGTAGCTATACTTCGGATCGAGGGAGAAGACGTACTTTCCGAAGGGGCCCTGCGGCTCGAAGGATTCATAGAGCTTGCTCTTTGAAACTTCATCGTCCACGAGGTTGATGTTCGAGACTACGGGCTTGCGGTCGATGAAAATTTCGTCGCACAACGTCTGCAGCTTCTCCTGCGCTTTCTGATCCACGAGGGCGCGGAACTCCTTATCAATCTTCTTTGTGCCGGTCCGGTACATCTTCCGTACGTCGAGGTTGGTCGAGTGGTCAAAAGAGCGAAGGCGCTTGAAACGTACTTCAACGGCTTTTTTGTCTACCCGTAAGTGCTTTCCGGATTCGCCAAGCTCGATGATCATGTTGCCGTGGAACCGAGGCATGACGCCGACGATGCGATCCATGGACCCGTGGGCATTCGGAAAAGCCTGTCCGATTTGAAGGCCCCCCATCTCTGGAACCGCACCTTTCGTGACGACGATCTCGAAGCGAGCAATCCTCACGGCTTTGTTTGTGCTCAGGTCGAAGCCGGTCAGGTACTCTCCTTCCGGAAGACTCCCTTCGAGCTTTCGAGTCATCCCTTCAATGCGAAGCTTGACCAGCGACCCTGGTTTCACGGAATCTTCAAACTTCCAGATGGTGACGACGTCACCGAGGCAGACTTTGTAATCGTGGACCTGGGTACAGCGAGGCACATCGCTCGTCTTTATCCAAGAGCTGCCGAGAGATTCCTTGGGTTTGACGATCGACCCGTTAGAGAGCTTGAACTCGACGGGGTCGAGGCTGAAGATTTCTGCGTGCAGGTGGCGCGGGAAGTCGATCCAGCTCACGTTGGTGATCTTGTCGCCGACGCAATACTCTTCGTTATGAAAAGTAGCACAGTCTTGGGCAAAGACTTGGAATGGCAAGAGCGTAAGCAGGGCGAGCAAGAGTTTCATAATCATCCTTCGTAAGTGGGCCGGTCATAGGGTGGCCAGATGATAGCGCCCCCCCAAGGAAACGTGCCGGTGAGAAGTTCTAAGAACCACTCGGCACGTTACCTTTTTACAGGGTGAGGACAGGAGCTATAAATCTACTGGATGAGGTCGATGGTCACGTTTCGGATGACATTATCCGGATGGTTGAGGTCGACCGGGATCGACCGGTAGCGCGGAGCCGAGGTATCACACAAAGAGAGTTCGTCGTCCTTAGAACACCGCACTCGGATATCATCCCATTGAGTCGAGCCATGCCCGGAGAAGTTAAGTATGTACTTTGCGCTGCTATTTTTTTTCTCGGAAAGAGTCAGTTCGAAGTCGGTAAGATCCGCCTCGCATTTGAACCACATCAGCCATCCCATGTACTCCGGATACTCGATGTAACTCTTGGCCTTGAAACTCAAATTAATAGTGCCATCCTTCGCGACCTTGCCTTTCGTGGGAATTTGCTTCACTTTTCCCAAGCAGGGGCTTGCGGAATAGTTCGCAACAACCCCGTCCACCTGAAGTCTCGTGTCGAGATGGCCACTGATTTTGATTCCGGCATAGTTCGCAGAAAAACCCGGCAAGGAGAAAAAGACGGAACACACGCCGACGATTAAAAATTTAATTTTCATGATTTACCTCTATAGTTTGATAGTGACTTGAGAGGTGACTACCCCAGGTCAGTGAAGACCCGGGGCCGAGAAGTTCTAAGAAAAGCGAATGGAAGGACTTTTTACAGGCTGCCTAGGCTTAGTCCTCGAATCTTTTCGGCTGGTGAATGTCACGGCCATCGAGCGTCAACGATCTGCTACTCCCGGGAGGCGTAATCTTGATGAGGCCATCACCCGCTGATTGGATGAGGTCCCCCTCGGCGAGGGGCCAGTCTTTGAAGTTCGCCAGCGTCTTCACTCCGTCGATGGAAACGATCGGGTTCACGGACAGTTTTTTCTGGGACCAATCGAACTCGATGCGGCGGCCGTCACTTGTGACGTAGGTGTTCACGCCCTTCTCTGAAAAATCCGTAGCATTATTCTTGAGGACACTCTGTTTGAAGACCTCATAGTTTCCCGGCTCCTGGACTTCCCAGAACGCGCGCTCACCTTTCCGGTAGACCGCGAGCTGGAAATCCTTCGTGCGGTAAAACGTCCAGGCCCCGACCACCTCGGCACTCTCTTGCGCCGACGCCGGAACCGAGAGGTGGCTACCGCACGCGAAGTTCGCCGCCACGCAGAGGTTGTTTCGCTTCGACCACTTCTCGGGGCCCCGCAGTGCGAAGACTTCTTTGGTGTTGGTTCCCTGCGAGCGAGGAATGATCGTCGTCGGCACGGCGAGGACACTATTCTCTTTGGTAAAGTAACCGAAGACGTGGCGGTGGCGCCCCCCGGCCGTCAGGAGAAAACTTGGCGAGAGGTAGTAGGCCTCGGGATCGCGGCCATGGATGGTCTGAAACAACGGCTGCTGCAAGTTGTAAAAGATGTCTCTCAGTTGGGAGGGCATTTCGTAACGATCCACCGCCGCCATCAGGAACATGTAGTCATCGACTTCAGCGGTCTCTGCACCAGCGTAGACTCGGTTGTTGCCGACGTGGAAGAGGTACCACGACATGGCCGTGTCAACTTGCAAGAAATCCTTGGGGTCGAGGTTTTCGAGACGGCGACGAAACGGGGTGTGGCGACGCAACCCCATGGTCTGGATCGCGGTCTTGGCGGAAAGGTAGTCGAGGATCATGCGAGTCATGAGCTTCACACGCGGGCCCTCCGCGTAGGTGTGGAGTGTCGCCAAAGCGATCATGGTGTAGCCCTGGTAGGGCCGCGAGTTCAACTCATCAAAATCCAGACGCAGGAATTCGGAGAGGTGCTCGAGGAACCAGTCCTCGAAGCCGTTTTTGTCATTGTCGTACTCGTCGCTTGGCGCTCCGGCCTTGAGCGCTTCTTTGTGCAGCAGTTGGTTCGTCAGGTAGCGCGCCGTCTCGGTCATGAGGATGTGGTTCTCGGTGTCCTTGATCTTGATCGGCAGGCAATTCTTGAGACGAAACTTGATGTGATGTTTGTTGCCCTTCTCGTAGAGCAGGACGTGGCGGAGTTTGTGGCGTGCCTCCGGCGTGAGCAGCGTCTGGCCCGCTTCTTCGTCGGCGTAGGCCATGTGGAGCATGCCCATCATGATGAAGTCGTAGTCGCCGACGCGTTTGCAGAGACTGCCGGCGATGGCGATGTCGGTGCCCGTGAGCCACGGTTGGAAGTCTTCGCGCAGAATGTTCGCACTCACGGCCGCGAGGTCTTGCTTGAGGAGCAGGCGGGCGAGTGAAGTCATGATGAAATTTTGAAACCCCACCTTGGGTGGCGTCGGTGGAAGTGCCAGGTCCTTGGCCGCGTAGCGCCCGAGGATCTCGTTTCGCTGGGTGGCCTCCCCTGCCTTCGCAGAAGGTAACAATAGATAGAGCCCTAGGCACAGGAAGAAGCACATGAGATTTTTCATGACCAAATTGATGCAAACTCATTGCCACCGCTCTGACGTCATCTCTATAATTTAGGCTTACGGGAACGACACAAGTGTTTAAAAAATATACAGTTCTATGCCTTTTCGTCTGTTCCTCAGCCACCGCCGGTGTCGGCTGCCAGAAACTCCTCCAGCAGTATCTTGGCTCCCAAAAAAAATGGGACTACGACTGGACCACGGCGATCTTTCTTTATGGGGCGCAAACATATCTAACAGCGAAACCGGCGCCGGAGCAGGACGCCAAGATCGAGGCGGCCTACACCCAACTCGCGCGCCACATTCCGGCCGTCACAACACCCGATCTCGCGGCCCTTTCGCTGCCTGCACAGGCTTGGAAGAAATCCACTGCCACCGACGCGATCATCGCCGCCTCCGAGAAGTACTTCGCCACCGAACCGCTCAATGCGGTGGGAGCGCTCGATCACGTCGGTGCTCGACACTGGACCGGGTGGTTCTATCCTTCAAGTGTCTGGGCGGACTCGCTCATCATGTACGTCTTGAATGGCCAGCGCCTCGCGCTCAGGACTGGTGACACGGCGAAGGTGGATTTTTTTCTCCACCAAGCGGAGCTCTTGCATCGACTGCTGCTCAATCCGACCACGGGACTCTACAAGCACGCCTACTTCGTCGGCTCGCGCACCACGGTGCCGCAGAAGTTTCACTGGGCGCGCGGCAACTTGTGGATGTCGCTGGGACTGCTCGAGCTCATCAGCGGACTTTCCTCGTCGCATCCAAGCTACGCAAAACTTCGCGACGACTGGACGGCCCACCTCACCGCTTTGCTTCGCTACTACGTTCCCGGCAAAGGGCTGAGGACACTACTAGATGACTCATCCGATGAAAGTTACTTCGAGGCGTCGGCCACGGCACTCTTGGCCTATGCGCTCCTCAAAGGGGAACGGCTGGGGTTGCTCGCGGAGCCGCAGAAAAAACTTAGCAGCGATGTGGTGCGAGTCGCCCAGGGATTCTTGAAAACCGAAAAGGACGCTGTTTCGCTGCAGGATATTTCGGGCCCGACCACGGCGCTCAAGTGGGACTGGTACTACACCCACGTCGTCGGCAAAGTTGAGAACGAAAGCTACGGCGTCGGAAGCTACTTGCTCCTGTGCTCGGAGCTCTAACCTCTACTCCGCTCCGAACGTGGAATGTGTACCCGGCATCGAACTCGGAGACTGTAACTTTTTCAACCACACTTGGTTCTAAGAACATCTGACCGTCTCTCCTGAGCTAAGCCGATTAAGCTGGAGCTAGATAACTCTACCGTTCACAAAAGGATTACTCCCATGAAACTTTTAACGTTTGCACTTGGTAGTCTCGTGTTTTCGGCAGCCGCTCTCGCGCAGACCGGGCTGAGAGAACGCGTAGAGGGCATCCTCGCGGAACCCCTCGAAGTCTTGTCTCAGCGCAATCAGGACATCTCTCACCTACTTGGATTTGAGTATCTCGCAAGCTCCAGCTGGAAGCACGGACATCCGACGAGAGGGTTTAGTAACGCACAGGTCGCCGACATGAAGAAAGAAGCCGAGGCGGCCTACCAGCGCCTGCTCGTGGGCACCCCGTCTCTCAGGAGCATTTCTGAAAGCATTGACTTTGAAACCTCGAAGCTTTGCACGAAGTTGAAAGTTGTGAACGTGAGTGAAACAAACATTGAGGAGTCGGAAGAATACCACATCGCTGAAAGCCAGGCAGGGAAGTTCATCGGCAACCTCGTGTCGTTGTTCTCGAAGTCGAGCTACAGCGAATCGTACAAGAGCGAATACAAGTACTATCAAGTGACCCGCGAAGTTAAGTGCGTCAAGGAAGTTCCTCTCATGAAGGCCGTGATTCGTGTGACGCCCGACCTCCTTACCCTGGACAACCAGCTGATCGCCAAAGAAATTTACCGGAACTACGAAAAAAACAAAGCGCAGTTTCTCACGGACCTCGAGCTCGCCTTTGAGAAGCTCAACCTGTTCGCAGGTAGTCCGGGCGCCTCACGGGATTCTAGTCACCATTTAAATTTTAGTCCTGCGCTCTTCAACGGTTTCACGTCCGAAGTGCTCTCGGGGAGCTGCCAAAAGATCGAGAGTGGGAAAACCTACGTGTGTGATGGCAAGGTCAAGCGGTACCTCAAGTCCCTCGAGGATAGCGTCAAGCTCCACGGAGCCTTGTACGCCAACTCAAGTGACATTGAGTTCCTTCTAAGAAAAATCAAAGGGTCCCTTGCGACCATTCTGGCCACGCATCGTGCGAAGAAATACGTCCTGTCTCCAGTGGAGCAGTTCGGAAGACTTACGCAGATTGACTTCAACATCGAGTCTCGCATTGTAACGCTCGAGAATTCGATTAATCGACTGCTCACAAAATAGGTTATGAGATGGCAGTAATATTGCATAACACTTAGTAAAAAAGGAGCTTCCATGAAACAATTTCTTCTCTCGCTTGTCGTGATGACTTCTGTCGCCAGCGCTCAATCAATAGATCAGCGGTCCTTGAAGTACGTGCAACGCAGCTTAAAGCTTGCGCTCAAGGCAAACAACGTGAACAACTCCGGTGGCGTTGACGCAAATGTGCGGAATGCTCTCGCGACGATTGCGCAGTTCATTCAAACTCGTGTGGCGACGGTGACCGTGTCGCTCGAGCGAGATATGGATCCCGGTTCGTGCGACGGTGCGCGCCTCGAACGGGCCACGCCACAGGACTATCGGTTTGTATCTCTGAACGGACCGCTGAGACAGGCCATCGACGAAAAGGTCCTGCAGGAGTGCGACCGCAAGTACCTCAGTTGCGAAGTCTCGAGAGTTAAGATCAGGACCCAGTTTGTTCCCCACACCGGCGGCTCCCTCGTGACCTCCCTCGGCCGTTGCTTCATCACGGCTTCGGTAGACGGGGAAGAATAGACCAGCCTTGGTTCCCTTCGGAAAATCCCGGAGGGAACCACTCCCTTATAATTTAAGCCTTGTGTCCAAAAAGTAGACACTGGAAATTTTCTGACAATTAGCTTGGTCCCAATTGACGTTAAACGTATGAGAACCTGGCACAAGATTTGCTCCTATGATGTAAACACTTATGGAGGTCTTGGATGAATAAGACATTTTGCCTGGTTTTCTTTTTCTTTGTTGCGTCTACGTCTTATGCCACGACCGGCGCTGATATCAAAAAGTTATCCAAGATAGTTTGTGACGGTGATGGCGTAGAGGGTACAGTGACTGCCGTCAATGCGAACGGCACTCTGCGCGTCTCTTGGCCGGGCTATAACCCCAGCATTCAACAAGACCCGCGTGATTGTGAAAACATCACCCCCATCCCTGGGAAAGTGATCGATGGGTTCAAGAAAAACTCCAAGCTCATCTGCGAGGGAGACGGTATCGAAGGCACCGTAACTGCCGTCAATGCGAACGGCACTCTGCGCATCTCTTGGCCGGGCTATAACCCCAGCATCCAGCAAGACCCGCGTGATTGTGAAAACATCACCCCCATCCCTGGGAA
>JAIXOY010000045.1 GCA_027486525.1 Pseudomonadota bacterium
TTTAACCCGGAAAGGCTTTCCGGGGAATGAACATTCGATGTTAGACAACCTTGCCGAGTGGACACGCATTGTCTTGAATTTTTCCCAGGGGCAGCCTAGTCTCATCCTCGCTTGACCAAATTATTTCACCCCACCGCAAGGAGATTTTCCATGGCTCGTTTAGTTGGCAACCCGGCCCCTTACTTCAAAGCTCCAGCTTTGGTGAATGGCGAGAACAAAACTATTTCTCTCGACGATTACAAAGGTAAGTGGAAAGTCTTGTTCTTCTACCCTCTCGACTTCACCTTCGTATGCCCAACCGAGATCATCGCGTACTCAGACGCTGCTGATAAGTTCAAGGCCATCGGCTGCGAGTTGATCGCTTGCTCTGTGGACAGCTACTTCTCTCACTTGGCTTGGACAAAACAAGACCGTAAAGACGGCGGCTTGGGCGAAGTTAAATTCCCCATCATCGCTGACCTGAACAAGAAAGTGGCCCGTGACTACGAAGTTCTCGTTGGAGAAGAAGTGGCTTTGCGCGGCTTGTTCATCATCGACGACAAAGACGTCATCCAGCACTCAACCATCAACAACCTCTCCGTAGGCCGTAGCGTTGACGAGACCATGCGTTTGGTTGAGGCCTACCAGTACACAGCGAAGTCAGGGGAAGTCTGCCCAGCTAACTGGAAAAAAGGCGCTGATACTATGAAGCCGGACACTGCGGGTTCTAAGACCTGGTTCAAAAAGAACGCTTAATCCCGAGGCTTTTGCTCAGGACCATAGGGGCCCCACTTGCTGGGGCCCTTTTTTTTGTCTTTTTGGTCAAAATGACTCTGCGTCCCAATGTAAGAACGCGTAAGTGTGGGTCCTTTTCTTCTCGTTTTACGCACCAAATCACAGTATTTTTTACACCTTAGCTCATCTGCCTCTGCGGTTTCTTGAGGTTCGGTGAACGAGTCTTTATAAGCTGTTTAACGCCATCGTGACGTACCAATGCCTGGCATCAGGCTTGCTCAAGTAGTGGCAGGGGGAGTTTTTACGGGAGTAGCAAGGACGCTACAGACCGAGCAAAGTGAGGGGAAATGAGACGTATTGAAAAGAGAGGCGCAGAAGTCATCGACTTACTGGCCCTCAGGGAAAAACGCCAACGTGAGAAGACGCAAGAAGAGTACAGCAACTACCTCAACGGCTTGGGAATCTCCCAGCTCGAAGGAGAAGCCCACCATCTCTTAGAAGAGTTCTCAGGGCAGAATTTTGGAGCAGACTACGCTCAACGAGTACAAATGCTACTCGGTGAGTTAGCAGGACGCGCAGACGAACCATTTCGTGGAGCGATTCAGCGCCTCGGAACTCAAGTGAATCCTGATCTATAATCTTTACAGGCCCGCAATCTTAACAAGCATACTTCGTGCATAATCCGCCCCTCCAAGGCGATGTGCATGAAGTTTGTTTTTTCCACTCTTATTCTTAGTTTCTGCTGTGCTCTCATGAGCACCGCACGCGCCTATGAAGCCCGCGCTGATCGCTTAATCCCACGTGCTCACCAAGCCATCAAAAATAATGATCTCACAAACTTCAATAAATTATTTGGTCGCGCGGCCCTCTGTCACTGGGGCAACACCGCGGGTCTCGCGGCACTCAAAGAAGGCCTGCCCAATTCCGCACGAAGCATCATCAGCGAAATCGCCATTGAGCAACAAGGTCATTTAACGCAAGCACGCTTCGTGGGTTTCTGGGCCTACTACGAGCAAGCCTATTCATTGAAGGTGATGGATAAATCCCGGGCACTCTTGGCGGAAGGTAAAATCGAATGCCACCTCGGATTAGAAAGCACCAGAAGAGACAATGACTTGAATCGTCCGCTTGATCACTACACCGTCAAAAATTGTCGTGTGGTGGTTTTCGAAGCGCGCACGTTCCCAAACCCAGCGTCGCGATCTGAATGCGCAATCTTCCGTCAGGTCTTATAGCCACTGCAATGAGCGGTAGTCCTGAGTGACGACGTGGCGAAGTTCCGCCACCTTGACGAGATGTCGGTAGCCTAAGATGTCGGCCAGGGCGCGTGTCTTGAGACGGATGTCTTCATCGGTGTTCCACGAATCAATGAGCATCTGCAGATAAATCAGATTGCTGGCAAAAACAGATACGTACTCCGCGATGGTTCTTCTCTCGCCTTCACCCAAATTTAGAAACTGAATCCCGAACCTTGCTTGGAACACGTCATCCACATCCGTTGTGACACCGATGCGTCGAACCATTTGTGCCTGTGCACGAATGATTTTTGCCGGCAGCAGGTCAGGACTGAAGGTCTGCAGCTTGATGAGGCTGAAATTTTTAAAGTAAGTCTGCGTCGGGAGCTGCACCATGAGGGGCACGCGATCCTTCGCAGGAAACTCTGGAAGCTCATCCAGCAGAAGACCGCCTTCCGAGATATTGACTGCTCGCGCTCTGTGAACATAGGACTCATCACCGAAAAGCACGGGGCCTTTAAAGGGAGCACGGAGATGCCCCCGCTGATACCCGCGCTCTTTCTTCATAGCAATTTCGACGCGATCTCTGAGAGTGGAGAACGTTCGCCGACTTGCAACTTCGTGTGAGCGACGATGTCCTCGCCTTTCAACTTATCGATGCAGTAAACCAAACCGTTATTAAGAGAATCGAGGTACGGGTTATCGATCTGCTCAGAGTCACCCGTCAAAACGATCTTCGTGCCTTCACCGGCCCGAGTGATGATGGTCTTGATCTCGTGCGGAGTTAAGTTCTGTGCTTCGTCCACGATCATGAACTGCCCTGGCAATGAGCGACCACGGATATACGTCAGCGGTTCGACATGCAAGAGACCTTGGTTGATCAACTCATCCCACGTCGTCATTTCGTTACGGGCGCGTTGGTTACCAAAGAGGAAATCGATGTTATCAAAAATCGGCTGCATCCAAGGACCAAGTTTCTCATTGATGTCACCTGGCAAGAAACCAAGGTCACGGCCCATGGGAACGATCGGGCGAGAAACGAGAACGCGGCTGTAGTTCTGTTTGGTGATCGCGCACTCAAGACCAGCTGCAATGGCCAGCAAGGTCTTACCCGTACCCGCTTTACCCACCAATGAAACCAAGTTGATTTCGTTGTTCAAGAGCGCGTCGAGCGCAAACTGCTGCTCGATGTTCTTGGGGTGGATCCCCCACACGCCTTCTTTTGGACGAATGAGAGGGACGATGCCGCCCTTGCGGAAGTGGTAGCGCCCCAGAGCTTTCTTGAACGGATTATTTTTGTCTGTGAGGATCAAGTACTCGTTCGGGTAGAGGTTGATGATCTCACCTTGCTCAATCTTCAAGAAACGTTCTTTCTCAAAAATTTCAATGCGCTCGAGATCTAACTCAACGGTACGCTGGCCCGAGTAGAGTTCGTCGATGGAGATGTCAGTCGTCTCGTAGTCTTCCGCGTTGATCCCAACCGCATCGCTCTTCAGGCGGAGGTTGATATCCTTGGTGATGAGCGTGACGTTCTCGCCGGCTTCTTTAAGCGTCACGGCACTGGCAAGAATCAAGTTGTCATTGATCAGCGGATTGAGGCCTTCGCCTTTGGCGCTCTTGATGTCTTTCACAACGCTGATGACGAGCATCCCGCCGTGATCCAGCTGCACTCCCTTCATGAGGGAGCCTTTCGAGCGCAGACCGTCGATCAAGCGCGCGAAGTAGCGAGCGTTTCGCCCGATTTCGTTTTGATCTTTCTTAAACTTATCAAGCTCCTCTACGACAGTAAGAGGTATGAATACTTTGTTTTGCGGACCGAATTTATTGATAGCGGTGGGATCGAGAAGGAGGACGTTGGTGTCCAGAATGAAAGTCTTGTTCAAAAGCACTCCTGGGCATTAGTGGAAACCATCCGGTGGTCTCTGCCCAAATCATAGAATGCTCAAGCATCAAATGAAAAGTCGAATAAACTGAGATAAATCACGAAGCGCTCGCTCTCGGTGCGTCGGTAGGCGCCGCCCACTTCAACTCCGTAGAATCCGGCCGTGGCTTTCAACATCCCCACGTCGACGGCGACACCGTAGGATAGATAGCCGGCATTGAAACCTGCCAAAGCGCTGACACCTGCCGTTCCTAACTCGAGACCGAGACGAACGCGCTCCATGGTCTCCATCTCCTGCGTCAATCCACGGATATCTAGCGAGAATGTCCCTTTGAAGAGCTCACTCCGATGCATCCACGCCGCTCCTAAATTCACCTGATCTTTATTCGGCGCTACCGTCTTGTTCTCGTCATTCGATGGAACCTCGAAGTCTGTGGTTGTGATGTCCAGCGCCGCCAAACCGAAGATGATTTGATTCGACCCACTCCGAATGACGTGCTCAAGGCCCGCGTCAAAACCCCAGGCGGAACCCTCCACAAGTCCGAGCTTGCGAATAATGGCATCCATGTCTTCTTCTGAATTAATATAGTCAAGTAAGTCCGTCCCTGTAAGGGAGTACCCGTCGAAGAGACCTTTGCGCTTGATGTACTTCGCGCCGATCCCCACAGTGGTCTGCTGGCCCGACGTGCTTTTGCCGCCAATTCTTCCGGGCCCGATCGGAATCCCCACTCCCATGACAAAACCACGATCAGAACGATAGTCCACATCTAAAGTTGGATGGATGCGGTTACGCAACAGAATGTCCGCCTGCTCGCTCGCGATCAAACTAAAGCCGAAGTTGAACAGTTTGAACCCCGGCGTGATGTTGGTTCCGATGTGCACGGGGTAATCCATGATGACATCGGCAACGCCAGAGGGCGTGTCCGGAAAGTTATCAAACTTATCCATGTCCGATAGGACGTTGGTGCCGGTCACCGTGGGATTGAAAGGATAGAAGGTAAAATCGCGTGAATGGCGCCCCATGGAAGCCGGATTGTAGAACAACGTGTACTCATCCGTGTTCACGGCCGTCCAGGCATCACCCATCAACAGTCCGCGCGGCGAGCGAATCCCGATGGGGGCTTCGAAAGCTAGCGCCGGCAAACTGATGAAGAGAGTGAGGAGGAGAAGCTTCAGGGAAGTCCTCCCTCAAACAATGAAGCAAGATAAAGCTGAGGCGTTCGATCACTGCTGGTCGCGATCGTTTCACAATCAACTTGCGCCAGAGTCTCAATCAAAGCGGGCATGCCGGGATCCAACACGGCAGCTGCTGTGATGAAAGGTTGAATGTCATCGTAGATTTCACGGATATCGCCGAGCGCATCGTTATTGGAAAGTGTGGTGTTCTCGAGAATATCCAAAAGATTGTTCACGAGAATGATCCCCTGACACATGCGCGTTTTTGCCACAGCGGCGGTCACACCACCGTAATCCAGCGACGCACTCCCCTGCCCAGCTCCGGTGCAAGCATTCCCACCACCATAGCTGGTGGCGATTGAGAGTGGTGTCGGAATACCAGTCGAATCGTAATCGAAGAAACAGGTATTACCTTGCGCGCCTCCACCCTTCACACCGGCCGCATCCGTGTTGCCGTACCAACGAACATAGCGACCCAACTGCACGATGATCATGTAGGCCGCTTGCAAGTTTAGATTCGTGCCGTGGCGATTTCCGAATGTTGAGAGCATGGTGAGCGCAGAGGGGGATGTGCGATCACCGCTATAGAGGATCAGGTCAATCGCCGTTTGCAGATCATTGAACTCATCACTCTGCGCCTCGTTCTGGGCGGAGGTCGTCAGCTGCGCCAGCGAGGGCAAAAAATTATCTGAGTCGATCGTGTCAATCTCATCGAACAAAGTCAGTTCACTGAAACCACCACGGCAAGCGTAGGCCGACGCGAGAGTTTGCACGTACCGTGGGTTCGAATCTTGTCCGCTGACGTCTTCCAACGCGTCGATGGCTTTCTGGCATTGCGGACTGTTTTGCGAAAGATGATAGAGCGCCGTATCGATGGCATTGACCACCGTCTCTTCTTTCGAAGCCGAACATGCGACGGCACCACCCAGCAGCGCGAGCATCACGATTCGAAATAGGGTGTCTTTGAGCATAGGAGCACTCCAGCTTTCATTGTAAAGCTGTCAGGAGTCTCACCCTATCCGGGCGAAATCTGCCCTTCAGGGAGTGTTGAGGAACTGGGCCAGGCGACTCAGCGCCTCTTGGAAGGGAACTTCTTCCATGGTGAGGCTCATCCGTGCGGAATTAGGAAGACCAAAGTCCGCCCCCGGAACGAGGGCCACACCATGAACCTCCAGGAGTTCCTGACAAATTTCCTTGGAGTAGTCCTTCTCGGGTTGTTCACCAGCAAATCGGGCGAACATGGGCGTGCGAGAAAAATCCAACATGAAGTAAAACGCGGAATGAGACTGGTACCACAGTTGGCCCAGATCACTCTCCTTGAGTTTTTCCCGGACCTGATTCGCGGAACGACGGAGATGAACTTTAACCGGCTCTAAAAAGCGCGCCAGATGCTGCAGATCAAAGTCCAACAGCGCGCGCTGAATGAGCGCCGAAGCTCCCGAGGTCGCCTGTCCTTGAATGCGTCCCATGGCCACCGTCGCGCTTTGCGGAGCGATCGTCCACCCTAGACGTAAACCTGTTGAAGCGAGTGATTTCGAAATCGCACCGAAGACCATGGTGCGTGAAATTAATTCTGGCGAATGCTGATAAAAATACGTGGGGGCCGGATCGAAATACGTCAGATCGCTGTAGACTTCGTCGGACAAAATCCAAATGTGTGGATGCTGCTTCATCAGATCGGCAAAAGCGCGCATCCATTTCTCCGGATAGTGGACGCCCGCCGGATTGTTGGGACTGTTGACGATGATCGCTTTGGTTCGTGGAGTAACAATCTTGTCGATGTCTTCCAGCGCAGGGCTGAATCCATCAAAGGCCGTGCTCTTCACGGTGACCGGTACGCCGCCCCAGAATTTCACCATCTCCGGGTAGCTCACCCAGTAGGGAGCGAGCAAAATGACTTCATCCCCTGGATCAATCACCGCACCGAGAGCGATGTAGATCGATTGCTTAGAACCGTTGGAGAACACGGCCTCCAGGCCCTCAGTCTTCACGTTACGGGTCTGCCCATGGTGCGCGAGTATTTTTTTTCGCAGTTCGGGAATGCCGTTCACCGGCGAGTACTGATAGCTCTTCAAGAAGTTGAGCTGTTGCTGAATCTTTTCGATGAACTCTTGCGGCGGTTTAATCGGCAACTGGCCGGCCGATAAATTGTAAACCACCTGCCCCTCTTCTGCGAGGCGCTGGGCTTTTTCATTGAGCTGCTGGGTGATACTGTCGGCGACACCTTTAACGCGTGAACTCAGAAGCATGCGCTCAATTCCCTTTAATCTTTTTCAACTCATCGAGGATGAGAGGCGGAACGAAAGCCGTGATGTCGCCACCGTGCTGCCAGACCTCTTTCACGAGAGAAGAAGAAATGTAGTACAACTTCTCACTCGTCATCAGAAAGACTGTGTCGAGCTGGGAATTAATTTTGCGATTCATCGAAGCCATCTGAAACTCGACCTCAAAGTCCCCTGTTGGACGAAGGCCGCGCACGATATGATCAATGTGGTTTTGGCGGGCGTACTCCACGACGAGACCTTCCCAAAAATCGACCTTAATCTTAGGCTCGTGCTTGAAGAGCTCTTTGAGCAAAGTCACTCGACGCTCTTGAGACAGTGTCGGCTGCTTCGTCGGCGACACCGCTATCAACAGCGTCAGCTCATCGAAGAGCCCGATGGCGCGTTGAACGATGTCGAGATGCCCGTTGGTGAACGGATCAAAAGTGCCTGCGTAGAGTGCGGTACGTTTTTTCAGCATGAGTTAAGTCTAACGCGGGAGAGGCCGTCCTGCTAGCACCCAATGCTTACCTTGAGTGACCTCCTTGACGACGCTACTCAAGTGCTGATGCTGGTCGGCAAGTCGAACGCCCTTCTGCTCGTCACTTTCCACCCACACCTCTCCTGGAAAACCACGCACGGCCTCCCAGAATGCGACATAGAGCGCGTGCTGCTCCCAGGGAGGATCGAAGAACAGCACCGTCCGCTCATTTTCCACCAATGGATTCGAACGCAGCTGCTTAAGCAGGATACGGAAATCTTGCTGCAGCACTTGCAGCGTTTGGCCCTCAAGAAGGCCCTGCTTGTCGTGCCAGCTCGCCACGTTTTTTTCTAAAACACGTGAAGCCACTTTATGAATCTCATTGAGCCAGACATGCTCCGCACCACGGGACAATGCCTCAAGACCCATGCTGCCCGAGCCAGCACACACATCGACAAACTGGCGACCTTCCCAATTCTGACGCCAATCGAAGAGGCGCCTCTTGAGGAGAACGGCAGTGGGGCGAGTGATATCTTCGGGGGGAGCTTGGAGGACAAACCCGCGGGCCCGTCCTCCCAGAAGTTGGATGGCCATTAGGCAGCTTTCTTAGCGGCCTCGTGCTTCGTCATCGGAAGAGTGAACTTCGCACCAGAATCGGTCGTGATGCTCAAACCTTCTTCAGACACACTCAATGAAACGGACTGGCCGTTCACGTCGAACGACAGCTCCACACTCATCTGGCCTTCGACTTTAAATGACATCGTTGCGGGCGCGTTGCTTGGAGCATGTTTCATGGCCAGAACCTTGGTTTCTTCGTGATTAGTTTTTAGCACTGACTCGGCGACCGGCTTGTGCGCCAGTTCAAGCAAAACGGCTGTTTCCTCGGCAACGGGCTCCGGAGAAGAGGGTTCCGCAAACTCACGTTCAAGATTTTCGATCTCGCTCATGATGTCAGCTAATTCTTCGTCGTTAAAACCTTTTTCCATGCCCTGCTCCTGCGTTTGACGCAAAAATTTCTTGTTTAAGGGAGAACCCTTACATCTGGGTAGGCTTATCGGACTAAGAACATCAAAGCTTTAGCGCATCTGAAATCAGGAAATGAGAGGTTTTTTTTCATGACAAAGGAAACGACTCAACCTCTAATACCCCTTCCCTAAAGTAGCGTAATTTCAATGTTTTTGATTGAGGATGGACTTTGAGTCATAAGCCCTTCAGCGCCGGTCAATGGTTTGTGCAGGACCCCCAAGTGGTCCCGGATAAAACCGTATCGAAGCCTGCGCCGTGCCTCAAGGGCGGCGGGGCTAAAAACAAATTCCCTACGTTCAACAATCCCAAGTGCCTGGCGAACAAGTCCCTTGCTCCTCTCCAGCTTGAAGGGTTTCAGCCCGCGCAATTTCTTACGCCCGGTTGGCGGGGAGAATCACTTCCTTCGAAAGCCTCAGGTCGCTATGTCCGCTTGGTGGAAACCCTCCAGGCCGACGTGCTTCGCCTCCTCTCTTCACAGGAGTTTAACCGCTCTCTCAAAATTGGCATCTACACTGAGTTTCTGGCCTACGCCAAAGACCGTGGTCTGCATTGCCCTGAGCTCGATGATTTAGGTCATTTCTGGCAGGCCGCTCGTCGTGAAATGGTTGAGCAACCGGCAGAGCTAAAACGCTTCCTTGAGTTGTTCTCATCTCGCGTGGCCGTGATCACGCTCTTTAAGCTTCGCTTCATCCAGGTTCTCGCCAAGCAGACCGGCCTTGAGGCCGGGATTCGTACGGCGCACAATCCGAACTACTGGCTCTCGCAAGTTTTCCGTTCGGGCACACGCTTTGAACTCAAAGCGCGCGTGATGGAAGCCAACGTTTTCAGCTGGTATCGCCCCGGTGAAGAGTTCGCTCCATTAATGAGTGATTGGATGAACAACTCATCGGACATCTCTATCGCCGAATTGGTAAAACTCACGTCTCCGCGTGTCCAGGACGACACGAGCGGAAAAGTTTATTCGCACGCGTTGTCTCAGTTGAATTTCGGTCTCTTCTTGAATTCATTGATGATCAATTTCCCTCTGTGGGCGGAGAGCCGCGAACCGGTCCCCGTCAGCAAATTCCAAACGCCCGATGAGCTCGAGATCATCAGCTGCAAATACAGCGGCGACTTCATGGAATCGTTGGCGCTCTCTCACTGGCTCGCACAACACAACAATAAAGAAATGAAGTGGGATCAGGTTCTGTGCCCCGATTTCAAAGGCAAAGAGTTTGAGTCGGGTCTCTTCTTAAAGATGCTGAACGAATTGCAGTTCATCACGTTCCTCGCGGAGGTTGCTCCTCACCAAGGGCAAGAACCCATCGACTTCATCAGCAAGATCATGGGCCACCATTTCCAGAACCGTAAGGGCTCGCACGGCCAACGTAGCTTCGCTGCCATGGAAACGCCGTTCTCGACGTCGACCTACGATCGCACAGTCTTGAATCTGTGCCATCTGCCGAAAAACAATCCGTACCACTGGATGATGGCGCAGCTCGATGAGCAAATGAGCACGCTCAAGCCCGGCGGCTGGATGTTCATGCTCGCGAATAAGAGTCTGTTCGCGCCGAGCCAACGGGAGCGCCTTGAAGCCGTTTTGCAGGGGCTGGAGCTCAAGGCTGTCTTCGACATGGAAGGCGTGAAAGGCAAAGGCGAATTGGGCAACTGGCTCTACGTTTTCCGACGTCGTCACACTGCCCCGTCGCTGGATGACCGGGAAGCAGTGTCGTGGTTCCGCTTCACGGCCGACATGAACAGCTTCCATGACTTTGCCGACATCACGGAACTTTTGCGTGGCTTCTATCTTTCACACCTGGAAGACACACCCGCGATGTGGCAGCAGGAATGGGGCCGCGATTTCCGTCTCGAGTTTTTTCAAGACGCTCTCATGAATGGTCACCTGATCCATTCCACCAATGAAGACCAGACTCGAGTCACTCACCCGCGCTACTTCAAAGCCTTGATGGCGGGCTGTGTTCCTCTGGATACCGTTTTCGAATTGCGCCCCATGAATCCGGAAGAGTGGCAGACACCCAACACCATGGGTCTTGGCCTACGTCGTGATGGTGCGACGTTTCTCATGGTGGATCTGCGTGACCAGGGCAATACACGTCTCACGCTTCACCCCGTGAGCACTTTTCGTGCGGTGTACTACGAGAACGGTTCATCTCACTGTCAGTATTTCGTGATTGCTCCGAAGCACCAGGGCATGGATCCCAACGTGCTTCGGAAGTATTTCGCCTCTCAAGTCGGCCACCAGATCATCAATCTCACGTTCAATGGCTCGGTCACGAAAGTCAAAGGCCAACTCGCGAAGATGCTTGTTCCGAAATGGTTTGTGCGCGGAGATTTCCTACCAGAAACTCTGAACTCAACGCTCGAGATGTTCCGCTGGAATGCTGACAAGCTCATTGCCACTCACCCCGACGAGCTCGAGCAGCGCTTCAAGATGTTCCGCCAGACAGCGACCGGACTCTTCCCGCGCTACGCCTGTGATGTGTTGAGTGGCCTCGTCGAGTTTGAACAAACACTCCAGACGCTCACCACGCAACTCGCCGACCCTCGCCTTGGCACGCAGGTGAATTTCGAGAATCCGGCGTTGCAAGGTGCGCTCGCGGGTTTGCGCGCGGCTCCTCTCTTGACCCCGACGCATCCTGATATCTACGTCGACTTCGTCCAGGGCATCGATTCATTTGATCTCGAAGCCCCGCTGACTCGCGTTGAGTTGCGCATGCAGGTCGAGGGCGATCTGAAGACCTGGTTCCTCGAAGTGTTTAACGATAAGAAACCAGTGGTCCGTTTGCATTCAGATGAGGAGCTACTGCTCTTCACGCAATTCATTTTTCAAACCGCCCTGGGCCGTCCGCTGGGCCGCGTCCTCAAGGCCTTGCGACTGCCAGCGCTCAATGAAGTGCGCGAGATCGTGCAGCAAGCACGTGGCAAACAGCAGGTCTTTGCCACGCTTCTCCAAGAGTCCGGCGCCTTCCTGGAAGAAAGTTTCCGCCTCCACTTGATTCCGGAGCAGGGATGAAGATCGTCATCCAACGAGTGGATCACGCCCGAGTGAGTGTCGAAAATGAAGTGACGGGCGAAATTAACAAAGGGCTCCTGCTCTTTGTTTGTTTCGAGCAAGGTGACGTCCGTGACATTCTTCCCCGCGCCGCCGAGCGGATCGCCAAACTTCGCTGCTTCAACGATGCCGAAGGAAAGATGAACCTCAACGTCCAGCAGGCCGGCGGAGAGGTCCTCTCGGTCAGTCAGTTTACGTTGAGCTGGGATGGCACCGGCGGACACCGCCCGAGTTTTGAGAAGTCGCAGCACCCGGGTGAAGCGCGCTTGATGTGGTCAGAATTTAACAAGCTGTTGCGCGCCCAGGACCTTCAGGTGAAGGAAGGGCGCTTCGGAACAGAGATGAAGGTCGAGATCAAGAACGACGGTCCCGTCACCTTCACCATGGCGTTCTAGTTAAAGAGTGATGGCGCCATCGACTTCGCCAAGTCTTTCTTTTTGCCCTTCACCACAGTCACCAGCGTACGACCCGTGTTCACCGGGAAAGTGAACATCGCTTCGGCGCCAACAATCGCGCCCGTGGTGTTGGTCCGATTGCGAACCTGCGCTTCAATGCCGCTCTCACGGATCAAGTCCATGGCGATGACCACATTCACATCAACGCCTTCCATGGAAGCATCCATCGTTGAGACGTAGTTAAGTTCTGCGGCATTCAAGCAGATGTTATCTGCCAACACACGCACGCAGTAGTTATCGCCGTCACGTGTTCCGAGCAAATGAACTTCACCGCTTGAGAAACGCTGACCGAAGGCCTGCAAGAGCTGAGCAAGTGCCTCCGCATCCGCGGTGATGAAAGCCTCTTGCACTTCCATGCTCGCTTTCAAGCGCACGGCCTGAGCGGTCAAAAGTTTACGAGCATCAACGTCTGCGTCGGTGGCCTTGATGACAACTGCTGGCTCTTGAATTTTGGTTTCAGTGACAGGTTCGGCCTTCACCTCAACGGCGACCGGGGCCTGATGCGCGTTCACACGGAACGCCAAGTGCTCAAGCACGCTGCCGTGGTAATCAGCAAACACTTGCGCAGAGACCGGCATGCCTTGGCCAGTAAGTGCCTTCTGTACCATCTGATCAACCATCGCACCGATCTGTGAGTGACCCGCGTTCAGCAAAGAGAGAGCTTGGCTTTCCACCGCACGCTTATGACGAAGAAGAGCGGCTTCTTTAACGCCCAAGACTCCCAGGGAAGCCATGAACAACAAGAACGCCACGCCCACTAGAATTTCGTCCCGGAGACGAGCTTCGCGGTACTGCGATGAAACCAAGTCAAGCTGGTCTTGCAGATCGAGCTTAAGGGTTTCAACTTTGGCGTACTTCTCAGAGATGGCGTTCAAGGGAATCTGCACATTCGGCTGTCCTGCGGACGCACCCAAAACTTTCACGACTTTTTCATGGAACCAGTACACTTCCGACACCAGCTCGTTAAACAACTTTCCGGCCTTAGGAAACGTTCCGATTTCGACGCCGGCCGATTTCGTGCCTTCGCTCAGGCACTCGTCTGAGAGCGCCATGAAGTCGCGCTTGAGATAAGGTGAAGTGAATTCGCGAATCATCGCGGCGGTAAAACTTTGAGTCACCCGCGAGAAGCAGGTCCCGACGCCGTTTTGCACGCGGGAAAGTTTTTCTGCTTCACCTACGTTGTGCTGGAATTGCCAGAAGCCCGCCAGCGTTAGTGCGAGTGAGAACCCACAAAAAAGAAAGATTTTTTCTAGGCCAACACTGTGTATTTTTTTCATGCGACAACATCCTTATCATCTTGCCCCTCTTCCAGAGGGTGGCCCTATTCTCTCAGGGGGAGTTCTTCAGCGTCAACAGCGGCAAAACCTGTCTTTCTTACTCGGAAACCGCCCTTTAAACCTGCCTAAAAGAGTTCCTGACTTGCCTGGTTGCCCATGGGACGTCGTTTTTGATAAACTTTCCCCCGGAGGCACCCGTGGAAGACCGTCGTCTCACACTTACGATCAACCTTAATTTCGCAATTTTTGTGGGCTTGGTTCTCATGGCCCACATCCTTACGCTCACCGTCCTCAACCTTCCTACCGGCGCTGATTTTGAAAAACTGGCGGAGATGCGTCGCCTACAAGAGTTGCAGAAGACCGCCGTGCAGCTCATCGACCGCCGCGAAATGCCCAAGATTAGAAAGATCGGCGAGAAAGACGGCAAAGGCCTCAACAACGTTTTGGTGAATAAAGGCGTGAGAAAGGGGCTGGATCGGGCGAAGCCTAATCCCTTCGCCGCTGTCGCCCCTCGCCCCCGAGTCCGCGCCATACCTCAAGTCCAAAGAGAGCGAGTGACCCAACCCTCTCGGCCCCAAACAAATCCTTACCGCCCGAGCACGCGCCCTTCGGCCCTTGATCAACTGGCCCTGAAGGCCGAGCCCGTGAAGCAAGTGGCAGCACGGACGCAACAGGCCGGCACGGCCGCTCTCAGTGGATCACCGACACTTTCGAAAAGTTTAATGAACATGCAGGTGGAAGTTCCCGAAGGCGTGGCCGCTGATGAACTTAATCAATTCGAACTGCAGTTCTATGGTTTCCAAAAACGTTTGGTGAGTAAGTATCTCAACAGTATCGAGTTGCAGGTGCGTGAGTACGAAAAACGCTTCTCCATGCAAACCCTCGGCGTGGCGGGCAAGCACACCATGACTGGCAGAGTGACCTTCGATTCTGAAGGCAACATCAAGCAGATTAAGATGGTGCGCTGGACACAGGCCGATAAGCTGCAGTCACTGTTTGAGGATATTCTGAAGTCGATGATTGCTTTGCCGAACCCACCGAAGATGCTGCGCAATTCGAGCGGGGAATTTGTGGTGTTTTATACTCTCACCGTGGACAACGGTTAATCCGTCTCATAAATGCCATCTGCTTCGTTATGGTCACGATGACCAATATGCCGACGTGAGGCAGGAGCCGAAGTCGGCGGTACTTGCATCTGTCTATTTATGAAACGGATTAATTAGAGACGTTCTTTCAGCCACGAACCGAGACGCTCACTCAGCTTGGCATCATCATTTCTGAAAAGATTGTTGATGGCTTCACGGACTTCACTCTCAAGGCGCTCGGCAGTGTCTTCTTCTAAAGCACAGTTAGGGACGCGCAGCTTGAGAGAGTTTTGTTCGGCTTCCTTCTGGCGGAAGTACTCAGCGAAATCACTGTGCGTGCCAACGTAGGCTTCAAACTCAGTCTTTTCCCCATCACGAAGAGTGCCGTCAAAGTAAGATGCAATCTTACGCGCGAAGTGTTCGTGGTTCATCATACCTGGGCCTCACGTGACGTGGGCATCCAGTGGGGCGGCTGTCCCATCATTAAGAAGCGCGCGTTGTGCACTTTCTCAATCACTTCATAGCGCTTCATACCCAGTGCGCGTTCGATCTCTTCCAAAGGCCAGTTCTGCTGAAAGCGCAACCAGGCCACGGCGCGAGTCCGTGGGTCCATTTGGTAGAACTGCCGGAACTCTTGGCCTTCGTACGGCGTGCTGATCTGCGCGGCACGGCGCACACCCAAATCCACCAAACAGCGGAACATGGATTTCAAAAATGTTTTCCGTTGCTGAACTTGCGACTTCTTATCTTTGTCATCCCACTCACGGGTCAGCCACACATGCTTCTCTTTCAAGAGGCACTGAGTGAACGCATCGATGACGAGTTGCTGGGCCTGCAAATCATCAGGCAGTAAGCAGTACGCCAACGAATGACATCGAGGGAGCAGGGGCTGAATAAGAGTGAAGAGATCCTTCTTTCGCACGAATTGATGATAGCAATGCCCCGAAGCTGAGGTAAAGGGCTGATTTCTTGGCGAAACACCCGATATTTCAATAGCTTAGAGAAGTATTCGGAAGCTCAGGTCAAGTTTACCCCGCAATGACCGATAAGTTTGATGAGATAGGCCTAAAGGCCAAAATGTAATGAAAGGTGTGTCTATGAAACACAATATGCGCTGGATGTGTCTCCTTCTACTCACGGGCCTCGTCGCTTGTCAGGAAAAGTCGACCACCTCAACTTCTTCAACCTCGAACCCCGTCGACTACTCGGTGGGAGGTTCAACAGGTGGAAGCACCACGGGAACGACGACAGGAACCACAACGGGCACAACCACGAGTGGCACCACGACGGGTACAACAACCGGCACGACGGGTGGAACCAGCACAGGCGGAACGAGTAATCCTAGTTTCAAGATGAACGTGGTGATGTCAGGATCACGCGGCTGGTCTTACGGCGACATCCCCTTCGATTACAACAGTGACTTCAACGCCCAAGGATACACTTCGGGTGATTTCTTCACTCTAAATTCGAACACCGCAAACTTCGTGACGACAGATAGTGTTTTCAAGGCGCGTGTGAAAGTTCTGCCAGAACCTGTCATCACAGGTGGCCCGACACAAAAACTTTTATGCTCTCAGAGAACCAGTGGCTCGCAGAACAACTGTGTGGTGAACGGTCAGAACCGTCCGTGTGCCTACACGAAGCTTTCTTACAAAGTGGCGATTCGTGACATCTATGTCTCTGGTGGCAGCTATACGCTAGGCATGCCTTACGCGACTCGTACCATCTCAAACCAAGCTCTTAACACAACTTCAAGCGTGCTCGATTGGAGCGCCGGGATCGTGCCTGGTCTGAACCCATCGGGTCCACAGGGTCAAACCATCGCTGGTTACTCTCTGTATGTGTTTGATGTGCAATCGAACAACGCTTGCTTGAGCAGCCCTACCAGCAGCTCATGCCCTATGGCGGTACATCCAAGCAAGTCGTGCTGGAACGTTGAAATCGAATTGGCGACGGACAACATCCCAAGCTTCTAGATTAAATCAATCAACACGCTCGCAAGATTCTTCTTGTGAGCGTGGCTGACTTCCACCAACAATCCCGGACATGTAATATTCACTTCGGTTGGCGTCTCGCCGAGAATGTCGAATGCCACCCACTCCACGCCTTCTTTGCTTAAACGCGCGCAAATGGCCTCACACTTCATTTGGATAGCAGGACCCAGTTCGATGGCCTCGAAGGCCGCGCCTTGCGCGATATTGGAGATAAACTCGCCGGCCTTGGGCTTCTTCAAGATGCTGCCCAAATGTTTGCCCGCAAAATAGAGAGCGCGAATTTCACCTTGGTGAACTTCAGGCATGAAGGCCTGGGCGACAATGGGTCCACCCAGATCACGCGCCTTATCCTGGAAGCGCTTTGAGAGACCCGGATCGTTCATGGCCCACTTTTCCACTCCAATCCCTGAGTAGAGATCGAGGGGTTTGAGAACAATGTCTAGCGTCCCTTGAGCCCGTAAGGCGTGGCAGAAAGTTTCGAACCCCTGCGCATCTTCGCCCACCCAACTGTTCACGGCGCCTGCCTGTTCATACGCCAAGAGTTTTTCGTTAAACTGCATGATCCCGCGCGGACGATTGAGAATACGCACGCCGCGATTCTCCCACTGATCGAGGATCCACAGATAGCGTAGGTAGCGGCCATCAAACGGTGGATCGAGGCGCATGTGCAGGATATCGCCGTTTTGCGGCGAGATTGATTCTTGGGTCGTCAGTTCAAAACTCGCCAGATAGGCACCACTCAAAGTGCCCTTGAAGCGATGTACACGCAGCACACTTCCTTGGTTGCCCCAGGACAGATCTTTCTCGAAGAGCAAAACACAATCGATGCCGCGCTCTTGCATGGTCACAGCGAGCATGAGGGTTGAATCTTTCTTGGTGTTGAGTTTTTCTAACGGATCGATGTAGAGGATGTGTCTCATGTCTTTTGTCGACGCAGATAAGTGGTAAAATCGTCTTTCTGGTCGCCTTTCTTCCACTCACCGTACCATGTTTTGAGTTGTCCCAAAAACGCGCGTAGTGACAATTCCTTAGACTTAGCCAGACCCGTCAGGAAATCTTGTTCTTCTTCATAGGTCAGTAGTGCTGCGAAGCGGGCCTGATTCCATTTCTCGGCTTTATCCGGGCAATCATCATCGATCCAGCCTTGCTCAACACAAGTCGCACGTACCACGGGCAGTAGAATCTCACGCACAAAACGTTTGGTATGCTCGTTCGCTCTTTCTGCGGAAAGGTTCGGGCGCATTTTGTCGAACTCACTGCGCAACTCAAGTGCCATGCGGACGAGTTGTTTTTCGAGAACTTTGCGACCCATTTGATTGCGGCGGTACAATTTCAGTGTCGGATTATCCAGGTAGTATTCTTCCAGCATCGCATCTGCGAAGTAGCTCGCCAGATTTTCATTCAGATCTACATTGTCCTTGATGAAAAACAGCGTGTGGAACATCTCGTGAAACACGAGCTCGACCAGCTCCACTTCATCGAACTCAAAGAACGACGAAAGAATGCGATCTTCCAAATAACCGAGCGTCGAGTAAGCCAGCACGGGACGGGTCCACGTCACCAACCCATCATCATCTAACTCTTCGGCGAACTCTTTCGCGTCGTCTTTGGCAAAAAAGCCTAAGTAAGGAAATGACCCCATGAAAGGAAAGGTGTGCTCGTGGGCTTCGATCCGATCCGGGCGACTCGCGATGACAAGCCACGTGACGGCCCGGCTATCGAGGAATGTCGTCTTCGAATAAATCCCGCCGCCTTTGTGCGTGAAATAATGCTCAAAGAATTTCTTCGCGTCTTCTACCAAACGAATCTTGAACTTGATCTCATCGCTAACTTTAGGATCCGCGAGAACTTTCTCGTTAGGAATTCCGTTCCACTGAATCTTAAGCTGTCCCCACCCCTGCTTGGCGAGGTAGCTCGGCGTACTGCAGCCTTGAGCAAGCAGAAGAGCTAAGAGAATGAGAAGAAGCCAGCGCATGGACAGAATTTTAGCATCAAAGAGATTTGCGCGTAACTACGAAAGTCCCGACTCCCACCATCAGAAGTGTCACAGGAATCTTAATGGCCAGTTGAGGACGGGGCCGGGCCCAGATAAACACGAGGCTTAGAGTCAGCATACTGGCACATAAGAATTTCGCACGAGGGCGGATTACCCGACGCAAGCGCCAGTCCTCGACCGCCGCACCAAATACCGGCATGGCGAGCAGCCAGGCATGAAAACGCGGACTGGATTTAGAGAAACACAACGCGGCCAATAACAAAAAAGGAGTGGTGGGAACGATGGGAAGGAAGGCGCCGATGACGCCGAGGACGAAAAAGAACCAACCTAATGCAAACAGCAACGGTTTAAGCATGGGACGGCGTTTTGCCTTGATCGCTCACAAACTTCGCCTGACACGAGAACGCCGTCGTCGAAGTGATCTCCACGTCTACCCAATGCCAAAGGTAATCAGTCACGTCATTCTCATCAGGAGTGAAGTGCACCAGACGATTGCACGAAGTGCGGCCCGTCCACTTGGTTTGGCCTTTGTAGGTGCCTTTCTCAATAACAAGCATGCGGTACGTGCGACCTTCCATCTGCTGGCGAACTTCTTTCTGGATGTCTTCCTGAAGATCCATGATCTCTTGCAAACGGCGTGACCGGATTTCATCCGTGAGCACATCCGTCATACGCGCCGACTTGGTGCCTTTGCGCGGACTGTAGGTATAAGCGTAGATGAAATCAAAACGCGCGGCCTTCAGGAGCTTAATGGTGTCTTGGTGCTCTTCCTCGGTCTCATTGGGGAATCCGGCAATGATATCCGTGGTGATCACCATCTCCGGGTTGGCCGCACGCATTTTGGCCACGAGCTGAAGATAGTGTTCGCTGGAGTATTCACGCAGCATGCGCTGGAGAACTGAGTTGGAGCCTGACTGCACCGGAAGATGGAGATGGTTGGCGAGCTTTTTCAAAGTGGCATGGGCCGCCACGAGTTCATCTGAAACATCGTAAGGGTGGCTGGTGGTGTAACGAATCAACTTGAGACCGTCGATTTTCTCGAGCTCAGCCAAAAGTTGTGCCAGCGATTCACCGTTGTCTTTACCGAACGAGTTCACGTTCTGGCCCAGGAGTGTGACTTCTTGGATGCCAGAAAACTCTACGAGGCGCTGCACGTCTTTCACGATTTCATCCAGGCGACGTGATTTCTCCCGGCCGCGAGTGAACGGAACGATGCAGTAGCTGCAAAACTTATCGCACCCCTTGATGATGTTCACAAAAGCTTGCGGTGTTCCATGCGTGATCTTGGTTTCGATGGAGTAATCTTCCGAGCGATCCCAGGTGGTCACTGAGAATTTACGATCGCCAGCATAGGCGCGGTAAACCATCTCGCCGATGTTATCGATCACGTCGGTACCGAACGCAAAATCGAGCTGCTTGTATTTTTTGACGAGGTCTTTGCCTTCCGTCTGCGCGATACAACCGCCGGCGGCGATCACCACATCTTTTTTGATGTGCGACGTTTCACCGAGGTGCGAATAAAACTTCAAATTGGCGAGATCACGAACCGCGCAGGTGTTGAACAACACCAGATCGGCGTCTTCTTGTTTCTCCGTCGCGGTGAAATTCAATTTCCCAAGATGGGAAAGAATGCGTTCGCTATCATGGTAATTCATCTGGCAACCGTAGGTGCGCATCCACACTTTCCGTGCAGGAAAATCGAGCTCGCCGACGCGAATGACTGCGGGTTGTTGTTCCATAGGTAACCTCGTAAAAACGAGTCGTTAACCTAGCACCGCATTAGGGATGTTTCAATAATGAACTACCCTGCAACGCAGAGCTTCTTCGCAGCGAATGTAAGGGTAACCTAGCGATAGCGCTGCTCACAGGTCTGCATGACAGCATTCGCCAGACGAATGAATTCATCCAGCACTGGTGGCTTGAGTGCCCGGAAACGGGCCTCGAGCGCCGGCGTCTGCGCACTTCTCGCCCCACGGTTTTTGTCGTCAAAAATCACCACGCCGAGGGTGCCGTCCACATCAAAGGCTGCGCTGATATCAAGGCTGAAAACTTGCGCACGAAAGAGCGGCGCACTTCCCTTTTCTTTTTCACCAATAAAAAACGACGCCTGCAAAAGTTTCGTGGAATCTTTCTGACAACTCTCAACGGCGCTTATCAAAACCTTCATGGTGGCCTGCAACCACTGCAGGGCTTTTCCTTCTTGCGTGAGTTCTGGCGTGGTCACTCCGCCTGCTGATTGAAGTGCGTTTTTTTGTAAACTCTCCAAGAGCGTTTTAAAGCTGAGATGGGCATACAGGAAAAAAGGAGCAAAGCTTTTTTCAGACACGACCAACTGACTACCGGCCTTGTGCTCGCTGCCTTCCCAGATATCCCAGCGGCCCTCTTTACCTTTGCGGCCCCAGCAGGTCTTCAATGTCTCAGTCGGGCCCTTCGCCTCCAGCTGAACATTCGGAAGCATGTCGAGGTATTGAATGGTGCTAACGGTGCAGGCGAGCCAGTGCACAGTCTCCGGTGAGTGTTTGGTGAGAAGTTTCTCGGGAGTTTTACGCCAAAAGAAAATCACTTCCAGGACTCATTCAAGAAATTGATCAGACTCGGCAGTTCACTTTCTACTTTAAAGAGTTCCATCTGATCAGCGGTGTAGTACCCATCTTCCACCGCGCGCCCGAACCATTGCAGGAGTCCGTCGTAGTATCCGTCGTGATTAAAGATCACAATCGGTTTTTCATGATCCCCCAGCTGCTTCCAAGTCAGAATTTCAAAAAACTCGTCCATGGTGCCAATCCCACCAGGAAGAATGATGAACGCATCGGACGCTTCGTACATCTGTTGCTTACGGGCATGCATCCCCTCCACGACTCGCAGATCTTTCAATCCGGTGTGACCCACTTCCCACTCCATCAGGCGACGCGGGATGATCCCGACGACCTCTCCACCAAGTCGGAGCATCTCATCGGCCAGGACTCCCATGATGCCGACGCGGCCACCACCGTAAACCAGACCCCAGCCTTCTTTGTGGAAAGCTTTCATCAATTCTTCAGCGGCTTCTTTGCGTGAAGGGCGCACACCGAGACGGGCGCCACAAAAGACAGCAATTTTTTTCTTCATGGACGTGCCTTCTTCATTTTACGACGGAGCCACCAAAATTCGACCACCATGAAGACTCCGAAACTCATGTACTGGCCACCGGTTTTCCAAAACGCCCATTGGGCCGTCGTGCCCCAGATCGTCCAGTAGGCCATGAAGGTCGAAAAAGAAAAAATGAAAATGATCACGTGCCGTTCGAAATCACGCAGCCACACTTCTGGAAACGGCCACGGTCTCCCCATGTCTTGCATGGCCTCTACCATCATGGTTTTTCCCTTGGACTGATTGAAGACCAGCCACGTGCCACAGATCACACCTGTCATGGTGGGCTGCAGCTTGAACCACACCCCTTCGCGCGCGAAAATCGAGAGCACACCTAATAGAACGATGATGCCGAAATTAAGTTTAGAAAGGGTGTGCACTTTGCCGGTGTAAATTCTCTCAACCGTCACTTCAAGAACGGAGAGACCAATGCCAACAGTGAGGGCCACGTTGAGTGGTTGAGTGGATTCCAGCCACCAGTACGCCAGGGCCGGAAGAAAGGAAAGCCAGTGCAGCAAAGAAGGACGTTGTGTTGACATGGGGAAAGACTACGCCATCTTTCGCAATTTTTCCTCACAGTAGACCGCATAATCTAAGACAAACTCGCTGGGTTCTAAGATTTCCACGTGCTCATCCATGGTTGTGAGCCACTCGAAGAGTTCATCGCAGGGCTCCACCCAGGCCGCCCAGATCAAATCCCCCTCCGGATTAGTGATCAGGCATGGTTTTCCCAAAAACTGATATTCCGGCATGAGGTTAAATTCTTCGGGATTTTTGATCTTCAGCACAAGGCGCGTGTCTGATTCTGCCATCGAACGAAGTGCGGTGATGAATTCACCGACCTCATGCAGACTCGCACGAGGAGATTTAATTTTTTCCGCGCTCTTGATATTTTTGATTTCTAAAAGGTCTAACGAAACAAGACCATGGTCATGGGTCTCTTCGGCAATCAGCGCCAACTCGCCTTCGAGAAAGGTCAGCTTGCAAGGAATCAGAGACCACAGCTTTCCATTCAAGCACTCTACGACCAGAGTGTTTTTTTCCAGCAAA
>JAIXOY010000166.1 GCA_027486525.1 Pseudomonadota bacterium
CCGAACTGTAACGACACTGGGAATTTAGAGAAGATCACATCAATCACTGGCTCTTCATAGGTGAAGCTATCGCCAAAGTCCAAGCGCAAGATGTTGCCAAGCCATTTAAGGTAACGTTCGTGCAGGGGCTTATCGAAGCCGTACTGCTTATTCAACGCCGCTAAGACTTCATCCGAAACCGTGCTTGAGCCGCGCTGACTTCCGCCTTCGGAGACAGCAGCCGTGTTTCCACCACCGCCGAAACGCATCGCCTGGAGCTTCTGCTCAACAGGGGAACCGGGCGCCAGGTTAATGACAGCAAACACGACGATCGTCACTCCAATCAGGGTGGGAATCATGACGAGCAAACGTTTGAGAAGATACTTACCCATTGTCTATGGTGCCAATGTCCAATACTGAGTCCCTACGCCATAGGTGTAGGTATCACGAGTTTTCTGAATGCGAGTGTTATGTGCGTAGAGCGTCGTCTTTCCTGCAAACAAGAAGAGATAAGGATCGTCGGCGGCAATCAGCTCTCCGACTTTCTGCTGGATCTCAATGCGCTTGGTGCGATCATGCGTGCGACGAGCAAGATCAATCAAGCGATCCACTTCCGAATTACTGTATTGGATGAAGTTCGATCCGCCGGCCTGCGAAGCCGAGTGCCAGATCTGCTTGGGATCCGGATCGCCTGCACCTGGGCCCCAGGCCAAGCGGACAGCTTCAAACTTACGCTCATCAAGGAGCTTCACGAACGAGTTCCATTCGATCTGTTTGAGTTCAAAGTCGACGCCGACTTTCTTGGCCTCTTCTTTGTAGATGGTGAGGTATTTCATGTAGTCGGCATTCGGCTCGAGAATGGAGATGCTCAAAGGAGTCTTCTTACCGGCGATCATCTTATCGAGGGTGCCATCGCTATCAGTGTCTTTCCAGCCAGCTTCCGTGAGCAGCTTCAACGCGCCCTGGGGATCAAAAGCTGTCGGCTTGAGACGTGGGGAGTGAAAATCACTCGATGGCTCTGTTGGGCCATCAGCATTGGCGGAAAGGTTGTACTCAAATTTCTCCATGGCAAGTTCACGGTTGAAGAGCATCGCCAGGGCGCGACGGACTTTTCTATCGGATAGAATCGGGTGCTTCATGTTCCAACCCACAAAGGTGTAACCTTTGTTGGCCTTGTTTACCGTTTTCACCTTAAAAAGTTTCGTTCCCCACTCCGGGCCATCGGTTTTCTTAACGTAAGCTTCTGGGCGCAGACCGATGTAATCAAGATCACCTTTCTTGAAACTCTCCGTGATCACGTTCTCTTCTTGGATGAAGCGTAAGACGAGACGCGGATAGTTCCAGGTCTTGCTTTCCTTGGGGTCTTTGCGTCCCCACCAATCTTCGTTGCGCTCAAGAACAATGCGCTTCCCTTTTTCATAGGTCGCAAACTTATAGGGGCCAGTGCCAATGAGAAGCTTGCCGTGCTCTTTCTTGCGACTTGCGTCTGAGTAGAAGTGCTTTGGAATGACCGAGATACCAGCGCACACGTCGAAGTTTTTGAAGTAGTCGTCTTTCACTGTGAAACGAACCGTACGCGGGTCAAGCACCTCTACTTTCTCGATGCTTTCGTAGTACGGACGCAACGACGCGGTGTTGAGAGTTGGGTCAAAGATGGCATCAAACGAGTACTTCACGTCTTCAGCAGTGAGAGGTTTTCCATCATGCCATTTCACGCCTTCGCGAAGAGTGAACGTAAAAACCTTGTTGTCTTTAGAAACTTCCCATTTCTCCGCGAGGGCCGGCTGCCATTCGTAGGTATCGATGTCACGGTCGAGGAGACCTTCGATGATGTAGCCTTGCACCGTTTGTGAGTAGCCATCCGTTGATGTGAGGGGATTCAACGTGGTCGGCTCGCCACCGATGTTGAGAAAGAAGCTTCCCGAAGTTGATTTCTGCGCGCCTTTGTCCTGACATGCGACAAGACTGAGCACGACACATAAAAGAAAAAGTAACTTCAACAGACTGAGGTTCATGATACGCACTCCTTGCGAATTTATTTATGTATGTAGAGATCGGGATCGAGCGACCAGCGATCAACGGTGAAGTTAGAGTCGTGAATCCGGTAAGATTCAAGCTTACTCTCCACTTCGTTGAGGCGAGTCTCGGCAGCTTTGAAAGCCACCAGAGAGTTCGAGCGGTCTTCTTCCTGCGCGGCCAGTTCCCGTTGCCATTCTGCTTCAAGCTTCTGACGTAGAACTTCGTAGCGTTTATTGATGATTTCCACTCGCTCGACATGAGCTTCCAGATCACGCTCGTGACGGCGCTTCTTCGCGAGCATGGCCATTCTCTTTTTAAGAAGAACTTCGACTAACTCGTGGGCGGTCTTAAGATTATTCTCGAGGTCTTGCCCCCAGAACTTTAGGAAGCTACCGGTGGTTAGGTGCACGTTCTTCACACAGCTCACGTACTCCGGCACACGCAAAAGTAGATACTCATTGCTTCGCGCTTCCACGATGGCTACACAGCGCTGGTTCGGATAGCTCTCGTTCCAAAAATCCAAGCGATCAGCACGATTTAAAAATTTGGCGTTCTTAAAATCAACACGCACACGCATCAATTGCGCGACGGCATTGAGCCGTGAGACACGTACAGGAAAAGTCGCTTCGATAGTCGTTGGGCCCACCAGGGTCGGTTCGACCGCAATCGCTAACGTTGTCCCTATCATCATGATAAGACTGAGAAACATTCGCATGCTCTTATTATGCCACTCTCAGGGAGCAAGCCAAGAAAGATCGTGCCTGATCTTTGCGCTCAGCTATTGCGGTTTTTGGAGAATGATACTGGAACGGAAATTCTTCTCGTGGAGCGGCTCTTCATACTTGAGCACGCGCATCCCCGGGAACATCTTCAGCAGCTCCTGCTCTTTCAGGAAGAAATCAACCGGGTCATGGCGATGTGATGGATGAATCCGCTGGCGCGTGGTGTGTGATTCATAAATGAGAATCCCACCGGGACGCAACCAAGTTTTAATCTTTTCGAGCAAGTTACGATCGACGTAGTAGAAGCAAATGATCGCATCATAACTACCGGCCGGAATTTTGTAATCGATCATGGAGGCCACGACCCCCTTGATCTTCACACCGTACTCTTTCGCCAGAAGGTGGGCCTTCTTCACGGCGACCGAACTGATATCAACACCGGTAACCTTAAAACCTTTCTGTGCGAGGAAGACCGCGTTTCGCCCTTCTCCCATTCCCATATCCAGAACCGTTCCTTCGAACGGGAGATAGTGATAGTTCTCGGCCAGAAAGTCTGCCGGGCGTTTACCAAAAACAAAGTTAGGACGGTTGTACTTCGCATCCCACGCTGACTTGGACTCGGAGTTCATCTTGATCCCGGTCAGGTGCTCGAAGCGACTGGCCGGAAGGGGTTGGCGGGCGTGAACATAGGAAATAGTTGCGATGAGGAGGAAAGCAAAACTCTTAAGCATGGTTTTGACCGTCATCTTCTTCGTCTTCAGGAAAAGCTGTCGCTTCTCCTTCGGCGCTAAACAAACCACCGTCTTCCGCTTCTTTTAGATCAAAAGCACCGCCCTCTTCGAGGGCCTCATCAACCGAATCTCCCGCTGCTTCATCCAATGATAGTTCCGCATCGAGATACAGCACCAGAGTCGAGTGGAGTTTCTCCAGACGTTTGGTGAGACGGAAAATCGTCTCCTCAACCGTGTTCGGCATGTCTTCCGTCTGAAAGAGATACCATTTCATTTCATCCGCAAGACCGTAGTACTGGTCAAGAGCTGCGATGGTTTCACCAGAGCAGTGGGCCAAGTCTTTGATGGTGGCGCGATCATAGCGAGAAGCGAAGACCCAGGCGAAATGTTCGCGAGTCCGGCGCATGGCAAAGATGTCCACGAATTCCTTGCGGCGGGTTTTAATTCTCTGGAGGAGATTGAACGCATCCAGCTTGAAAAGCAGAAGATAGCGCTGAGTGACTTCATCTTTACGGGATTTCATACCGCTCTCTCGTTAGCGTTTAAGCTGCGAGACCTGGAACCTTGGCACGACGGCCACCTGGCCAGACGCGCGCACGATTCAGCCTCAACTCATGGAACCTCTTTAGTTTATCACAGAGAGTTTCTAGGTTAAGAGGGTATTTAAGGAAGAAATAATTTCTCTGGCGAAAGGTCTTTGCCCCGTAGTCCAGCTTCTGGAAGCTAGAAAAATGGAAAAGACTCAAGCGTTCTTGGCGCAGAAGCATACTCAGCAAGGGCGCCACGCGTTTATTAAACACGGCGTACTGACTTCCACTACGGGTCGAACACAACACTGTCACATGACCTGATTCACTGAGGGCGGCAAGTCGAGAGACTTGGTCAATTTTGATGGGCAGAAGTTTGATACCGCGTTCAGCGAACTTCGCCGCCGTATGGTAGTAGATCTCGTCGAGACGCTCGTCGAGCAAGATCCAAAAGAAGAATAGTTCGTTGGCTTCGCCTGAGTTGTTCACCTCAGGCTTATCGGTTTAAGACGCGCGGCCCTTGAACGGTGATTTCAAGGCGGCCAATGCTAGCAAGAGCCCAAACCCGAGTGAAAGAATCGGATTCATGCCGCCTCCAGTTCCACCTCCGGAAGATCCACCAGACATATCCACGGTGCCACAGCTCAATGGGGATTCCTCTGTGGTACTGCCCGAAGACGCCAAGGGAGAAACATAACCAATCACCTGACGGCGTTTGGTTTCGTTCACAGTGTAGTCCATCCCCATCTGATCATCCCAGTGCAATCCGAAATAGGGAACTTGCAGCGTGGGCGCCATGACAGCCTGGCTATTGTCAGAGTGATCAAGCCCCAAGATATGACCCAGCTCATGCACCAGAACAGTGTTCAGCTGTTCCTCGAAACTATTCATCGGATGGTTGCCGTTGATGATGATCTCTGCGCGGGCGACGTAGGGCCCTTTGGTATAGCGAATCGCCACCGCGAGCGTAGTACTTTCAGAGAGCCCCGTTTCCTTACCAAACTTCGTCGACCAACGAATAATGTTGCGATTTGAACTTGGAGATCCCTGCTGAGAGGTGATGTTCCACAGACCCTCGGTGATGGACGTTTCCCATTCTTGGACAGCGTTCTTCGCAAGATTGGTGATCATCTGCAAGCGATTGGCATCAGTGTCCATCACAATGAAACTCACAGGGAATGACGACCAGTAGAATCCATTAGAGAAGTCTTCAGTCAGACGGTAGGCCATGGCCTGCTGCCATGACATGAGAGTGAATAAAAACACGAGAAGCTTCTTCATGGGGACATCCTTTCCCGTAAGAGCGATTACTCAACCAACTCTAGCCAACAAAGTTTGCCCTGGTTCATCTGCACAAAGTACTCTTTGCCAATTTCTACAACCAGAGGACCAAACTTCAGGAGTTCCACCTGTAAGCTCCCCGACGCCGCACCTTTTATCGATTCTTCAATCGCAAAGATGATCGTCTGCTTACTCAATCCCGTCGTCGCACCTTCGGGCTCTCGCACTTCGCTTGCTATCGCCCGTACTTGGGTGGGGCAATCGATTTGTGGAGACACTGAAAATCCAAACACCGGACCGGCCCACAACAAACACGTCACGAACCACGCAATAGGTTTCTCGGCCATCCTTAGTCTCCCTCGAGTCATCCATCCTGGTTGACTCTTATGAGGTTAATGTTTGCATGTCCCAGGCCAAGCGCAAGCTCCCATGTAAGGAACGCGTTTACTGTGATTTACGAGGAGAAAAAGGGCAAAATGCGCCCTCTCAAGGCAGGGTCAGAATGCCCCACGGGAAGAAATGGCCTAGGGTGAACTTTCCATAATATCTGCCAGCTTACTTGGGTCACTGAGCTGGAGATGCACGAGAGCAACGATCGCAGCCTCTTGAGCAAACCGATCATTGGATGCCGACGCCGCAATCTTAAGGACGTCGTACCAGCGACCCCCGACCGCCAAATCTTTTAACTGATTCAAGAGTGTGAGCTTCTGATTCTCACCCTGGCGAAGCATCACCTGCCCGATCTCAAGGCTTAAACGTTCTTTCCACTCACTTTCAAACTTACTCAGACGCTGCTCGACGTCTTGGCGAACGCGCCCACGCAGCGACTGGCCTTGATAATTAAAATCATAAGATAGAACACTGTGCAACTTTTGATAGCGCTGATGCAGTGACCAAGGCGCGCGCGTATCAAACACCAATGCCGATTCAGCTTCTAGACGTTTTTGAAAATCAGTCCAATACTGCGGGAAACTCTCACCGCTGGCTTGCGATAGGATCTGCAGAGCCCAATTAACTTGATGGCCTTGACCAAACCCCAGAAATGCTGCCGCTTCCTCGGTGACCTTTCTTCCCTGGGGCATGAGCAACACAAGAATGAGAATGGCCGCCACAACGACAGTGCGAACGAGGTCGAGTAAGAAACTCGTCGCATGGTCTGTGAATGATCTTTTCGAAGTTAGAACTTGAGCCACGACGGGAGCCGGAGGAAGCGCAGGTGGAGCTTCCGCAAGATGGCCAATCGCCTTCAGTTCATCAAGGCGACTCAGTTCATCGAGGCGATCGAGCTTGTCGAGGTTCTTGAGTTGATCGAGGAGATGCAAATTGTCTAAGGATTCGAGGTGACGAAGTTTGGCAAACTTGTCCCCGTGCTTTTCCAAAAGCTCACCTAGGCCATTGAGTCCATCGAGCTTAGTCAGGGCCGTGAGTTCGTTGAGGCGATCGAGGTTCGCGAGATACTTCAGATGATCCAGTCTCTCCAGCCCACCCAAGTCTTGCAACGACCCCAAAGCATCCAGACGTCGGAGTTCACTGAGCTTATCAAGATGAGAAAGCGCTTCGAGTTGCTTAAGGTCTTGCAATGAACGCAGCTCTTGCAACTCAGAAAGTTTATTCAGCTGCGAAAGCTGCTCTAGGTTACGCAGCTCGCTTAGCTTCGTCAGTTGATCAAGCTTCTCCATGACCTTCAGATCATTTAAGCGCTCTAGCCCTTTCAGCTGATCCAGGTCTTTAAGTTTATCCAGCCCTTCTATTTTATCTAACTTGGTTAGGTGACTGAGAAGATGGAGGTTCACCAGATGATCAAGGGAGGAGAGACGGGCCAATTCGCGCAAGCGATCAAGCCCCCCTAGGGAGCGCAGCAATTCGTCGATCTTCTGCTCAAGGGATTCGGTTTGTGACATGAGTATGAGTTATCGGAAGAAGTGGGAAAAAAAAGTAGGGCCCCGAAGGGCCCTGTTCTTATCTGCCGGCGGCGTTTTTGTTTCTGTTATATTGGTTAATATCAGGTGTACTGCGATTGAAGTCTTCGATGGTCTCACCATCATGGACGTGGTGGGAGACGAATTGGCTCATGCAGCTCGCAAGACGCTGATACTCACCACACATCTGCAAGAGAGCTCCAGTCACATCCGTCTCACTCGTTGGCGCAAGCACTGCTTCACGAATCAGGCGACGTTCTCTGGCGCTTGCCAATTGCTCAGCGGTTGGTACCGAGATCTTTACTTTCTGTGCTGCTGCCCGGACGCTTTCCTCGCAGCTCACACTCTCGTTTGGTTTTTCGAGGGTCTTACGTAATTCGTTTTGTAAGGCAAGCTGGGAATCTGTGATTGAGTTTAGCGTCGTACGACTTCGGACACTGCTCGCGAGCGCGAACGTATTGTCGTAGTTTTGCTGGCTTTGGCCGGCGGTATCACAGGCATCGGCTTTTGCTTTGAGATCGAGCGAGGCTTTCACGAGGAGCTCCGTCGCTGCTTTCGGCTTGAAGTGAATGAGGTAGAGGGCCGTACCTAAAATCGCAACCGCCACGGCCACAATGACCAACGCAGAAATCGGTTCCATCGCTTGAGCTTCGGGAACACTTACATGCTGCCAGAATTGCTTCAACCAGCTCGTTTTACCGGGCGCTAATTTTTCACGGACCCGCCTCTCGAAGCTCTCGATGCTCTCGTTAGCATAAGACAAAGTTTGGCCGTTGATGACGATTTGCCGCTGATACAAATCATTTATGCTCATGCTCACTTGATGACCATAGACCTGCATCACCCACTCGCCCGTTTTGGTTCGCTTAAAAACTGGTGTCGAGCCCGCTCCCGTCTTCGTCAAGATGGCCATGACACTCTTCTTCTCGGCTTCCGATGCGTAATCGGCGCTCTCGAGGAACTTGCTGATACCATTTTTCTTGAGCTCATCCATCATCACTTCAGCATCATTGGCGAACGCGAGTGCTTGCTCAGCGATGAGAGCATCGGCCGGATGGCCCGTGGGATTGAAACTTTGCTTCTCTCCTAACTGCGCATGCACCGGAGTACTAAGGAATTGAAACGATAGGAGTAGCGCGAGTAGTTGTTTCATAAGTCTATTATCGGTCAGAAACGATTTTAGTTGAGTTATCTAGGCCGATAATCAGGGTAAAAACCTAACCCCTCAAAACGACTACATGCTCGACTAAAGAACTACAGTTATTCTGAAAACTTACGATGAGGTTCACAGGTTCTTATTAAAAGGAAATCTATGCGTTTTCTCGCCATGATTCTTCTCTTCTCCACGATCTCGCCTTTGGCACAAGCGCAGTCGCACGCGAGGCCCCAGATCGATTTACCGGACCTCAACACGAGCATCAACGGCATTGAAATCGGCGGCCTCGAGTACTGGCCCTTCATCGACAACAAGCCTCTTCCCTATCCGACTGGTATCGTTTGGAGCCATAAGGAAGCGGCTGAAAAAAACATGACCGCCGCCATGGAGTGCATGGTCAAGGCGTCTAAGCGACTCACGACCTGGCTTCGAGACACCGACTCCCCGGTTTACGGAAAGCTCAAAGAGCTCAAGCGCCGTGGCGGGCCGTCGCAGTTTTTTATGTGGACCAACGACTACACCAAGGGTCCTCAACTGGCACAAAACGGCATGCGCCCTGCTAGCGTTTGGCACTGGTGTTCTGATACTGCTGACTACGAGAGTGACCCTGCTTGTGGGTGGCTCAAGTTCGAATCTACCGTCGGACCCGACGGAGCTTGCAAAATGCCAGAAGCAGCACAGGTCACGAGTTTCCTTCAGCAGAAAATAGATTCTCTTCAAGAACCACTAACTGAATCGGCGATTAACGAATTCAACGGGGGCCGCGGAGACCAATCAACTGATCGGGTGGACTCTCCATCAACCACTCCTGGTGATGGAGCCGCTGGCACTCGCTAGATTCTCTCAACCCAAAAAGAAAGGGCCCCGTTTGGGGCCCTTCTTATTTGTGCAAACTTTTCAGCAGGTCGAATGATTACATCATGCCGCCCATGCCTCCCATGCCGCCCATTCCACCCATGCCGCCGCCCATGCCAGCGCCGCCGCCGTCATCTTTCTTAGGGATGTCAGCGATCATGGTTTCAGTCGTGAGCATCAAACCTGCAACTGAAGCTGCGTTCTGAAGAGCAGAACGAGTTACTTTAGTTGGGTCGATGATGCCGGCCTTAACGAGGTCTTCGTACTTATCGTCACGCGCGTTGTAACCGAAAGTTGTGCTCTTCGATTCTTGGATCTTGTTCACAACAACTGCGCCGTCGACGCCAGCGTTGAACGCGATCTGACGAAGAGGTTCTTCGATTGAACGCTTGATGATTTTGATACCAGCAGTTTGCTCGTCATTGGCACCTTTGAAGTCAACCAAGACTGCAGCTGCGTGCAAGAGAGCAGCGCCGCCGCCGACGATCACGCCTTCTTCAACTGCTGCGCGAGTTGAGTTCAACGCGTCTTCAACGCGGTCTTTCTTCTCTTTCATTTCTGATTCAGTCGGAGCGCCAACGCGGATGACAGCTACGCCGCCAGCGAGTTTCGCCAAACGCTCTTGCAACTTCTCTTTGTCGTAGTCTGAAGTTGTTTCTGCGATCTGAGCCTTGATCGCGCCAACGCGAGCTTCAACATCTTTCTTCGCGCCCGAGCCGTCTACGATGATGGTGTTTTCTTTGTCGATGGTGATCTTTTTGCAAGTGCCGAGGTCTTTCAACGTCGTTGTTTCGAGGCTCATGCCGAGCTCTTCTGAAATCACGGTACCAGCTGTGAGGATCGCGATGTCTTTCAACATTTCTTTACGACGATCGCCGAAGCCTGGAGCTTTAACTGCAGCTACGTTCAGTGTGCCACGGAGTTTGTTCACGACAAGAGTCGTCAAAGCTTCGCCTTCTACGTCTTCAGAGATGATGACGAGTGGCTTGCCGGTTTGGACGACTTTCTCAAGCGTCGGGAGAAGCTCTTTCATCGAAGAGATTTTCTTGTCTGTGATGAGGATGTATGGATTTTCGTAAGAAGCTTCCATCTTCTCAGCGTTCGTGACGAAGTAGGGAGAAACGTAGCCGCGGTCAAACTGCATGCCTTCAACAACTTCGAGGTGTGTCTCCGCTGTTTTAGATTCTTCAATTGTGATGACGCCTTCCTTGCCAACTTTCGCCATCGCATCAGCAATCAATTTGCCGATTTCGAAGTCGTTGTTTGCAGAGATGGTGCCGACCTGAGCGATCTCGTCGTTCGTTTCAACTTTCTTGCTCATCGACTTGAGCTTCTCGATCACTTTCGCAGTGGCGAGGTCGATGCCGCGCTTGAGTTCCATCGGGTTGTGACCAGCAGCAACCAGCTTAACGCCTTCGCGGTAAACAGCTTGAGCGAGAACGGTTGCTGTCGTTGTGCCGTCACCAGCATCTTCGTTTGTTTTCTGAGCGACTTCTTTCACGAGCTGAGCGCCCATGTTTTCGAAGGCGTCGGAAAGCTCGATTTCTTTAGCAACGGAAACGCCGTCTTTCGTGATGGCGGGAGCGCCGAAAGACTTCTGAATCACAACGTTACGGCCCTTGGGACCGAGAGTGACTTTCACAGCGTTGGCGAGGGCGTTCACACCAGCGAGGATTGAGCTGCGTGCGTGTTCAGAGTATTTGAGTTCTTTAGCTGACATATGTTTTCTCCGTTAGAGGAAGTTTGTAATTATTGAAGAACGACGAGGATTTCGTCTTCTTTCATGACGACGTAAGTTTGGCCGTCGACTTTTACTTCAGTGCCTGAGTACTTACCGAAGAGAACCTTGTCGCCCTTCTTCACTTCGAGAGCTTTCACAGTTCCGTCAGTGAGGCGGTAGCCCGTACCAACTGCAACCACTTCACCTTGAGCTGGTTTTTCTTTGTGATTGTCCGGGATGATGATTCCGCCAATAGTTTTAGTTTCTTCCTCAACACGTTTGATGAGTACGCGGTCTTGTAGTGGCTTAACAGTCATGGACGCTCCTTCAGTTAAAATGCGCGAGGCATTAAGTTGATTGATTTACGTAGGTACGGTTTGCGCTCACACAATGTAATACCAGTCTGACGAGTGTCAAGGTTGCTGCCTGAAAGAAACTTTTGGGTTCCAGCTAACTCATCAGAAGTACGAAATCTCCATGGGGACACTCCGACACCAACTCTCTGACTGTAAAGTCAGAACTGGCCTCATTCATTCAGTCTTGCGGCACAATCTGCCCGCTCATTCGTTAGTTTTTAGAAACTTACACAACCTCAAGTCCCCCCCCACCCAGCCGAAAAAGATATCACGATACAATGGACCTAGAGCCTAGGGCCTTCCCACGGAAAGGGGACGCATGATCTTAGCGATGACCAAAAAACTTTTTCCCATCTGCCCGCTTCTAGCGATGCTGATCTCCTGCGGAAAAAAAGTTGAAGACGGAAAGACCTCTGAAGTTCGTCGCGACGATGTCGTGCTTCCTCAGAGCATTCCCTTCGAAGCCTCTGCTAACGGCATGGTGAGTCGCAAAGACCACATCTATACAATCGTTCGTGATGGGATCGTCGAAATCCCAGCCATCATCTCAGCTAGCGGAAAGACCGCGAGCCTTCGTGTTCGCCTCGACATGAACATTCTCGACGGTGAAGAAGAGTTCCACTGCTACTGGGTCGGCGCTGGCCTTGAGTACCAATTCGATAAGTGCGAAAATCCTGATGGGATTGATCTAGGTCTCACGAAGGATAACATCAGCCGTTTTAAGTTCCCGATCGATCAAGACAAAGTCATCAAACTCAGTCTTGAAGCGGCCCCAGTTGGAACGACAGTTAAGGCGCGCATGTCACTTGCGGTCACCTGGATCTAAAAAATATTCCTACATTATTTTTGCGCAGATGCAGGGGCACGCTGCACGCCGTCCGTGAGGCCGGCTTTCTGCAAGGCCAGCATCTTCACTTCTGAGCGTTGAGCTGAGATGCGGTCAACCAGTGACATGATTTCTTCCGGGCCTAGGAAGCGATGGAGACGGTGAACCAGCAAAGTATCGAGCGCCCTCCCCGTGTCTTCTCTCACGGCCATTTTCATGAGGCGGGGGGAGTTTGACTTGAGCCACCCATCCGAGGTTTGACCCAACAGGTAGTCGAGGATCTCCCAATCCTTGTGCGCGAGAGCAATGTCGATCGGCGATGAGAACCCTGAGCCCTTGGCCGTATCCGCACCATTCGAGATCAGAAACTTCGCGACAGCAAGATTCTTTTTGTGCACGGCCACCTCTAGCGGAGTGACTCCGAACAAAAGATACTGACGAGAGTTAATGTATCTTGAATGCCAATCGAACTTTTGAAGTTTTGCTAGATCTCCATCCGCCACCATCGATAGGTATTGGCGGTTTTGCTGCACACTTGTGTGGGTCAGGAGACCTGTGAGAATGAAAAGAGTGAAGCTGACCGCAAGGGTTCGAGGACTCGCAGCACGGAACGTGACTTCGAGCATGCGGCTGACGGCCGATTGGTTCCAATCATAGGCCACTCCCAGAGAGATTTTGGTGCGGACGTTCTCGATCCGTGTTTCGATTTCTGGGTGTGTCCGAAGCGGATTCCAGATGGCCTTCTTCTGCGCTTCGACGCGAAACTTGTGCGCCACTTTACGAAGAGCATTCTCCATGTCTTCAAGACGAATCCCTAGCTGCATGACGGCGAAGGCGTCAGCTTCATGCTCCTGCCGGCGATAGTTACGAAAGAGCCAAGAGACAATAAGAATGTAACTCGCCACGAGTGTCACAAGGAGAGATCCACCGAAAACCAGTGCACTGGTCGCAGGGTCGTCGCTGAAGACGAGCGTCAACACCATGCTCGCCGCAAGCGAAGTCACCAAGGAAACGACCAAGCCTAAGAGAAGGGCGAAGGCGTAGGTGATCCGCTTGAGCATGTGGCCATTCGCCATGTGACCCAGTTCATGACAGATCACCGCATCGAGCTCGTCTTTCGTCAGCAGATCACGCAGACTTCGACCAATGAACATCGTCTGGTTTGAAAACCCAAACCACTTAAATCCCACGACGAACGCATTGTTAAAATCCGGAATATCAATCCAGCGCAAACGCACGTCCTGCCAGCCAATTTGGCGAAGACGGTTGCGAATAAGCTCGAGATGCTCTTTTTCCGCAACGGCACTATTGGGAATCATTTTCAGCATGAACATGACGGAGAAGACGATCGTGAAGAGCGAGAGCACGGTGATGCGACCAATCGCGAACACGAGCACCTCGACAGCATCAATGCGACCAACGGGCGGATCGATGAGCGTTGCATTCAGAATTTGGAAGATGAAAAAGGGTGCGACCAGTGCGCAGGTAAGACGCACATAAGCGAGCGCGGACCGCAGAAAGCCTTCCAGCGAAACCGCTGCGAGTTTTTTATGCCACGGGTACAGCAGGAGCATCTGGAAAATGTATGTGGCGATGATAGAGCCCATGCCAAACACGACAAACTGCAGCCATGATGACAGCGAATGCGGCACCAACATGGCCACCGCGAGGCAAGCCGCAAAGTGAGTTATGTACAAAACACCAAACGGCTTACTCACGAGACGATGAAACTGATCTAAGCTAAGAGGTTCTGCTTCCTCACCTTGGTAACGGCGCAGCAGCACCCAATGCCACCACAGCGTGTAGGCGCTGTAGATGAAAAGACTGATTGATAAGATGGCGAAAAGAACTAACAAGAAAACCCCCGCTGCTAAGGGTCTTTTCGGTCAGAAATCTCCCGGGCCATAATGTCCGTCTTCTCAAATCAGGATGGGTAAAATGAGCAACACCACGATGAAATTGCATGACCTTTTCCAGGCCCATACGGCCCTCAAGCAGGGTGAGATCATTCTTGATGTGCGCAATCCTGACGAATTCGCTCAGGGACATATCCAAGGAGCGCTGAATATCCCTCTTCCTGAACTACCGCAACGTCATGGGGAATTGAAAACCTATCAGCGGGTCTACATTCACTGTAAGCGCGGCGGAAGAGCGAAAACGGCATTCGGTGTTCTTGATGGAGCCGGTTTCACGAACCTCGTTTGTATTGATGATGCGGGCATGGATCTGTGGATTGAATCAGGCTATCCCGTCGCGCGCTAGAAGCAAGAACGCTTGCGATGAATGAACACCATGGTCTCGTAGGCCAGGCCCAGGGAGACTTTGCCCATGCGTGCACGTACGCGAACGGGTATTTTGAAATCAGTGAGGCCCGTGCAATTGTAGCCTGCTACGCTATTGGCGACTAAGAGATCTGTCAAAGGGACGAGTTGTTCGCGCAGGTAGTTCGCATCGTAATCATTCATGGCCGTGACACGACAGTCTTTACGACAAGACGCCTGCGATTCGACTTTATAGTCACCGTAGTAGTTCGTTTTGTATTGGCCCAAGGGAAACGGGTCGACTTGCCGTGAGGCCGTTAATGGTGCCACCGCGAAAACTTCGCAGTTACAAGTCGTGGCCCAAGCAGGCACAGCCGCCATGAGAGTGAGGAGGAGCAACCATTTCATAGACTCCTTATCGGAGCCCTCAGAAGCTACTTTAACTCGTACCAGTTCGCTCCAGTACCCATGTCCACCTTGAGAGGAACACGCAGTGAAACCGCCGTTTCCATGCGGTGGCGAACAACTTGCGCAACGATCTCTTTCTCTTCTGGGGGCAGCTCGAGAATCAATTCATCGTGCACCTGAAGCAAGAGGCGCGCCTTGAGTTTTTTCTCCGCGATGTCTTTCTGCAGATTGATCATGGCGAGCTTGATGATATCAGCCGCCGTGCCCTGGATCGGGCTATTGATGGCGATTCGTTCGGCCATCGCCTTAACCTGGCGATTCTGTGACTGGATCTCCGGAACAAAACGCTTACGACCAAAGTAAGTGACGGCGTAACCCGTCGATTCAGCACTTTCTTTCAGTGAATCCAAGTAGCCCTTCACTCTCCCGAAGCGCTGGAAATAGAGTTTGATGTAATCGCGAGCTTCTACCTGGGATATTTTCAACGTCTGCGAAAGACCAAAGGCGCCTTGCCCGTACATCAAACCGAAGTTGATGGCCTTCGCGCTGTTTCGCTGCTCTTTAGTCACTTCATTCAGTTTAAGGCCAAAAACTTCCGCAGCCGTTTGCACGTGAATGTCTTTATCAGTCGCGAAGGCATCCAGCATCATGGGGTCTTCGGTGAAGTGAGCAAGGATTCGCAGCTCGACTTGTGAGTAGTCGGCAGACAGCAGAATTTTTCCTGGAGCGGCGACAAACCCGCGACGAAGGCGGCGTCCATTTTCCGTGCGCACGGGAATGTTTTGCAGATTCGGATTATCCGATGACAAGCGGCCAGTGGCTGCATTACCAGGGCGAAAGTGTGTGTGGAGTCGTCCGTCTTTAGCTACCAAGCGTGGCAGTGTCTTCACGTATGTTGAATTGAGCTTTTCTAGTTCGCGGTACCGAATCAGCATCGCAGGGATAGGATTCGTTCCCATGGCCGCGAGTTCTTCTAAAACATCCGCATCCGTTGAGAAGCCTGTCTTCGTTTTTCGCAAAGCCGGCAGCGCCTGCTCTTCGAACAACATGGTGGCCACTTGCTTCGGAGACTTTAGATTCACCGCATGACCCGCGAGAGCTTCTACTTCTTTTTCTATGGCTTGAGTTTCAGTGGCAAACTCTTTTTCCAGGGTGGCATAGAATGGAACGTCCAGCGAGATTCCTTCCAGCTCCATGCGAGCTAGCACTTTCAAGAGTGGAAGATCAAGTTCTCGGTACGGTCGCTCCACATCGAGTTCACGTAGTTTAGCTAGAAGCTTTTCCACCGCAAGTTCGATCACGCGAACATGGGCCACGAGAGCTTCGGGATTGATGTTCTGCTCAAGGAGATCACCTTGGTTCTCGGCGACCAGATCAGGCAAGCCTTCCTCAGTATACTCACGCGATAGCGTGTCCAAATCGTGGCGACCTTCCGGTGACAACACAAAGCACATTTGCGCCAAGTCCTCCCCGTCTCCGAGCTCATGGCCGTGACGAAGGAGACGTAACCAGAGAGGTTTTAAGTCCCACGCAACCAACGGACGCTCGGCCTTCGCTAGTTGCTCCCAGAGGACCTTCTCATCAGGCTGCGTCCAAACGGCGCGGGCCTTGCGATGAGACAGGACAATGGAAGTAGTCGCTGCAAACGGGTCGAGCTCGTCTTGAAAAACGGCGAAGACATGGAGGTCACCTTTCGCTTCGCTAAGAAATTCTTCTAAACCAGCAGCGCTATCAATCAAGCGCAACGGCAGTTTATCACTGACGACTTCCGGTTTTTTCTCAGCAGGCGATGTGGTGCCGGTTTCCACTGGACCAATCTTCGCAAGGAAGCTGCGGAACCCCAGACGATCAAGATAGGTCGCAAGTTCTGCATCGGCCTTGAACTGGAATGCCAGATCATTTGGACGATAGGGCAACGCGAGATCAACCTTGATGGTGGCCAGGCGCTTTGAAAGCCGCGCGAGGTCCGCATGTTCTTTCAAAGACGACTGCGTCTTCTTCGCCTTCACTTCATCGGCGCGCTCGAGGCAGGCTTCGAGAGTGCCAAACTCTTTGAGCAAGGCAGAAGCACCTTTGGGGCCGATACCCGGAACACCGGGAATGTTATCCGAGGAGTCGCCGATCAAGGAAAGGTAATCCACGATCTGATGCGGCGGCACACCCATCTTGTCTTCCACGTCCTGTGGCCCGTAGGTTTTCTCTTTCATGGTGTCGAGCATCTTCACGCGCTCATTCACAAACTGCATGAGATCTTTATCTCCAGAGGCGATCAAGATTTCATCGAAGTCATCCTGAAATTTAGTGACGACCGTACCGATAATGTCATCGGCTTCAAAACCAGGCATCGCAATGCACGGAAGATGCAGCTTCTCGAGCAGCGTATCGATCAAGCCAAATTGCGGAATGAGATCGTCCGGTGGATCGCTGCGATTGGCCTTGTAGTCTTCGTAGATTTCCGAGCGAAACGACGGCCCCTTCGTGTCGCGGGCGCAAACCACATGCGTCGGCTTCATGTCCGTGATGAGGCGATGAAACATGTTCATCACTCCGTAGACGGCATTGACCGGAGTTCCGTCCGGAGCATTCAGCGGGCGAATGGCAAAGAAGGCACGGAAAATGAAATTACTGACATCAATAACGATCAGACGGCGCATGAATATCCTTAATTGCGAGCTTCGAAAGCAGCTCGACGACGAACATCAAGCGCTTGCGGATCATTGCCCAGGACGGTGGTGTCGGCCATCACGTCACCAAGACGATGGGCCGAATCAAGCTTGAACAAAAAGTAGAGCTCAAGAAAAATGAGAGGCACGGAAAGCATGGCACAGAGAATCCAACCCCAGAACGGCACGAGGGCAAACATGAGCGGGAGTAAAAAAGGAAGATTGCGAATGAAGGACTGGCGCATTCCGCAGGGAAGGCCATCTTCTAAAGAAACCACCCGGAACCCGATGACTCTCTTGCCCAGCGACTGCCCATCAAACAGTGAATCGGCCACGGCCAGATAGCCCATGGCCAGGGCAAGTCCCCAGGGATAGGCGATAAACGAAATGATGACGACCAGTCCTAAGTCGATACCTTTCGCTAAGAGTCGGGCAAGCCTAGCACGCTGAGGGCCTACGCTAAGAAGATATTTACGGTCCATGGGCCCATCATACCGGACCGTTCACTCGTTTTCCAAGTGCTTGCCTTGCCGGAAACACGCTATTCGGCTAGAGTTGTGAGTGATTATAATGTGGCGCCGCAGTGAGCGTGCGCCCTCATAGGAGAACTTTATGGCCAACCTGAAAAGCGTCACTAACGATACATTCGAACAAGAAGTCATGAAGTCGAACACAGCCGTTCTCGTGGATTTCTGGGCCGAGTGGTGTGGTCCTTGCCGCGCTTTGGGTCCAGTTTTGGAAGAAGTGGCCGCTGAGAACCCTGGCAAAGTCCAAATCGTGAAAGTTAACGTGGACGAAGCTCCTGAGCTCGCGAACCGCTTTGGTATCCGCGGGATCCCAACGATGATCCTCTTCAAGGGCGGCGAAGTGAAGAGCACCTTGATGGGTAACCAGCCAAAAGCCGAAATCGTCAAACAAATCAACTCGATCGCTTAATGGACTTCATCAAAGAAGCGCATCAGGAAGCCCGTCGTACTCTTGATGCTTTCTTTGGCGACGAAGCCCAGATTGCCCTGGTGAAACAGGGCATCGATACCTTCGTTAAGTCCTTCCAAAACGGTGGGCACGTCTTCAGCTGCGGCAATGGCGGCTCCATGTGCGACTCCCTCCACTTCGCTGAAGAACTCACCGGTCGCTACCGCAAGAACCGTCGCCCGCTTCCTGCCACAGGTATTAGCGAAGCCGGCCACATCACCTGCATCGCTAACGACTTCGGTTTCGAGCACATCTTCTCGCGCTTCGTAGAAGCCTGGGGCGGTAAGAACGATGTTCTCCTGGCGATCTCCACCAGCGGGAACTCACCTAACGTCATCATGGCCGTCGAAACTGCGAAGGCCAAGGGCATGAAGGTCGTGGCTCTATTAGGCAAAGACGGCGGCAAGCTGAAGAGTATGGTCGATGTCCCTTTGATCATCCCTTGTGAAATCACAGACCGGATCCAAGAGGTCCACATCAAGATCATCCATATCTTCATTGAAGGCATTGAGCGGCAATTATTTCCTGAAAACTACGCTTAAAATCCTGCCTGTTATAATCTCCAGATGTTCGCCCTGATTCTATCACTATTTTTTTCCTTACTTGCATACTCACAAGAGCTCATCCGCGAGAAAGATAAATTCATACTGAGCGCTCCCAGTTGTCCATTGTTAATAAAACAAATGGAAGCGCTTCAGACTTGGAAAAATCAACGCGAAAATGTGTCTGAGGATTGCAGCACGAGTAGCGTTGAGAGAACTGCCAATGGCTGCTCAGCTGAAGTGACTTCTTGTCTTCCACAAATCGTAAGTGAGCTTCATGGAACGACAAGTGAATGGGATGGGCCGAACTGTTTCAATATTGCCATGGTCACATCTGGATTCATGAAACATAAAATTCATGAGGGTGGAGATACCTTTCAACATTATGTTAACTCTCCCCTTTGTAGAACGCTGGAAGTTGATGAATCCCCTTTGCCTGGAGACATTGGAGTTGTGGCCACCCAGAGCGATCGCTTTGGCCTCGATTTCAGCCACGGCTTTACTTGGATTTCTCCGCAAATGGTTTTCTCAAAAAACGGCTTAGCGACTAAGCATCACTATCGCGTGCAGTCTTTCGAGGAAATGTACCAAAATGAAGTTGAATTATTGAATTGCAGAGATTCAATGGATCTTGCTTGTGAAGAACTCAAGGTGGTTAGTTATCGCTGCAAATCCTTTGAAGATTATTTATCGAATTCCAGTGGCATAAGCGACAAACTGAGGATAAGCCTCTCGCACATTGAAAAAGCAGAAAGCTGTTTTGAACAAGCATATTTTACGGAAGGGCCGGGACCATCTGAAAGCTTCGCCTCATCAATTAGAAGTTATCTTGAACCCTTGAAATTTTATCTTAATGAACAAAATCCTAAGTCCCCAGAAGATGTATTCCTTTTAGGGATGCTCAAACTACGTTTAAAAGCCTTAGAATCACAGGAAACGAGCGATTAGCTCCTCTGAGACTATCAAGTAAATCTTACAGGTTTTGCACTTCCAATCCAGATCTGTGCTACCAAGCGATGAATTTATTCATCTGTGAGGTACTCCATGCGCGGCTTCTTTGCCTTAACCTTTCTGCTGTGTGCTTTTCAAGCGCTGGCAGCTCAAACCATCACGAATGTGGTGACCGTGGTCGATTCGCTGAAATCGAAACGTCTCTTGGTGCTCTCCTCTGTGGATGGCCGTGTCTACAAGACCGACTCTACCAGTGAGATGAAGACTTACCTTGAAAGCTTGCGCGGTCGCACCGTGAGCATCAACTACTCGGAAGTGAATGGCGAAGCTTTCATCAACTCCATCACACCCGACGATGCTCGTGGTGAAGACGTCGATTTCTTTACGCGCAACGAACGCCGTGACCTGGCTCCGACTGACGTCGGAGGCTTGGAGCAAGTTAAGCGCCTCTTCGGCTTGCAGAACGACGGTGATAAATCACGCTCCCAGTGCTTCAAGCGCGCGCACATGTGGGCCTACGACATGTGGGTTCGTGAAGGCATCATCGGCCAGAAAATTTTTATCTTTTACAGCAAGCGCTACATCCAACTCGAGGAGTTCGATTGGTGGTTCCACGTCGCTCCCGTGGTGACGGGTGGCGGCGTCGAGTACGTCATGGATAAAACGTTCCTGGACAAGCCGGTGACGATCCCGGAGTGGAAGCAGAAGTTCATGAAAGCCTCGGTAACCTGCGATACGATCGACCATTACGAACAGTACGAAAGCCGTCCCTGGAACCGTCTCTGCTTCCTGATGAAAACGCCCATGTGGTACTTCCGCACGACCGACATCCGCGCGCGCGACTACGACGGCATTCAAAAAAACAACTGGGTCCTCATGGAACTGCAAGATTCACGTCGGGCGTTCAAAGGCTCTGAAGAAAAATACGAAGCGCTCGACACCGGCAAGCGCACCGTGACCCACTAGGAGCTAACATGAAAACACTACTTACCGCACTTTTGCTCATCTCCGTCGCTCACGCCCACGAAATCAAGGGCACCTTGATTCTCAAAGGCACGGCGAAAACGAAAGTTCTCGTCGATGGCATCGAGGCTAAATGCAACGTAAAAGTTGATGACGTGAAGAACACCTTGACCGAAGACAGTTTCAAAAACCCGGCCTACCGCGTTTGGACCAAAGTCGAACTGAGCGGCAAAGCCGGCGAAACCAAGATCGAGCACAAGGCCGACCTGCGCTTCACAAACATCCACGCCGACGGCACCGGGACCAAAGTAAGTGACGAGAGCTACATCGGCGAAACCGAAAAACGCGCGAGCCTGAAGATTGATGAGAAGGGCCGCATCCGCTCTGTCGTTTTCCCGGTAGGGGCAAAGTCGATCACCTGCATTTTCTAATATCCGAGTGTGGCGCTCTCAATTGAGAGCGTCACTTTCGCGGCTTTCTCCTTGTTTCTCTTAAAAAACCCATCATAATTAAAGTATCAGCTTAACGAACTTGTCTTCCCAAGGAAGGGTTTAATGTCATTCATCCAAGCAACAATTGACTTCATGGTAGACGGCGGCATTTTCATGTTCGTCATTCTTTTTGTTTTCGCCTTCGCCGTTGCGGTGTTGGTCGAACGCATAAAGAAACTTCGCAGTATGGACGTCGACGGTCCTTCATTCATGAATGAGCTGCAACGCTACATTCTCTCGAATGATATTCAAGGTGCCATTCGCGTGTGCTCCGGCTCACAGGCGGCGCTCCCACGAGTACTAAAGGCAGGGCTTAAACGTGCCTCTCAATCTCCCGAGCAAATTCAAAACGCGATCGATGCCACAGCATTGGAGATCATTCCGAAGCTCGAGCAACGTCTGCCTTACCTCTCTCTGTGCGCCAACCTCTCTACGCTCTTTGGTCTCTTGGGTACCATCCAAGGTTTGATCCAATCGTTCGCGGGTCTCTCGGCGGCTGACCCAACCCAGAAAGCAGAAATCCTGTCTGCGGGTTTGGCGGTCGCGATGTACACCACGGCTTTGGGCCTTGGTTCAGCGATCATCATCATGGTTTTCCACGCAGTCCTTGCTGCCAAGGCCGAAAAGATCGTCGGCGAGATTGATGAGTTCTCTGTCAAACTCTCGGATCTTCTCGGTACTAAAAAAGTCGACGACTAAGGTCTAGAAAATGATTCGAGTCCCAACAGCACGACGGCGCAGGAAGCCCGAGGAGAAGATGAATCTCACTCCAATGATGGATGCGATTTTCATTTTCATTTTCTTCCTGCTGACCTCAATCAATTTTGTAAAAATTATGGAGATCGGCTCTGATGTGCCGATTATTTCGGAAAGTGAACCGCTGCCAGAAGATAACAACCCTCTGGCCTTACAAGTGATCGTGCGCGAGAACGAAATAGAACTACAGCGTGGAATCAATCCACAGCAAGTAGCGAAGTTCCAGCGTACCGGCGAGGGCCAGTACGACCTCGCAGGTCTCCACGAGAAGCTCGTTCAGTTAAAGCGCGAGAAGAGCACTGAAGAGAGCATCATCATCACTCCTGACTGGGACATCGGCTACGAAGAGCTGGTCAAGGTTATGGATAGCGTTCGCTTGCTCGAAAAGACTGACGACGCCATCTTTAAGAAAGACAAAGACGGCATGGACGTGAAGGTCGAAACGCTCTTCTCAAAAATCCTCTTCTCTAACCTGATGAGCTAACCATGGCACGCAACGGCAGTTCACGCTTTATGAGTCGTAGAAAGAAGATCGGCGGCGTTGAAATCGATATGACGTCTCTACTCGACATTCTCACGATTCTCTTGGCGTTTTTGATTCATAATTTCGATGCCACCGGCGCCCTAGTTAATATCCCGGGCGGCATCTCCCTTCCGAACTCGAAATCGAAGAGCATGAATACGGTCGGCGTAAGTATCCAAGTCTCCGTCGACAAGATCTGGGTTGATGACAAGGAAGTTCTGAGCAGTGAAGCCATGCCGGATAAGATCTACGATCAAGATGGCCGCCGGATTGTTTCTCTCTACAACGAGCTGATCGCGGTTAAAGAGAGAATCAAACAAACAGAGAAGGCCTCCCCGGATGCAGTAAAGTTCTCCGGCATCGCGAACCTCGTTTTGGATAAGACGCTAAAGTACTCGTACATCCGGCGGATCATGTTCACCTGTGCCGAAGCCGGCTTCAAAGAATACAAATTCGTTGTTCGACAATTAGAAGAATAGAACAAAAAAAGCCCAGGATTCCCTGGGCTTTTTTTATATCTTCACGACAGATCATTTATTAAATAACTAGATTCGTTTCGGGTAGAAGTTCATCGGTTGCTTCACTTCAACTGTTCCGCCGCCCATCGGCTCCGGGAACTGAATCCCGCGAAGCACGTCCA
>JAIXOY010000111.1 GCA_027486525.1 Pseudomonadota bacterium
AGAACATCGAACTCTTCCTGATGGGCCTCCACCTTCAAGGTCAAATCGACCACCGAGAGCGGGGAATAGATCAGCAACGTTCTGCTCATGGACCCCAACCTACGGCCCAGAAGGCGACGGCATAGAGAAAGGTCAGCCCGATGCTCAGAAAATCTGAGAGATGTCCCAGCCAGCCATTTTCCGCATACAGCGTTGGGTACTTATCCATGACCCATTTTTTAGCAGAGACCGCCAGCACCAGGGCACCAAAAAAGCCCATCAAGCCCAGGCCCCAGAACCACAGCTGCCAATGCGTTGAGTGGCGAGGGTCTTGATAGACAACCTCGGCTGCTGCAGGGACGGGAGAAGCAGGCGCATCGACTTTCGGTAAAACTTCTTCGCTGGCCTGCACACTAGCTTCATACTCGGCTTTGCTGATCTCCCCACGATTCAAGCGCTCCCGTTGACGAATCGAGGGAGTGTCTGGAATCAGATGCTTGCTACTGGGCGTGGCCTTCCCGGCTGGTTGCAACTGAAGATTCCCCCAGACTTTGACCTCATCGCCCACCAGGTACTTGTGATCGGCCAAGGTCTTGTTCCACTGAATGCCGAAATCGCTTCGCTTGATGACGAGGCTAAACTTCGCGAAACGATTTTCATGCTTCCAGGAATCAATTTGCACATCACTCAGCGACACCTCGAGCGTGAGCGGCCGAGTCTTCCCGCGCAGGCTCAACACCCCGGCCACTTTTAACTTCGCAGGGCCGACCGTTTCAATGGTCTGACTCTGAAAAGTAATCTGCGGATGCTTTTGGGTGAAAATGAATTCCTGCGCTCGCAGATGCCCATCACGTTGCGCGTGCCCCGTATCAATAGAAGCGGCTTCAATCGACATGGCCAGCTTCAGTGCTTTTCCTTGCTCATCTAACTCGAGCTCGCCGGAAAATTTAGAGAAGCGCCCCGTGACTTCTGAAACACTCAAATACGGCACGCTAAAAAGGACCTCGGAATGGTCATCGTTGACTTGCCAGGTGGCCGCCTGAAGCACAGGACTCAAAACGAACAAAAGTATCCAGAAACATGTCTTCATATCGCAAGCTTAACGCAGGCCAGGCCCTAAATCACTAGACAAATGGTTGACCTCTCAGGCTCATTTGGGGTGTGATCATCCCATGATGTTTTTTGCTTTTTTTATCTCTCAAGCTCTCGCCACCCCTCGTGTCTTGCCGGAGATTTTTTACTCCACGCCGCAGGCGCAGTCCCGTCACTGCTCTTCACCTGAAGCGCAAAGCATCGGCCACTGGTCCGCACTCATGGGCCAGCGGTTCGATGCGGAACTCCGTCGATTTGATCTAAGCGGTCTCAAGCAAGACGTCTATCGCAACCAACTTGTGACGTTGAGTTACTTAAACTTGTTTGAGCGAAGTGGCTCGTTGATGGGCTATGTCTACGCCAATGCCTCCCATCATCTTGGCCGCTTGGTCCGTGACGCCTACTGGTCCGAGCTCACCACGACAGAGGCTCGCGAGGTGGCGCGCGCTGATCGAGCGCTCATCCGTGGCGCGACTCTGGGCCGCGTGGCAGATATCTTCCCGCGCACTCTTTCAACGCGCCTCATGTTTCATAGCGTGCAGTTGTATAAAACTCTTTCCTGGAGCCTCGCGGCCGATGCGTTGTGTGGCCGCGACTTCGTGGTACGTTTGCTAGAAACGGATGGCCGCGACTCGCTGCCAGGACTCGCGGCTTCACGCTATCCGCAGCACATGCAGCTCCTCAAAACGGCCTACTCCTCAAATAATTTCACTCGCGACTTCGTCGCCTTCGAGCAAAGCTTCCTTCACTACACCATGTACCAAGATTTTCTCGTTGGGGTGGCGGCTCAGGCCCGGATACTGGACCCCATGCGCTTCATCACCTTCAACGGTGAACGGCAGCTGGCCTTCGATGAGTGGTGCCAGCAAACGAACTGTAAAAAAAGCTCCGCCGATCTGCAGGCCCGCACACTCTTCGACCAAACCGCCATCGCGCAGGAATGGCAGCGCACACAGGCGGAGCGTGCGGTTTTAAGTGAGCGCCTGCAAAACACGCAGATGCTTGATGTCGCCAGGATTTTGTTGGAAAGCTTAGAGTAGACGGAGGGCCGCTTCCGGAGTGGTGTTGGCCTGAGCACCTACGGCCACGGCGGCCTGCATGACGGCCATGTTCCGTGCTTGCTTGGACGTCTCGCTCGCGACATCGACATCACGGATCCGACTATTCGACGCACTCATGTTCTCGGTGTAGTGGCCGAGGTTGTTTGAGCTACTCATCAAGCGGTTTTGAATCGAACCGAGGGAGGAGCGCTGCTTGGCAATCTTGTCAAAGGCCTGATCCAACACACCCAAGCTCTCTTGGGCGCTCTGCTTCGATATCACATCGACGGAGCCCACGCCCAACGCACCGATGGTGGCATTGAACCCACCTGCGTTGTAACTGATCTGATCGTTGTCACCAGCGCCAGCGACACCAATCTGAAAATCCATCTGCGAACCCGAGCCATCCAAAAGCTTCTTGCCGTTAAAAACAGTCCCCTTCGCAATGCGTTCTAGTTCCATCTTCATACCTTGAAACTCCATCTGGATCATGGAGCGCTCACTGTCGGCCACGGAGTCAGTGGCGGCCTGCATGGCAAGCTCACGCATGCGAGTCAGGATGCTGGTGGATTCGTTCAGCCCCCCTTCGGCCACTTGGACCATGGAGATACCGTCATTGGCGTTGCGGTTGGCCATCTTGGATGAACGGATGTTGGCTTTCATCTTCTCCGAGATCGCTAAACCGGCAGCGTCGTCTGCTGCCTTGGTGATGCGTTCACCCGATGACAACTTCGCAAAACTCTCCTCCGACTCCCGATTCACGGTCGTCATGGCCCTTTGAGCTTGGATAGCACCGATGTTGGTGTTGATACGCATACGTAGGACTTTTCGGAAAGAATTGCCGATTCCTGAGGTGTGGCCAAAGACCGCGCATCGCGCTCAACTTCTCTAGACAAGCACTGCTAAGAACTCTAGCCTAAGACCATGAAAATTCTTTTCGCTCTCTTGTTTGTTAGCACATCCTTAATGGCGCAGGACTTCGCGTATGACCCCGCGACGGGAAAGGCGATGCCGAAATTCATCGGGGAACTCAAGCTCGTCAAAGGCCGCGTCTTCAAGGACAACGGCGGCAAACGTGCGGGCCTCAAAGAAGGCGCCCAACTCTATCCCGGTGATACGCTCGTCACTGAAGAAAAATCCTTCGTGCGCGTGTTGATGGTGGATCAAAGCACCGTGAACCTCGGGCCGAACTCCGAGCTGAACTTCGAGAGCTTCAAGTACAACAGCAACACCGATCGCCAGTCGGTGTACAACTTGATGAAAGGCCAGCTTCGCAGTCTGGTGAAAAACAAGGCGAAAGACGGCGACATCCAGTTCAAGACTCCCCAGGCCGTGATGGGTATTCGGGGCACCGAGCTCTTGGTGAACCATCAGGTCATCGGGAAAATTGACGTGAGCGAGTTCGCCCTTCTCTCCGGGCGCGCCGAGGTAAAAGACGCGCAAGGTGAGCAGCATCCGCTCGCCAAGAATGATCGCCTCATCTTGATTGGAGAGGAGCAGCCGCGCCACAAGAAGCTGCCTCTCAATAAGGTCGAAATCGACATCATGAATAATGATGAAGAGTTTCTTCCCTACTCTCCAGTAGCGGCCATGGACAGCAGTGCCACGGGAACCGGCACGACCACCGTTTCAGCGGAAGAAGCCGTCACGACGACCCCGGGTAAAAGCACGTCGCAGAATCTTGAGAAGCTGAACGAACAGCTCCGCGAAAACCAAAAACGCAAGCGCTAGGACCATCTATGAGATACCTCATCGCTCTCGCCTTCTCCTTGAATGCCTTCGCGACAACCGTGCTGATCGAAACGAACAAGGGCAACATCGAAGTCGAACTCGATGACGTCCACGCTCCGGTGACCGTAGAAAACTTCCTGGGCTACGTGGATGCCGGTTTCTTCACGCAAACCCTCTTCCATCGCACGATCAAAAATTTCGTGATTCAAGGTGGTGGACTTAATCTTGATATGACCGAGAAACCGACGGGCGCTCCGATCCGGAACGAAGCGACCAATGGATTGAGCAATCTGCGCGGCACCATCGCGATGGCGCGCACCAATGTCATTGATAGCGCAACATCACAGTTCTACATCAACACGGTCGACAACGTTCGTCTCGATCACCAACCGGGTAATCCTGCGCGCTACGGCTATGCTGTCTTCGGTAAAGTGACCCGCGGCTTAGAAGTGGTCGATGCCATTCAAAATGTTCCCACTCATACCGTCGGCGAATACGCCGACACGCCGGTTGAACAAGTGGTGATCTTCTCGATCACTCGCCTTTAGGCGACGGCACGCTTTCCAGTAGCCACTTGAGACCCTTGAGGCTCTCGTCGGTGTGATCCATGAGCTTCTGCTGCTGATCGAAGACCACATTCACGACGAAGCTGATGATGTACATCGGAAACGGCATCTGGTCTTCCATCCCCATGGTGACTTTCGTGCGTCCGTCAGCTTCCGTCTCCGTTAAAAGATAGGAGTCGATGTCGGCTTCAAAGGGCTTCTTGAACCGAATCACAGTACCGATCTTTTGATTTTCTACGATCTCGGTGATTTCTTGTTCGGCCGTGCCTACATCTTGATTGTCACTCTCCCACGCAGACTTAAAACCGACCGTACCATCTGTTCCCACAAATTCTTGTTGAAGCTCGGGATCGAGTTTCTTCCAGGCATTCCACTTGTCATGGTTCTGTAGAAACTTGACGTGGGCGAAGACCACATCCACGGGACGATTGATGATGATTTCTCTCTGCAGCTTGAAGTCTCGCGGGGCCACCACGGCAAGAACACCCAGGGCCAAGACCAGCACAAGAACAATACCTGAGATCCGTTTCATCAAGTTTCTCCTTCCGGACGTTTCCACCAGCTTAGAGAATAATTTAACTCAGTCCGCTTGAAACCAACAGACTCATAAATCCGAGCGGCATGGTAATGATCATCGGCTTCCATGACCAGCTGCCTTACGCCAAACTCTTTTTGGGCGATCAGGCCCGTTTGGTAAACCAAAGTACCACACAGGCCAAGTCGTCTAAAGTCAGGATGAGTTCCCACGCTCTGGTAACGAGCGAGAGGGCCGTCGTGAAAAATCCCCAGATCGGCCACTAACCGATCATTCAGATAGCCACCGAACCAATGACCAAGACCAGCTTCCGTCATCTTGCGATACTGGCGCATGTGCTGTTCTTTGAAGGGGCGATAACCCAAAGCGTATTTCGGGTCGCCGCAGGCGATCTGCAACTCCGTGACCTCATGCCAATCATGCTCCGTGGTGATTTTTTTGATCGTCATGTTCTGATTGAGATGCTTGGGCGGTTGCAGGACATCCGTGCTGAGCACCACACCGGTCTCGAATTCAAACCCTGCCTCCACAAACTCTTCCAGTGCACCTTGCCCGGCACGTCCATCCCAGGCAAACGTGTAGTGATGGGACCCTGGGTAGTACGTGAACTCGTCATCGAAAAGATCTTTCCACCGCTGCAAATCACCGGCGGCAGGAGCACCATCGAAGATCATGAAATTGCCCCAGTGAAATCGAGGGTTACTGGGTGTCTGGATCAGCGTGTAGGCCCCACGATCGATCACGGTGCCCGAGAACCGCGAAAAAATCAGAGTGGTCAGATGTCCCAGGGATTTTATTTTCATAACCTCAGATTTACACCATTTAGAAGATTTTGCTAGTTCGAGTCTTTTCTTCAACACATTCACTCCTAGGGAGCTTCACAACAATCGCTGCGCACGGCGCCTAAGATAGTGGAGGCCCATATCTTACAAGGAGTTTTTATGCGCTACTTCAGAATCACCCTCTTCGCCATTTGTGCCATCACCTTCTTCACCGGTGCCAATAAGAAAGTCGTCATGGACGACTCCTCCATTGTCCAGATCATCAAGGTCGCAAACTTGAGCGAGCTTGATCTTGCACGACTAGCCAAAAACAAAAGTGACAATCGAAGCATCGAAATGTTCGCCACAAAAGTTATCAACGAACAGTCCGTCGATCTCAGCCAACTTCATCGGCTTGTGAAAGACAAGAGTATGAACTTCACCGATAGCAACCTGAGCAGAGACATCGAGATGCGTGGCATGGCACGCTTCGACCAATTGGAAGTTTTAAAGGGAAAATCATTTGATAAGGCCTACATCGACACGGTTGTTGCGGTTTACATCAGCATGCGAAATGAAATTGATCTTTTATTACCGGTTGCTGCGGACTCCGACGTTGAGAAAATGCTGATGAAGACTAGAGATGAAACCACCAAACTGCTTCAAAGTGCCCAGCTCATTCAAGAGGACTTTAAAGACTAGGGAAGCAGATTTGAAATGTGTAGATTATGTGAACGAAACCTGACATCTCTTGAGACGAGGATTCTCGTCCCAACCTCCGATAGGTTTTCTGACCATAAGATTCCCCATGAAAGCACACTCAACGTTCCGTTAATCGGGGCGATCCTAAAACAAATATCCAGTGGTGCTTTTTGACAATGTATTACATGGTCACTGTAAGAATATAGCGTATAAAGGCTGTGCACCTCGGCCTCGCTGTTAATTCTCTCCAAGGACAAAATGGATCTCCCGAAGAACACCGCCAAGGATTCCATTCTCATCATCGACGATAGTCCGGAAATGCTCATCGTTGATCGCATCGTGCTCGAGTCGGAAGGCTACCAAGTCTTCACCTCCTCCAGTGGCAACGAAGCACTCGAAGTTCTCTCGCAAATGGAGAGCCCAGCTCTCATCTTGCTCGACTACCAGATGAAAGACATGAACGGCGGCGACTTCCTTCTGCAGCTCGAGAAAAGCCAACCGGAGCTTGTCAGAAAAGTTCCCGTAGTTTTTCACACTGGCATGGATCGTCTCCCAAAGAGCAAAGCGGCCGGCTGCATTCCTAAAGTTTCCGACATCGCGGTCTTCCTGCACGAAGTCCAGCGCTACATCCAAATGGGCCAGCAACTCCCCAGTAACCACTAGGACCTACGATGTGTGCCGTAAAAAAAACCAACGCACGCAAAGTAACCCCAAAAACGAATTTCCCCGTAGTGGCCATCGGGGCTTCGGCCGGTGGCCTAGAAGCCTTTCTTCTTTTTCTCACCAATGTTCCAATTGATTCTGGCATGGCCTTTATCTTCGCGCAGCACCTCGATCCGAGTCACGAAAGTCTTGGTGTCGACATCATTAAAAAATCGACGAAGCTCAAGACACACGAGGCGAGCAGTGGAACGAAACTTTCGCCCAACACAATCTACATTAAACCACCCAACGCGAGCCTTCAGCTCATAGGAGATGTGATTAAGCTCTCTCCTCGCATCACCACCCCGTCTCATCTTTCTATTGATTATTTTTTTGATTCTGTCGCAAAAAGCATGAAGAGTCGCGCCGTCGGGATCATCCTCTCAGGGATGGGCACTGACGGAACCTATGGTCTCAAGCTCATCCGTGCGTCCGGGGGTACTTCTTTCGTGCAAAGTCCAGCATCCGCAAAATTCGATTCCATGCCAAAACATGCCATCGAAGCGGGCATGGCCGACTTCATTCTGAAACCTGAAAAGATTGCACCGGAGCTCATGCGTCTCGTGACTAATCCGAACTTCCCTTTGCCTTTCCTGGAAGAAACGCTCACGAAAAAGATTCCGTCGATGGCTGGACTCACCGAAATCTTTAGCAAGATCCAGGCCTCCACACAGGTGGACTTTTCCAACTACAAGGCGGCAACCACTCAGCGTCGTATTCAGCGGCGCATGATGGTGCAGAGAACAAAAGACTTTGCCAGCTATAATAAATACCTGCAGACGCACCCCGAAGAAGTCAAAATTCTCCACGATGACATCCTCATCAACGTCACTGAGTTCTTTCGGGATCTCGGTGCCTTCGAATCTCTCAAGACTCATGTCTTCCCTCATTTCATTCATGTCAACGCGCCCTACGCTCCCTTGCGAATTTGGGTCGCGGGCTGCTCCACCGGTGAAGAGGTCTATTCAATCGCGATTGCCGTGGTGGAGTGGCTCGAGTCGAAAGATTCCTACGCCCAAGTTCAGATATTTGCCACCGACATCAGTGAACGCGCCATTCAGATCGCGCGCACGGGAAACTATCCAAAGATCATCGAGAAGAATGTCTCCAAAGTCCGCCTCGAGAAGTATTTTGAAAAACAGGCCGATGGCTATAAAGTCACGAAGTCAATTCGCGATCTGTGCCTCTTTTCTAAGCACGACATGACCACCGATCCTCCCTTCGCCAAGCTTGATCTCATCTCGTGCCGCAATGTGCTGATCTACTTCTCGCTTCCGCTGCAAAAACGTGTCATGCCGATTTTTCACTATGCCCTCAAGCCGAATGGATTCTTGTGGCTGGGCAAGTCGGAAACCCACGGAAGTTTTTCCAATCTCTTTGAGATTGAAAGTAAGACCCATAAAATTTACTGCAAAAGAAATGTCCCTTCGACTATCAAATTTATCTTCCCCCAAAAAACTTCAACGGACGCGAAGCCTGAATCGGCCGCCGCCCAAAAATCCAGCGCTCAGCGCGGTCTGGATTTTCAAAAAGATGCCGACAAAATCATTCTCAGTAAATTCTCATCACCCAGTGTCATCGTGAATGCGGAATTGGAAATTCTTCAATACCGTGGTCGCTGCGTCCCCTTCCTCGAACCAGCGGCAGGGCAGCCCAGCACTAATCTTCTCAAAATGGCGCGTCCTGAACTTCAGGCAGGCCTGCGCCTGCTCATCAAAGCAGTGCAAAAAGAAAACAAACTGATCAAACGCACCGGCATGCATTTCACCAGCGATGGGAAGCAGACGTTTCTCAGCATTGAGATGGTGCCGACCAATCCACAGGCTATCCCGAAAGAGCGCACCTACCTTGTGATCTTCAACGCCAAAGCGCAAAGCGAGAACGCGCTTTCAAACAAGACGTTGCAAGATGAAAGTAAGCAGCAAAAAATCAGCAACCGCGAGCTAGAAAGCCTAGCGAGTGAGCTCGCTGAAGCCAAAGAATCACAACAAGCGCTCATTGAAGAATACGACGCGAGCCAAGAAGAACTGACTTCCGCTAACGAAGAGCTGCAAAGTGCCAATGAAGAAATGCAGAGCACGAACGAAGAGCTCGAGACAGCCAAGGAAGAGTTGCAAAGCACCAACGAAGAACTCACCACGGTGAACGAAGAGCTGCAGATCAGAAATGCGGATCTCACCATTCTCGGCAGTGACCTCAGCAATTTGCTTTCCTCGACAGAGATTCCGATTCTCATGGTCGCCAACGACGGAAAGATTCGTCGGTTTACCACCGAAGCCAAAGAAGCCTTCAATCTTATCTCCACTGACATTGGTAGGCCGATCAGTGATATTAAATCAAACTTCGGTCTTGACCTGGTTGTTCTGATCGCCGAAGTCGCCGAGACGTTGTTGGCAAAAAAAGTCGAAGTCCAAGACCGCACCGGAGCCTGGCGACAGTTGCAAATCCGTCCCTACAAGACACTCGAAAATAAAATTGACGGTGTCAGTATCGCTCTTCTCGACATCGATCAAATCAAGCAAAAAGAAGAGAACTCAAAGCAAGCTCTTGATTACATCAAGTCGATCGCAGACTCAGTTCCCCTGCCCTTTGCTGTGCTTGGTAGCGATTTTCAGCTCCGGTCTGCGAATCATTCTTTCTATCGCTACTTCCACATTGCGACCAATGCCACGGGTAAAGATTTCTTCTCGCTGATGGATTTTCCGGAAAACTATCGCCTTGCACTTAAAGATCTTGTCAGTAAAAATCTCAAAACGAACACACCTTTCACTGACTACGAGATTAACTACAAATTCCTTCCAACCGGTGTTCGCAAGATGCTGCTCTCAGGAGGAAAGGTGAAGTGGCTTGGCGACGAGCCCGAAGCCGTCTTGGTCAGTTTCATGGACATCACGGAAAGAAGCCGGCTCGAAAATGAACTCACTCGCTTACTCGTGCGTGAACGCGAAGCACGCGGCGAAGCGGAGAAGGCCAACCGATCTAAGGATGTCTTTCTGGCCACACTTTCCCACGAGCTACGAACTCCGCTTTCTGCGATTCTTACCTGGTCACAGCTCATCGGCTCGGACCGCATCGACGCCTCGACGACCAAGCAGGGCGCCGCAGTTATAGAGCAAAGCGCGAAGGCACAAAGTCAGCTGATCGATGATTTGCTGGATATCTCACGCATCATTTCGGGAAAGCTTGCGCTAAGCATTAAAAGTGTAGAACCAACATCTGTCATTCGTGCAGCCGTAGAAGCCGTTCACCCACTTATCGAGAAAAAAGAAATCCAGCTACAAGTCGTCACTTCACACGAGCAGGGAGCGATCCTAGTCGACCCCATTCGTCTGCAGCAAGTGATCTGGAACCTTCTCACCAATGCGATTAAGTTCTCAACTAAAGCTGGGAAAATAGAAATTCGTCTCGAATATCTCGTAGACCAGGGACGGCAGTTCGCTCAAATTAAAGTTGTCGAC
>JAIXOY010000180.1 GCA_027486525.1 Pseudomonadota bacterium
CGTCGCCGTGCCATCGGTGATATAGTCAGGTGCGCCGGTTGTTAGGGTACCTACGGCGAGTCCATCAATGTCAGCATCTGCCAGCAAAACGGTGTATCTAAAAGTAAGCGCATTTGTTCCACTGCCAGATAAGTAGGTAGCATTTCTTGATGTTGAACCAACCGTGAGGGCGAGAAGAATGTTGCCCGTGTTACTGACCGTGACGTTCTCGCTGAAATTCACGACGAAGTCGATGTTTTGCCCGGTGATGTAAGTGGCCGCTGTTGGCGGTGTCACGGACGTCACTGTTGGCCGAATCCCGCTCACCAAAACCAATGGAGTACTCGGTTGAGTGAAAGCAGGGTTCGCATCCACGTTAGTTGAGTTCTTAATCGTTCCACCGTTGAGTTCAAACGGACTCGTAATGACGATGCCATCGGTGTCGTCTGTACCCGCCGTTACAACATGTGCAAAAACAAGGCTCGTCGTTCCTGAACCGGAGACGTAGTTCGCGTAGCCCGGGCCCCCGGTGTTGAAAGTAATCGGAATGCGTGGTGTACCCGTGACGGTGACGGCTTGATCAAAGACGGCGGTGATGTTGAGTGTCTGGCCAATGTAGTACGTGCCATTGGTGACAGCGAAAGACGAAATGCGTGGGCTGTTGTCAGTTACCCTCACCCCGGTTAGCGAGGGGAGAATGAGAAAGTTGAGTGCGTTCGTGGTGGCCGCATCTCGTATGGTGGCTCCCGTCATCGTGAGTGTTGTCGCGGCGGCAATGCCATCCGTATCGAGATCCGCACTTTGGACAATGTAGCGGAACGTGAGCTGCGTACTGCCAGAGCCACTTTGGTAGGTGGCGATCTGCGGTGTTGAACCAATCGTGAGGTTCATGGCCGGAGTTCCGACGACGTCGACCGCTTCACTGTATGTGAGGACGAAGTCGAGGGCGTTGCCGGTTATGTAATTTCCATTGGCGGGAGGAGTAATGGCCGTCACATAGGGAGTGTTGCCGTCGACGAGTACCGTCGTTGTGTTAGGTGCTGCGAACGTAAGTGCAGCGTCGTTTGCGACGGAGTCTTTGAGGGTCCCGCTGTTGGCATCAATACTCCCTGTGACCACAATTCCGTTTGTATCGAGGTCGCCTGAAACAGGCGTGTAGGTGAACACCAAAAGTGATGTGCCAGAGCCAGAGCTGTAGTTCGCATAGCGAGTGGCGGCACCAATCGTTAACGTTAACCGGGGGGTGCCGGTGATCGTGACGTTCTCACTCATCGTTGCAACAAACACCATCTGCATACCTAGGAAGTATGTCGCGGGACTTAAAGGTGCACTTACACTCACAACGATCGGTGCCGTGGTGTCGACGCGAACGTTTGTCATCGACGGAGCGGAGATATTAACGTCGCAGTTATCCGGACCTTGGGTGCCGGTAAACGTCAAGGTGCCGCCATTGAGATCAACCAAAGCGGCTGCAGAAATACCATCGGTATCATTGTCGGCTGCCTGTACGACATAGCTGAACGTCAGCGTATCGGTTCCCGTGCCTGTGACGTAATCGGCGTAGCGGGTAGCGCCACCGATGTCGAGCGTGAGGCGCGGCACTCCAGTCACTGTTACAGCGTAGGGGTGTGTGAGTGTGAACGTCAGCGTCTCTCCAACGATTCGTGTTCCGTTACTTGGTGGGGTCACAATGAATTCGTTGTCCACCTGCTGGTGGCCTGAGATGAGTCCTCCTGTTTCTTCTTTCGCTTTAAACTGACAGGCGAAGCAAAAAAACAAAAGGAATATGGATGTAATCCGTGACATCAATTTCCTCAGGGAATTAAGGCATTCCCGTGTCTGTCTTTTCGACACTTTTTTGGGTTTCTTCTAACAATCCTCCTCGGCAAATAATGCCTTCTAAAGTGCGAGAACCATTGGGAGCAGCTAAACTGAAGAGATGAAACAGTTTTTGATGATTGCTGGACTCATTTGCTTAACTAGCTGTGCAACCAAATTGCGCGTGCCGCTTAATCGTATGATGTCGCCTGAGACAGTGGGTGGGGCGATGAACACTGAGTTCGAGCTGTCATCTCAGCAGCAAGTTGAAGGCAAGGTCGATGTTTCCCAGACTGAGCCGTACCCCCTCAAGTTCACCTCTCAGGCGGCGATGGGGTACTTTGCGGCCCTGTCACTTCTAGATTCCGTCGACATCACTTGGACTCACACGGCGAGTGCACCGTCTCTCGTTGGGTTTAAGTGGCAATTCATGGGCGGTTCACTCCAGCAGGCAGGCGCAGGTAATTCCATGGCTTTCAGTGCCGCCTTCGGTGGTAACGAGCACGAAATAGATGGGAATCCTAAAGTAGAATTTGAAGCTGCGGCGACCGACGTCGCATTGATTCACGGCTACTGGCTGACACCGAATTGGCAAATTTTCGAGACCCTGGGTTACGCGAGCTATAGCTATAAAGGCGAGCTCAGCGGATCCACATCTGGGGACTTTGCTGAAGACGGAACTTTGCTAACGGTGGCCGGCGGAACGGCTCTGGTTTTCCGTCCCTACAAACTTAAGTTTGAAGCAGCCTATACCCAAGCGGATTGGTCAGAAGCCGGAAATGAAACCTATCTTTCCTTCGCCTTCGGCCTTGGCCTTTTCTTCTGATTTAAGGCCTTCCTTGCCCAATTGAGCCCCGCGCCGCCACTCTCTAAAATGGAGAGGTGATGAGTTCAATAATCAGGTCAATAAAATTTGTTTTAATAAGTGGGTTCTTACTGGGCCTGAGCTCTCCCGCGCTTGCGGAACTCGATTTTGAAGACGCCGCTTTTCCAGAATTCGTAACATCCGCGCGCGCACTTGCGATGGGTAACGCTTACATCTGCAAAGCCGATGATGCCTGGTCAGCATTTTATAATCCCGCAGGGCTCGGCACCGTTCGCAAACCGCAGTTCCATTTGTTTAACATGCATCTCGAAGCCAGTAACACCTACATGAAAGCTGTCGGTGATGGGCCGATGACGGATCTGCCCGGTAATATTTCTGATTCGTTCGATGCCCAAGACATGCGCGAAAGTCTGGTAGGTAGTGAAGGAAAACTTTCGCACATGAGAGCGAACTTTTTTCCGAACTTCACGTTACGCGGCATGACCCTGGGCTATCTTTTCAGTCAGCGCAATCGTGCCATCATTGAAAAACCTGTGGGCACGGGCGATTATGAAATTGCCGAACGCCGCGACCATGGACCAGTTTTTGCTCTCAACCTTCCACTCTTCGGCGGCATCGTTAAAGTGGGTGCATCAGCTGTGTATCTATTTCGCCGTGAACTCTTCAAAACGTTCGGGTCATCAGATCCGGCCGTCATTGATGAAAGTGTCGATTATAAATCGGCGAGCAGCCTTCAACTCACTGCTGGTACTCGCATCACACTACCATACGCACTCTTGCCGACCTTCTCGGCCGTCTTGAGAAATGCAACGTCGAGTAAGTGGGAAAGCATAGAAGATGGCGGAGAGCCGAACAAAATTCACCAAACCATGGACCTGGGTTTTTCCATCACTCCGCAAATCGGTAAGGCCACCCGTGTGCACATGGAAGTGAACTGGAAAGATATCCATAATCAATACGACACGGCCGCGCAACGTCGGATCGGCGCGGGTGTGGAGCTGGATTTCAATCGTCGCATTTTCATTCGTGGGGGCTATGGCGATGGCTGGGGTTCCGGTGGCCTCGGTGTGCGCTCTCGGACCTTCATCATGGATTTAACCACCTACGCTATTGACCGCAGTTTTGACGGCTTCCGCGAAGAGGAAGATCGTCGGTTTGTGCTTTCCCTATCTAGCGGTCTGTAATACAACCCTGACATCCATATTCGAGGGTTCTACTCCCTCCTCCGTTTCGCGGGGACACACTTTGCTTTAGGATCCCACATGTCAGTGGTCAAAAACCCTTACTCGGCCTTCTTGGATGTCCTTGAAAAACCAGCCCGCTATATCGGCGGCGAGCATTTCATGGCGCGCAAAAATTGGGATGCCTCCCTCGGTCGCATCGCCTTGTGTTTTCCTGACACTTACGAAATTGGCATGTCTCACTTAGGCATGAAAATCTTGTATGAAGAAGTGAATCAATTCCCAGATCTTTTGGCGGAACGTTGTTTCGCTCCCTGGGTCGATTTGGAAAAAGAATTGCGTGCCCGCAATCTTCCATTAGTCACACTTGAAAATTTCAAACCTCTTAAAGACTTTCATGTCGTCGGTTTCAGCCTTCAGTATGAAATGAGCTACACCAACATCTTGAACATGCTCGATCTCGGTGGCATTCCACTTTGGACCCACGAGCGTGGTGAAGATGATCCGTTCGTCACGGCCGGTGGACCCTGTGCCACTCACCCGGAGCCGTTGGCGCCGTTCATGGATTTCGTTGTCATTGGTGATGGCGAGAAGCTCATTGGAGAGTTGGTGCGTTTCATCGGCCAGGCCAGAAGTGAAGGCAAGAAGCGCGATACCATCCTCTTCGAGCTGGCGCAGTGGCCAGGGATCTACGTTCCTAAATTCTACGATACTACAATTGATGAAATGACTCGCATGGAGGTGGTGACGGGTCCCAAGCCTGAGTTCGCCACAGTCCTCCCACAGCGCGTGAAACGTTTCATCATTGAATCTCTGAAAGATTATCCGTTTCCAACGAAGTCTCCGATTCCTCACATGACAGCGATCTTCGATCGTTTCTCGGTGGAGCTGTCTCGTGGGTGCACGGAAGGTTGCCGTTTCTGCCAAGCAGGCATGATCTATCGTCCTGTCCGTGAGCGTTCTCCTGAGAGCGTGATTGATATGGTCATGTCCGGTTTGAAGAACGGTGGCTTCGATGAGGCATCGCTGACCTGTCTTTCGACGGCAGATTATTCGGCCGTGACACCACTCGTGCTGGAACTTCTTGATCGCTTGCAAGCCGAGAATGCGACTTTGGGTATCTCATCTTTGCGTGCTTACGGTTTGGACGAACGCATTTTTGATAAACTCGCGGAAGTGAAAAACACATCGCTCACCTTTGCCCCCGAAGCGGGCAGTCAGCGTATGCGCGATGTGATCAATAAAAATATCTCTGATGAAGACATGATGAAGACTGCGGCCGACGTGTTCTCACGCGGCTGGAGTAAAATGAAGCTCTACTTCATGATCGGCCTACCAACTGAAGAAGACGAAGATGTAAAAGCCATCATGGAGACTGGTCTGCGCGCTCGTCGCACGGCCGTGAGTGTAGGCGTTCAAAGTCCAGCCATCACCATTTCCGTTTCCAGCTTTGTGCCGAAGCCTCATACGCCGTTCCAGTGGGCGGCGATGATTACGCACGATGAGATCGTGCGTAAGCAAGAGTGGCTCAACAGCTTAGCGAAAGACTATCGCCTGACTTTCCGCAAGCACGTTTCACGCATCAGTCACCTGGAGGGGATTGTTTCTCGCGGCGATCGTCGCGTTGGTGGAATCATCCATGCGGCGTGGAAGGGCGGCGCACGCTTTGATGGCTGGGACGATCAGTTCAATTACCACCTGTGGCTTCAATGCGTGGACGACTCTGGACTGAACCCAGATATTTTCCTCGGAACAATTCCGGTCGAAGGAAAAAATGCCTGGAGTCACATTGACGTGGGACTCACCGATCGCTTTCTTGAAATCGAGTGGAAAAAGGCTCTGAAGAACCGCATGGCGCCACCATGTGGCAAGGTGGCGGGCATGATTGTTCACCACACTAATCTTGAAGCACTTGAGAAAACATTCACCATCGATAAGAAGAAGCTCGTTTGCTACCACTGTGGCGTGGCTTGCGATTTGAAACAGATGGTGGAAGAGCGCCGGGAGTTCTTGGGCGAGATGGATGCAAACATCGATATGCCTTACGTCGCACCAGAGGTCCTACGTAAAGACATCCTCGATTATCGCGAGCGTCGTGGACATGATGCTGGTCATAAATACCGCATCAGCTTTGCCAAAGTTGGCCCGATCACCTTCATCTCTCACTTGGATTTGCAAAAAGTGATGGCACGGGTGTTCCGTCGCGCCAGCATCGATACGCTTTTGTCAGAAGGATACAACGTTCGTCCGCTCTTGTCGTTCGGCCCTGCCCTGGCGCTAGGTATCAGTTCCATGTGTGAAGCCTTTGACGTGCGTGTTCCTGGCGAATGGACTGATTTTGAGGAGATCCTCGGCAAGTTGCGTGAGCACGCTGAGCCGGGGTTGCTGTTCCACAAGATTGAGCCGCTCACGAATAAGACGCCGTCGATTCAAGACCAAGCAACCGCCTTTACCTATTTCCTGCCTGTTCGTAACGCAGAAGCCATGGGTGCAACTGTCGCGCGTTTAAATGCCATGGAGCGCCTGACGATTGCGTCTTATTCTAAGAAAGAGCAGAGAGACGTTGAGAAAGATGTTCGTCCGATGATCCTAAAACTGGAAGCCTCAGTGCTTGATCTACCCTTGGATGTATTGAACATCATTGATGAAGTTTCTCCCTGCAAAATGCCTGGCATCATGGTGAAGACCTCTTTAAGTTCAGGTTCAGGCATTCGCCCGTCAGAACTTTTAGAGATTTTCCGCAGTCAAGGTTTGGAAGTGGAGCGCCCCATCAAGGTCGATGCGGAGCTCAAAACAGCACAAGCCCTAGTGTAAAAATGACACCATTTGATCTTTAACTGGCCTGTGAGACTGAAATATTCTCACAGGTCCAGGGTCTGCATTGCAATTTTTCCTTATTGGGTGGAGAGTGAGACGTTTCGATATACCCCCAGAGGACCCCATATGAAAAAAGCACTACTGCCGTTATCTCTCTTGGTATTCGCCTCAGCAGCGCACGCCACCGTACTCTCTATTCCAAAAGCTTTGCGCGATCTCGAAGCGATCAAGCAAGAACAGTCCGGCCGCTATGTTCTTAAGGCGGCACTTGATGCCGCTCCAGACAACTGGTTTAACCTTTCTCCGGCTCAGGGCATCGAAGGCGTGGGCGCGGAAGCGGTCTACGCAGCTTTCGGAATGCCGACCTCTCAAGACATTATCGTGGCCGTTGTTGACTCAGGCGTTGACGTCAACCACGAAGACCTCCAAGACAAAATCTGGATCAACAAAGGCGAAATCGCGAATAACGGAATCGACGATGATAACAACGGTTACATTGACGACGTCTTCGGTTGGAATTTCATCGGCGGCAAACAAGGCATGGCGACAATCGTAGAAGACGCTACGCTGGGTAACGGCATCCGCTTGGTGAAGGGTGATCCGGATGCACAGATCGATTCAGAGACACTCGAAGTGACTCGTGAGCTAGCGCGCATGCGTAAGGTCAAGGCGACTCTTGAATCCGTCGGCGAAACCCTCTCTGCTGAAAAGCAAGCGTACCTCGACATGGTTGAGAAGACTGTGAATGACAGTCTCACGGCCGCGCAAACCACATTGGCCCGTTTCAAGCCGATGCTTGAGAAAATGCAGAAGGGGAGCGCGATCCTCCGTGCCGCTGGTCTCGGCGAAATCACTCTCGAAACGGTTCGTTCATTCGAATCAACTGATCCTGCTGTCCAGGCCGCGAAGAAAGACGTGCTTGGATTGCTCGCAAGTGGTTACGGCGAAGCTCGTTTGAACCGGATTGTAGATCGCTACACATCAGAAACCACGGTTTACTACAACACGGAGTACAATGCTCGTGCTCGCGTCGGTGATAACCAAACGGACCAGAACGAAAAAGACTACGGCAACAACGATGTCATCGGGCCTGATTCCTCACACGGTACTCACGTATCGGGAATCATCGCTGCTGACCGCGCGAATGCTCTTGGAATTAAGGGTGTCGCGACGAACGTGAAGATCATGGCAGTGCGTGTTGTTCCGGATGGCGATGAGCGCGATAAAGATGTTGCGAACGGCATCCGCTACGCAGTCGATAACGGCGCGAAGATCATCAACATGAGCTTCGGCAAAGGCTTCTCTCCGTATAAGAAAGTTGTCGATGAAGCGATGAAGTACGCTGAGGAAAAAGGCGTCTTGCTGGTTCACGCTGCTGGTAACTCAAACCAAAACAACGACACCGCAGCAAACTTCCCGAACCGCAAAATGGCGAAGGATGGCATTCAGTTGGTGAACTGGCTCGAGATCGGTGCTTCTGCTTTCGAGAAAGGCGCGGCTTTGCCAGCCGGCTTCTCGAACTTCGGTAAGTACTCAGTTGATATCTTCGCTCCTGGTGTTGATATCCTTTCTACGACTCCGGACAACAGCTACGACACCTACAGTGGTACTTCGATGGCATCTCCTGCAGCAGCGGGCGTGGCAGCTTTGGTGTTGAGCTACAAAGAAGACCTCTCAATTGCTGAATTGCGCGCATTGATTGTTGATACTTCACGCCGCTACCCGAAGTTGTACGTCAACAAACCTGGCACGAGCGAATCTGTTTTGTTCTCTGATCTTTCGATCAACGGATCAATCACAGATGCTCAGAAAGCCTTGGAATCTTTGGTCGCTCAAAAGAAGCTAAGTCGCTAAGGTACCGATTTTGTAAGTAAAAACAATTTCTGTTCACTATTGAGTCCGATCCTACCGAAAAGCAACAGGTATGGTCGGACTCTTTCATTTAGGGCTGCTGCTTTCTCTCGTAGTTTTTGCGAGCTGTGCGCAGTTGGCCGAGATCGAAGCGGATCCACACTTCTGGCCGGGTTCTTCTCATCGCATTCGCCGCGTTCCGGCGTCAGTCGTTCCATCAGTTCCAGCCATTGCTCCCATTACTTTCAAATCGGCCCCAAGCATGGCGAAGTCCGAGTGGTCACTGCTTTCGAAAGAAAGCTTCTCACAGCGCGAATACAAGTTTGTGGTGCGCGATGATCTAGGTGCTTTGCTGGACAGTCCCGTCGCACCAGAAATGATTTTGGATGGTGATGCTGCCCTTCACAGTGTGGTCAAACTTTCACCGGGAACTTGGAAAGTGAAGCTTGAATTCACTAAAGATCAGTCGGTGGTGAAGGTAGGTTTTTCTTTAGGCGGTCATCGTGTCGGAAACTTCCGTCAGATCCAGTTTAACATGCACGAAATCGACGTCTTTGCTTCGAATAGCTATGCCTTCAAAACCCGTGTGCGCGCCGATGGCCAAGACAAACTGCGAATCTACGTAGCCCTGCGAGATCTGAAGGCCTACACGATTTATTCTTTTGAAGATTTTGATCTGAAGCTTCACCTGTCAAAAAAAGGTGCCAAAGTCGAAGGGCCGTTTTCAACTTCTTCTGGCCCTTACTTTCGAGTGACGTCAACTCGTCCTGGAAAAGTGGATTATTATCTCAGCGTGGATGGTGAGCGCATGTCAGGCTCGGGCCACGTGGAATTCATCGATGTCGCTAAACGTGGCCCAGCTGCCGAAGTCCGAGATTGCTTAGCCGATCTGGCGAGCCTCGGTGGTGTAAAAGTTCCTAGTAACATGTCTGCCGAGGAAGCTTATAGCGAGCTCGCAAAGACCATTATGCGTCGATACGAAGAGAAGGCCGACATCACACCAGAATCCCTCAATCGCACGCTGGAGTCGTTTTCTACTGAAGCCTGCACCGTCAATGGCATCTGGGACAGTGCTCGCGACGAAGCCGGGCGTGCTTTGCGAGTGTTGCACCAGCGTTTGAGCCGCTAAGACCCCCAAAATGTGGATTTTTTAGACTGTTTTGACTAGGATGAGGCAGCACTTAACCTAGGATATGGCCATGCGCGCAAACACGACTGAAATGAAGTCTGGAAAGTCTGCCCAAAAGGGGAGCCCCGTGATCGATAAAAAACTCGATATCATCAAGCGCCACAAGCTGAGTAAAGCGGATCTTCGCTGGTTCCTTAAAAACATCTACCTCTCGCGCAAAACCGACGACACCGAAATCACCATGAAGAAGCAGAACAAAGCTTTCTTCCAAATTTCTGGTGCGGGCCACGAAGGTATCCTTTCGGCCACAGCACGCGTGCTCAAGCCGGCGCATGATTGGTTCATCGGCTACTACCGCGACCGTGCTTTGTGCTTGGGCCTCGGTATGACTCCCTACGAGATGCTGTGCCAAGCAAACGGCAACACGGGCGACGTCGCCTCCCACGGCCGCCAAATGCCGGCCCACTGGGGTTGCAAACGTCTCAACATCGTTTCAAAATCGTCTTGTACGGGAACTCAGTTCTTACAAGCTGTCGGTCTCGCGGAAGCCGGGTTGCATTTGAAGAAAACAAAACTCAAAGATTCTCCGGCCTACGAAGATCGCGAGATCATCTACGTTTCAACCGGTGACGGCACCACGTCGCAGGGAGAGTTCTGGGAAGGCCTCACGACAGCGTGTGTGAATAAGCATCCTGTGTTGTTCATGGTGGAAGACAACGGTTACGCCATTTCAGTTCCGGTTCGTGTGCAGACTCCGGGGGCGAGCATCTCCGTTGCACTCGCTCATTTTCCTGGTCTCAAAATCTTCAACTGCGATGGTAACTGCCCGATCGAATCATTCGAGACGATGGTGGCGGCCGAGAAGTATCTTCGCGAAGGAAACGGCCCGGCCCTCGTTCACGCGACGGTGACTCGTCCCTACTCCCACTCACTCTCTGATGACCACGGCTACTACCGCACGAAAGAAGATCTCGCTGATGAAGCGTACCGGGATGTCTTCCATTCTTATCCTCGCTTCCTCGTAAGCGCAGGCTTGATGACTCAAGCGGAAGTCGATGAAGTGCTCGATGAAGCGACAAAAGAATGTCGTGAAGCGATGGCGCAGGCCCTGGCTACACCATGGCCGGAAAAATCAACGTTCATGGACCATTTGTATTCACATGACGTCGATCCAACTTCTGCAGACTTTGATACCAAAGCTCACATGACGGGCAAAGAAGACATTCCGCTCGCCACGGCCATCAACATGACCCTGAAGTCTGAGATCAAACGTAACCCACTCATGATGGTGTTCGGCGAAGACGTCGCTGACTTCACGGAAGTGGAAAAATACGAGAACCCAGATCTAAAAGGTAAGGGCGGCGTTTTCAAAGTTACTCATGGAGTTCAGAAAGCGGGTCAACCTGGCCAAGTGTTCAATTCACCGCTCGCCGAAGCGAACATCATCGGCCGTGCCATTGGTATGGCGATGCGTGGCTTGAAGCCGGTGGTTGAGATTCAATTCTTCGACTACATCTGGACTGCGTACATGCAGCTCAAAAACGAAATGGCTACCACTCGTTACCGCTCTGGTGGTGACTACAAGTGTCCGATGGTAGTGCGTGTGCCGATCGGTGGCTACCTCCGCGGCGGTGCCATGTACCACTCACAATCAGGGGAATCACTCTTTACTCACGTTCCAGGTATTCGCGTTGTTTATCCATCGAACGCGCAGGATGCCATCGGCCTTCTTCGCACAGCGATTCGCTGCGATGATCCGGTCATGTTCCTTGAGCACAAGCATTTGTACTACCAAGGCTACAATCGCTCGGCTGATCCAGGCGAAGACTACATGATCCCGTTCGGCAAAGCGCGTATCGCTCGTGAGGGTAAGCACGCCACGGTAGTGTGCTGGGGAGCTTTGGTTCAGAAATCCATCGAGGCGGCTAAAGAATTGGCACAAGACGGATTCGAGATTGAAGTCATCGACGCTCGGACGATTTCACCTTTCGATATGGAAGCTGTTAAAAAATCACTCGCGAAAACCAATCGTCTTTTGATCGTGCACGAAGAGCACAAAACGTCTGGCTATGCTGGGGAAGTCTGTGCGCTTGTGAATGAGCAATGTTTTGAGTTGTTGGATGCGCCGATCATGCGTGTCGCCTCTCAAGACGTTCACGTGGCTTACTGCCCAGATTTAGAAGAAGTGATCTTGCCGCAGGTGTCGGACGTGACGGCGGCGTTGCGGAAACTAGTAAACTACTAGAAGTGCAACGTTACGGTGTTCGCGCAGATCACCAATAGCAACGAAGCGATGAGAAGAACGTTCTTCAAGCTGACCTCCGATTGATGGAGGTCAGCCTGTATCACGTCGTGGGAAAAAGGGAAGATGCCGGATAAAGATTACCCGGCATCCAGACTAGAATTTGAACTTCTTAAGTAGCTTTTTACCCTGCTCTTCGAGCCCGCCCTTACCCTTGCCGCCGCCCTTCTGGAGGTTAGCAATTTCGGTCTTAATCTTGTCTTCATTGGCCTTGTAGAGCTGGTCGGCATTCTTAATCTGAGACAGGAAGTCGCCATTGCCTTTGAGCTGGCCCAGCAATTCGGCCTGCGGGCCCTTGATTTTTTCATCTACGAGCGCCTGGAGCTTGCCTTCGGCTTCTGCGATCTTCTTGCTCACCTGGGCCTTCATGCCATTGGCGAGCTCATCACCCAAGTTCGATGTGATGCTCATGTTAAGGGCCTTCCAAGGGCCTGAAACGTTGCCGTTCACATAGATCAAGGGAATGCCCCCCACGATGCCGCTGAGGAGTTCTTGGGCGAGGTTAGACTTAGCCTCGACCAGCCAATCCGGCTTGCTGATCTGAGCATTCCAGCTCATTTCCATCTCGCCGTCTTGCAAGGCCGCCGTGAGCTTGGTTGAGCCGGTAGCTTTCTTCAACCCGAACTTCAGCTTGTCGCTCTCTGAGAACATGCGTCCAGGGATCGCGAAGGTCGTGATTTTAAGGTCGAGACCCTGACGGGCAACAGCACCAGTAAAGTCCGCGGTGACTTTGGCCTGCACGCCGTACATTTCACTCGCCGGGAAATCACCTTTTAGGTCGAGCACGATCGGTTTCTTGACCCATTTCGGTGAGGTGGTCACGTTCGTGAGTTCGCCGCTGACGTTGCCGGAGTAGCTCCCGGGTGTACCCGTCGAGCTGATGGCCGCGCGCTTGAGCCAGAAGAGCGGGTAACTCTTGGTGATCGGGAATTCGTAGGTTTTACCGATCTCGCGTGGTGGAGGAAGAACCTCTTCACGCTCTTTCTTCTCTGGGAGGTACTGCTTCGCGAGCGCTTGGTACTTGCGCGCCTTGGCGATGTAGTCGCCGAACTCTTTGGCAAACAGGGCCATCGCCATGTCTTTCACGTCGAGCTCGGGGATCTTAAAACGGTTCTTGAGGGATGCGATGTCGTCCTTCACGAGAGCTTGCACTTCGTTCGGGTATGCCGAGACGGTGCGGATCTCGCCTTCAAGCTTTTTGCCAGCGCCTTGGATTTCTTTTGCCTGCTTCTGCACGTCTTTCAAGAGATCGTTGAGTTCTTTCGCGCCTGCGAGCTGCTTCAAGACGTTCTTCTCGGCCTTGATCGATTGAACTTGGCCTTCGATGGCTTTGAGCTTAGTCGTATCGGATAGACGTTTCACTTCGCCCTCCCAGACTTTTTGCTTCGTCGTCACATCGGCGATCATTTCTTTCACGCGTTTCTCGGACTTGAGTTCCTCGCGGATCTTCTCGAGTTGGTCTTTGGGATCAGCGCCTTCGAGAAGGCCAATCAAGTCGCCCAGCATGTTCTGTGAGTATTCTTTTTTAACTTGATCGAGCACTTCTTTTTGTAGGCCATCGAGCTTCGATGGCTTGGCAGGTTCGGGTGGCAACACGAAACCAGGCCTTGAGCGTTTGCTGGCCACTTGGATTTGGTTGATGCTGGCATCATCGACGACGAACTTCATACGCAAGAGAGCGTCCCACATGTACTGGAAGTGGACGTTATCGAGAGAGAGAATGTTTTGCGCAGGCATGTCCTTGTCAGTGACTTGCAAACCGTTCAAATCAAAACTGCCGCGCAAGAAGCTCGTTTTGACAGACGCGACGTTGACTTCGGCTCCGTTGGCCTGAGTGCCGACGTACTCGATGGCCTTCTTTAAGTGCTGATCAAAGAACCAGGCGAAGTACGCGTAAGCGCCGGCGCAGATGATAGTGACTGGGATGATGGCTTCCCAACGGATGGGGCCTTTCTTCTTGGGAGCTTTTTTTTCTTCTGTTGTCATGGTGGTCTCCCTTAGTTCCCGAAGTAGGTGTCGTATTTGTAGTACCACGCGTAGAGCGACGTTTTCGTCCATACCTTGAACAGTTTCGTTTCTCTGAAACGTTCAACCACGGTCACGCGGTACTTGATGATGGCCCATTTCGATCCGGCCAACACAAAAGGCAACAAGATGATCGCGACAATCCCCGAACCCATCACGATCGAATTGTTGAAACGTGTGAAGGGTACGATCGGCATGTTGTAGAGATCAGTGAAGAGACCTTGCAACGCTGGAAGCTCAAGTGCCCACTGGCCAACCGCATCGAAAGCAGGGTCGAGCAAGAAGGCGATGAATTTGAAGAAGAATGCGGCCAAGAAAGCTGCACCGATCTGCACACGGAAAAAGAACAGGCAGAAGAACACCAACAAACTTTGCAAAGAAAGCGCCGGAGTCATGCCGAGAATAAACCCCAGGGCCACACCCCACGCGAGTTGGTTGTTGCCGGTTTCAGAGTGCAGTAGTTTGAAAAAACCGAAGAGCTGTTTGAGCAGCAAGGTCATGGGAGTCTCCCTCGAAAGTTAGGACTTCAGTGTAAAGCGTTGAGTGAGGGGCTTCAACAGATTCTAAGGGGTTACAACGCGCCAGGCCGGCGCTAGCCAGTAGATTTTTCAGGCCCATCGAAGCTTAACGTGGCCCAGAGGTTTTTTTGCGCTATATCTACGGCCTGCAATATCAATCGGAGTGCTTATGAAAAAAATCATGCTTTTGGCTCTTATCTCATTATTTTCATTTTCAGCTTTTGCTGACGATTTTGCCTGCACCATGAACGTAGGTTATTTCAACCGCGCTAAAGAAACGGCGCCGTATCGTGGGCGTGAAGTGACCGTTAAGCTCGGGACTTTTATTTGCACAGCGACAATTGATAACAACATCATCGTCACCACCACCATCAAATCCACAGAGACGGATGAGTCTTCTTCACGTTCAAGCCGTGGTTCTTCGGAAACAGAATTGACGGCGTTGAATCAGTGGGGAGACGGGCAAGACCACGCCGTTTGTAAGTGTGGCTTAGAGTAGATTTCTGAGGGCCCTTCGGGGCCATTTTTTATTTCTGGATCTGCGCTTGCATCAGACGATCGAGTTCAAACACGGAGTCTGTTTTAAACCAATCATTTCCGGCGCCACGACCCACGGCTTGTAAAAGCTGAGTCTGGATTTTGCCATCTTTCATAATGTTTGGGTCGACGTGTACACGCACCACTTCACCGGTGACCAGGGAGCCAGAACCTGGCGTATTGCCGTAGCAGAGAATATCGCGCAAGCGACATTCAAAGTGCACAGGAGACTCAGCTAAACGGCGTGCCCTAATCTTTTCGCTTTCGACGGTGTGTAGGCCCGCGAATTTGAATTCATCGTCGCCATAGGGAAGCTCTGAGGACGCCATGTTCACTTGCTTGTGATTGCTGAGTGTACAGAAGTTCACCACGAACTCACGCTCACGTTCGATGTTGATGAGCGTGTCTTTGCGAGTGCCGTCTTTCGAGCGAATCATCGGACAGAAGGCGATGATCATGGGCTTCGCTGAAATGGCCGTGAAAAATGAGAAGGGAGCTAGGTTGTTGCTGCCGTCGATGTTGCGGGTGCTGATGACGGCGATGGGGCGAGGTAGAATGCTGCCGATGAGAAACTTGTAGTTCTCAGCAAAAGGGCCATCGGTGTCGAAGGATTGGTAGGTAGTCATAGGGAAACTCTACCTTAGGCAGAGTTTCCCCACAAACATTTAGCGAAGAACTGAAATACGTTCGTCTTTGTCTTCTTCTTCTTCTTTGCCTTTGGTGCCACCGCACGCAAGAGCATTGAGGGACATCATGAGTAGGGCTGTGATTACTAAAAACTTCATCAGGATCTCCTTGGTTTTTACTTAAACCTATTCGGTTATGTTACCCTGCTTCTGGATTCCATCCTAGTGGGGAACAACCGTTGTCTAACTAGAACGCCAGAGACAACTTCGCGGAAACACGACCCACTTCCGCCGCCCGCGAGGCTTCGAGGCCAAGGCGTACGATCAACAAATTCACGTTAACACCCAGGGCGCCAAAGCCGCCTGAAGAGCTGACGGATTCCTTCTGGTTGCTTGAGTAGTTAAAGATGTCACCTGTTCCTGTGACCTCGACGTCTGACTCAGACTTAAACACACCGGCCTTGATGTAGGGTGTGACGAGGAGAAAGGTTTTGCTCGCACCCAACCACAGTGTGGTGGTTTTGCTGTCGAACTTAACAGTTGTGTCGACATCCGTGTTACCAGTGGAAGCGTTGTTGAGAACTTGATCGAACGAGAGTTTCGAGTTCGACATCTGTGCACCGATCGCAACATCAAGTGGCCAGCTGAAGAAGCCACCGAAGTTCCAGCCTAAAGCAAAGGTGCGGTTAGAAAGCTCGAAGTCTGATGAGTCTACGCTAGGGATAAAGGTCAGCTCGGCGAAGAGGTCCATGGGGAAGTGAGCACGTGCCATCAGGCCCGCGTGAGGGAGACGCTTGAAGTCACTGCCATCTTCACCCGCATCTTCAACGAGGTCTTTGAGTTTGGGAGAAGCCGTCGTGCCTCCGATTAAACCCACTTCAATGCCCCAGAGCCCACTCGTAGAGGGAGCTGCCACTGCGGTGTGTGAGAAGTTGACGGCGATTTCGTTCGAGACTTTCTCGAGATCGTCTTTCGAGAGGTCATCGAGCGCCACGTCGCCGGCGAAGGCGGGGAGAGCAAATAGAGCGAGCCAGAAGAGATGTTTCATAAATTCCTTTTTACTTTTTCATCCATGATTTCCAGTAGTCTTTATTTTCAAGTCGATTAAAAGCTTCGGTCATGTGCAAGGGGTTACGCGCATCCACCATCACTGCGTACTCATCCGTGAACTCTTTCTTCGATCCCCGCTCAAAGGCTTTCGGATGGGGACCGTGGTGCACACCCTGCGGGTGGAAGGTGATCGCCCCTGCATCAATGTTATCACGGCTGAAGAAATCACCGGCGTGATAAAACAGCACTTCGTCGTAATCGATGTTGGCGTGGAAGAAGGGAACCTTAAGCACGCCTTCAGACTCGTGCTCGAGTGGGCGCGCGACGAATGAACAGATCACGAAATTCTTCGCGACGAACGTGGTATGGCCCGAGGGTGGGATGTGGTATTTGTGCGAATTGATCGGACAGTAATCGTAGATAGAAAGTTTCCAGGGGTAGAGCGAACCTTTCCAGCCTGAGGCGTCCAATGGATTGAAGGGATATGTCACCCGAGTTATTTTTCCTAGACGCTTGACCTCAACCGTATATTCCTTGAGGTTTTGCTCACTGCCAGGCGCGGCTTCAGGAACGGTGATCGCCGTCTGATCGTAGAGTGCATTGGGGCCCAAAATGCCACGGGTGGGTTGTTCAAACTCACTGGCACTTTCGACCTTGAGAAATTTCGCCGGAGTCGCCAGGTACATTTTGTAGGTCGTTCCCCGAGGAAGAACGACGTAATCGCCTTTTTTAAAAGCGAGATGACCGTAGATGGTTTCAAAGCGGCCCTCGCCGTCGTGAACGAAAATCATTTCATCAAAGTCCGCGTTGCGGAAAAAATGGTCGAAAGATTGATTCCAGGTTCCGAGGCTGATCACCACATCAGCGTTGTGAAGCATGGGGATAAACGAATTATTTAAAGCAGCGTCATCAAACGTCGGGGGCAAGTTACGCGGTAAGAGATCGCCGTCGATCTTCGTCCAGCCGGTCGGCATGTGGGTATGATAGATGTGCGAAACGCGGCCGAAGAAACCTTTCCGTCCATGCTCTTCCTCGAAATGCCCGTCGGGGATTTTGACGTGGGCCTGCTTGGTGTAAACGCCGGATGCCTTAAAGTTTTCCATAAGTTCCTACCAAGTTTTTGAGTTTGCCGATTTTTTCGATTTCAAGTTCGACGACGTCACCGGGCTGAATCCACTTATCGAGTTCAAGACCACAACCAGTCCCGACTGTGCCTGATCCCAAAAGATCAGTGGCACGAATCCATTCATCTTTCGTGAGATGTTCAATCATCTCACCCCAGGTCCATTTTCCTTCGCTCGAGCGACCCCGTGACCATTCGAAGCCATTCACGGAAGCCGTCATGAGGAGATCCGGATCTTTGAAATCAAACTCATCGGCCGTCACGATGACGGGACCGATGACGGAACACCAATCTTTGCCCTTGGCCGGACCGAGACGCACTTGCATTTCTTTGCGTTGGATATCGCGGGCGGAGACATCGTTGAGAATGGTGAAACCGAAGATGTGTTTATACGCATCAGCGGCTTTGATGTTCTTGCCGTCCCGACCAATCACTACGGCGAGCTCAAGCTCGTAATCAATCTGCTGCGAAAATGAGGGCCAAGGAATCATGGCTTCGTGACCAATAAAACCCGTTGTTGCACCCTTGTAGTAGACGGGCATTTCATACCATGGTGCCGGGACGGGTTCATTGCGTTTCGCGAATCCGGTCTTCACATGACTCTCATGAATAAAGAAGTCTCGGTAGCTGGCGACCTCATCGATAGGAGCAGAGAGCTGAGTACTTTTAGCATCTCGAGTATCAAAAGCGAGATCAGCACCTGTTTGTGTTTTAAGGGTGCCGGCCTGCGTGAGTTTTAAATAAATACCCACGACATTTTGCAATTGTTCAATGGGGTGATCGGCTATTTTTAAGAAGGCAGCAAGCGATGGGGGCATGTGGTGAGCGGCACGCGATGTGGGGTCGTAAAACCCCTGTTCCTCAAAATGTGCCTGCATCACAAAGTTGGGATCAACAATCAGGGTTTCGCTCGTGAAGATGCCTAAGCGCTTAACGCTGCCTTGAGGTCCAGAGCGAAGGTAGGTACAAATTTTCATTTGGTGGGTCTCCCGAATTTCGCATTATAGGCAGGCAAAATCTCTTCCATGACTTCGAAGAAGTGATTCATCTCATCGCGGGTACCTAGACTCACGCGCACATGATCTGGCATCAAGTTGGCACGTAAAGCGCGGATGATAACGCCTTTATCGAGCAGGCCATTGAAGAGTGCCAAGCTCGCTGCCTCGCTGCCAGTTTTGAACGTAATAAAATTACAAACAGACGCAATCGGCTTGAAGTCATGACGAGTGAGAAAATCCCACAGATCTTGGAAACGTTCGCGGTTGTTATGAAGCGTGCGATCCAAGTGAGGACGATCAGACAGCGCACCGAAAGCGCCTTTCTGTGCAACCAGGCTTGGCTCAAAGGGAAGCTTCACTTTATGAAGGGCGTTGATGAGAACGTCGTGGCCAAAGCCATAACCCACTCGCACGCCTGAGAGACCGTAGGCCTTCGAGAAAGTGCGAAGTGTGACAACGTTGTCATAGCGGTAGTCCATGGAGTCTGGATAATCGGGCCACTCCTTGGCGAATTCGAAGTAGGCTTCATCAAGGATCACAATGGTGTGAGGAGAGACGTGCTTCATCAAAGTATCAAACTCTAACTTGGTAATGTAGGTACCGGTCGGGTTATCAGGGTTCGCGAGGTAGACGATCTTAGTGTCCGGCGTGATTTTTTTCGCCATCGCCTCAATGTCATACTTGTAATCCGGTTTGCGCGGCACTTCGATGAGCTTGGCTCCGACAGATTTCGCCAGAATCAAAAAACCGATGAACGTATTGGAAGCGGTGACGACTTCATCGCCTTCTTGCAGGAAAGCGCGGCAGATGTAGCCCATGATGCCTTCCGAGCCATTACCCAGAACGATGTTTTCCGGCTTCAGGCGGTAGAGCTCAGAGAGGGCTTTTTTGAGCTGGTAGGCGGACATATCAGGATAGCGATGCACATCCCATAGAACGTTGGTCATTTCACGAATCGCCATCGGCGAAGGGCCCAAGGGGTTTTCGTTACTGGCAATTTTTGAGATGCGCGTAAGATTCTTCTCACGGGCGAGTTCATCAATGGGTTTGCCCGCTTGGTAGGTCTCTAAACGCTCAATATAGTCCGGAACTAGCTTTTTCTGCATGGTGTCCTCTTTGCCCTTTCGTGAAGGAAAAACTACCATACCGAGGTCAACCGAACAAATGAGGAACCATGGGATTACTGACTGGGAAGAAAGCACTGATTTTGGGCGTCGCCAATGACCGCTCGATTGCCTGGGGCATTGCGAAAGCGTTGAAGGCGCAAGGCGCGTCGATCGCTTTGACCTACATGAACGATGCTATCCACAAGCGCGTAGAGCCCCTGTCCCAAGAATTGGGTGCCGACTTCATTGCTCTCATGGATGTTTCTAACGATGACCATTACCCAGCACTGAAAAAAACCGTGGAAGAGAAATGGGGCAATTTCGATATCCTCATTCACTCGCTGGCCTTCGCTGATAAAGACGATCTTTCTAAGCCGTTTTTGCAAACGTCTCGTAAGGGTTTCTTGATGGCCTGTGATATTTCGGCGTACTCACTCGTGGGACTGTGTCAGCACCTTGAGCCCATCATGAATGACGGCGGCAGCGTGGTCGCGATGACTTACTACGGCTCGCAAAAAGTGATTAAGAACTACAACGTCATGGGTGTCGCAAAAGCCGCGCTTGAAGCGTCGACTCGTTACCTTGCCTATGACCTTGGCCCTCGTAAAATTAAAGTGAACTGTATTTCAGCAGGTCCAATTAAGACTCTTGCTGCTTCAGGAATTTCCGGTTTCCGTTCATTGCTTTCTCAGGTGGAAGAAATCGCACCGATGAAAGAAGGCGTGAGCCAAGACGACGTGGCCGGAGCTGCGGTGTATCTCACCACCAGCTTGTCTGGCGGGGTGACCGGTCAAGTCCTGTACGTCGATTCAGGTCTTTCGATCCTCGGCGGTTTCTAATGTCCTTCGGCCTGGAGCATTTAGAGAAGATGCAATCAGGCCTTGAGTGCTTCAACAAGCAGCACTACTGGGAATGCCACGAAGAACTCGAGCACGTGTGGTTAGAGGATCGACAAGATCCCACCCGTAATGTCTACTGGGCGGTCATCCAAGTCGCCGCCAGTATGATTCATTATCGTGATGGTAAAATCATTGGTGCGTCGGGAATGATGAATAAATCTCGGGAGAAGTTCAAACGCGTGCGTGATTTGCATATCATCACCCCGCTCTTGCTCGAGAAGCTTGAGTGGGAAAAATTTGAAGCGCTGGTCAACGCGATTCCGTTGAATCCTGTCGACCTTGTTCCTTTTGCGCCCATGTATGAGTTTCGTTTTAGGAATTATCAATTAGGGAAGTCAGCATGAAAGACGTCTTTACCGCTATCCCGGAAGCTTTTCGTCACTTGTTTAAAGATCCGGTCAACTTCATCTTGTTTTTGATCCCAGGTCTTTTGGCCGTGGTGATCTACATCGTCGCAGGAACCTACGCCCTCGAAAACGGCATGGCGCTGACGAAAGTCGTGATCAACAAGTACATCCTCAGCCAGAACGCCAACATGTTCATGTACTACTTCGTGAGCGGCTTGATGGCGTTTCTGCTTTTCATGTTGGTGTCTTGGACGTTTGTGTTAATGATTGGCATTTTATCTGCGCCGTTTAACAGCGTGATCAGTTCGCGCATTGAAAAGAAAATCCGCGGGCAGATCCCCTCGGATAATAGATCTCAAGGCATCAAAGACGTTGTTGCTGGCCTCGGTCGCACACTCTTTAATGAATTTAAGAAGCTCACAGTTATTATCATCGCGACAATCTTAGCCATGGGATTGAATTTCTTTCCCGTGCTTTTCCCTCTCGCACTTTTGCTCTTGGCGCTGATCATGTCCTCGCAGTTCCTGGACTACTCGTGGTCACGCCATGATCTTGGTGCGGGCGCTTGTTTTAAAGATGTGATGGGTAACTTTTTTGCCAACGTTATTTCTGGCGCGATCTTTTTGCTGCTAGTTTCGGTTCCTCTTATTAATGTCCTGGTGCCGGCCTTTGCCACCAGCTACTACACGGTATTATGGACCAAACGCCAAACGTAAGCTCCGATCGCATTAACATTGCGATCAAGATGCCAGCCCCTCTACAGGAGAGAATACTCGCCTTCCCGGCGGTGCATCTTATTCGCGACGCCTATCCAGATGCGAATCTGCACTTTATTTGTCCCGAGAATAAGATTGAGATGCTCTACTCACTTCCGTTTGAAGGTTTCTGGTATCCCTGGAAAGAAGACGAAATCCAAAGCATCATGGATGTGCACCGATTCGTCGCAACGGGAAACATTCCACCCATCGACATCTATCTAAACCTTGGCGACAGTCTGCGCGAACTGACCTTGGGCACTTTCCTTGATGCAAAAAAGCGTGTGGGTTTTGCGGAGGGGTGGAAGCGCTGGTTCACCACTTGCCCTGTTAAGCGACCCATTGGTCATCACATAAGCGAAGATTATTACGCTCTCTTTAAAGAGTTCACCAACCGACGCATTCCTGAAAAAATGCAAGTGAAGGGGAAAGAGCTTCCACCGTTTTACAAAGAAGAAGAGGGCCCCTATCTAGCCGTCGATCTCTGGCCCTTCTCGCCGGGGAAGCTCGATGAATTTTGGCAGAGCTACTTCTCCCTGCATGAAGGAAAACGCTTCGTTCTTTTCTTCACGGAGGATGAAGCGAAGGGGGCTTTACTCGCGGAGCATCTGATTCAGCGGTTGCCCAGCACCAACAAGTACGAGCTGTTCTTAAGTTCGAACTGGATTGATCTCGGTAAGATGCTGGCCCACGCACAGGGCGTCGTCGCACGCGGTGGTGCGAGTATTTCCTACGCTACTTATCTCGGCACGGATGCGTTGGCGATCTATGAAACTGGAGAACCGCGCAAAGACGCACCCATTCCATTCTTCGCGAACTGGCAGCTGCTCGACTTACGTGATCCAACTCTTACGAGCTCTACGGATAAAACCGTGTTGGGCATTGTAAAACCTAAGCCACAAGTCGATCCGGTGTTGTTATTTGAGAAAACGTCGCAGATGTTTTTCTTCTAGTCGTGACGGCGAGGGCGCTTCACTTTGTGAAACACGATGTGCAGGTTCTTCCCTGAATCTTGAGAAATGATGAAATGGCCTAGATTTGAGTTTGCGTAGCAGACGAGAGAGTCCGGGATCGTCGCATCAATCTGCGCACATGTCGGTGCCGTGGCAAATTCGATCTCATTCGTGCGACAAAGTAATTTCCCAAACACAAATGAGTTCATGGCACGTGCCGCATCACCATCTGTGATGACATCAGTCTGCCCCGCAGTCCATTCTGTGCTGAGCAAGTAATGGGCCGACGAAGGACGAGGCAGTGGCATGAGCTTATCTACACAACGCAATTGAGCGTATGTCGTTGAAGACATCAGTAATGTCGCAATGAAAAAGATAATTCTCATACTCTAGGAATAACACGGGTCGGTAAAAACGCCAGGGGGCAAAAGCCCCCTGGTAAGTCTTTATTGGAATTGGCCCAAGATTGTCTGAAGTGACTGAAGCTTTTCTTGGAACTGACGCGCCTTCTCACGAACCTCGAGCACAACATCTTCTGGAGCGTTGTCGACGAAAGTGGCGTTGGAAAGTTTCGCCTCGATTCGTTGATAGTCGTCCTTCGTCTTTTCAATGTCTTTCTGGACTTTTTTGACCTGCTCATCGATATCCACAAGTCCCTCGAGCGGGATCCAGATCTCTGTGTGCGTAAGAGCGCTAGAAACTGAGCGTTTTGGTCTCTCGGCGGATTTCTGGCGAATAGTTCCCGACTTCACTGCTGCGAGATCGCCTAAGAAATGGCGTGAGTCATAGAGAAACTTGGCGAACTTCGCATCGTCCGTGAACAAACGAATATCAACTTGGTCCTTCGGCTTAATGTTCACACCTTGGCGGATGTTACGAATGCCAGTGACCACTTCAATGAAGCGGTTCATGAGATCGGCCACCCGCTCATCACTTAAGTGGGCGTCGCTCTCCACGTAGCTTTCTGAGGCGAGCAGGGTCTTGCCGTCCAGAATCGACCACAGCTCTTCGGTGATGTACGGCGTGATCGGATGCATGAGCTTCATGATCTGACGAAAGCCGTACTTCAAAACAGTGGCGCGCTGGCGCTTGGCCGCTTCATCGTTACCGTTGAGAATATTTTTCGAGAGTTCGATGTACCACGAGCAGAACTTCTCATATACGAACTGGTAAATAGCGGAGCAAGCATCATCGAAGCGGTATTCGTCGATGGCTTCGTTCATGCGGCCAGCAACAGTATTAAGTTCAGACAAGATCCAACGATCGTGCAAATGCCATTTCTCTTTCGGTGGCAATTCATCAGCTGCTAGTTCCAAATGTGGCTGAATGAAACGGAACGCGTTCCAGATCTTATTCATGAAATTGCGGTACCCCTCGATTCGCTCTGGATCGAGGTTCAAGTTGCGGTTGTAGCCCGAACCTGCGGCGAGAGTGAAACGCATAGCATCCGCTCCATACTGAGCAATCATATCGAGCGGATCAATGCCGTTGCCCAAGCTCTTGGACATCTTGCGACCTTGTTTGTCGCGGACGATGGCATGGATGTAGACGTGCTTGAACGGCGGCTGACCGGTCATCTCGCCACACATCATCATCATGCGTGCGACCCAGAAGAAAATAATGTCAAAGCCCGTCACGAGCGTTGCGGTGGGGTAGAAATCGTTGAAACGTTTTTCTGCCATGGCCTTCTCATCAGGCCAACCCAAAGTTGAAAGGGGCCACAGCCCGGAGCTGAACCACGTGTCCAGAACGTCGGGGTCCTGACGGAAATTATTCGCGCGGCACTGCGGGCAATCTGTCGGATCTGATTCTGAGGCCCACTGATGAGCGCAGCTCAAGCAGTAGAAAACCGGGATTTGATGGCCCCACCAGAGCTGGCGCGAGATGCACCAGTCTTTAGGTTCTTTCAGCCAAGCGAAGTAGGTGTTCTCCCAGCCTTTCGGGTAGAACGTCATCGCTCCGCTCTCGACGGCTTCAACGGCGACTTCCGCCATCTTACTGACATTCAAGAACCACTGCTTCGAAACCAGAGGCTCGATGATGGCGTCACTGCGTTCGCCATGGCCAACTTGCGCCACGTGAGGTTTTTTCTCTTTGAGTTCGCCGAGCTCATTCAGAATACTTTCGATTCTTTCGCGCGCATCTTTAACTTTGAGGCCTTCAATTTCGGGTGCACCGTTATTGAACGTGCCATCCTTGTTCATGATGTTGATGATCGGGAGTGAATGACGTTTGCCGATCTCGAAGTCGTTGAAGTCATGCCCAGGAGTTACCTTAAGACAGCCCGTGCCCTTCTCTATGTCGACGTGCTCATCACCGATGATGGGAACTTCACGGTTACAAATCGGAATAATCGCGGTGCCGCCAATGAGGTGTTTGAAGCGCTCGTCTTCGGGATGAACAGCGACAGCAGTGTCAGCAAAGATGGTTTCCGGACGAGTCGTGGCGACTTCGAGAACTTCGTCGCTCCCCTTCACTTTGTAGAGGAGGTGGTAGAAGAAACCTTTCACTTCTTTGTGTTCAACTTCGGCATCCGAAATAGCCGATTGGAGTTTCGGATCCCAGTTCACGATATAGTCTGACTGATAGATCAGGCCTTCGTTGAACATGCGAACGAAAAACTTGCGGACGGCTTTATTGGGGACTTCGTCCATGGTGAAGGTGGAGTAGTCCCAATCACAAGAGACGCCCATTTTTTTCTGCTGGGCCACAATCTCGTTACCGTACTGCTCTTTCCATTTCCAGATGCGCGTGAGGAATTCCTCGCGGCCGATTTCGTGACGGTTTTTCTTTTCTTCTTTTTGAATAAGTTTTTCAACCACGGATTGAGTCGCGATACCGGCGTGGTCCGTACCTGGAATCCACAGCGTCTCAAAGCCCTTCATGCGCTTAAACCGAATGAGCGCATCTTGTGTGGTGGCATCGAGGGCATGGCCCATGTGCAACTTACCCGTGACGTTGGGTGGCGGCATGATGAGAGAGAATGTTTTCCCTTGCTTGCCTTTCTTCGGTTTAAAGCAGCCGGCCTTCTCCCAAGCGGCGTACCACTTGTCTTCAGCGGTTTTCGGGTTGTAGGTTTTATCGATGAGATTATCCATGGGTCACTCCAAAAAACTCTTAATGCTCTTAGGGTCGTTGAGCTTCACGCGCATCTTCTCTTGGTCCTTGATGCGTTTAACTTCAATCTCACCACTTTGAATTTCATTTGACCCGATCATCACGACTCCGCGATGGCCGCGCTTCTCGGTGTGCGAGAAGACTTTCTTCGGCTTCGCTTCGCCGAGATAGAGTTCAGTCTTCACGCCAAGGGCCCGCAACGAGTGCGAGAGCTCAAAAGCATGGGTCTCTGCTGCTTGATCGAGATAGGACACCAGCACACTGATCTCGGGCTTCTCGAAGGTGGGGAGAAGCCCGTGGGTCTTGAGGAAATCCGCGAGAGTTACATCGCCAAGTCCGAAACCGACGCCGGGCAACGGATCTTCGTTAAAGATCTGCAAGAGATTGGCGTAGGCGCCGCCCCCACAGATGGCACGACGGTTGTCGGGGCTCTTATCAAAAATCTCGAAGACCACACCGGTGTAGTAATCGAGTCCCCGCACGATAGTTGGATCGTAGACAACATACTTTGCGAGACCTGATGCAACGAGACGTTCTGTGAACGGCAGGAAACCACCAGCGGCATCTTTCAATCCATGGCGCTCGAGGAAGCCGTGAAGAGCTGGAAAAGTATCGAGCTTCAAGTATTCCTTGAAATGAGCCTTCACGGTATCTTGAGAAATAATTTCACCGATCATTTTGTCTAATGCTTCGGCGGAAACCTTCTTCGCTTTATCGATCACCTTATAAAGCTTGTGTGATTGCTCGCTCGAGAGATGCAACAGCTGTCCGAAAACAGCGTCCACTACACGTCGATCATTCAGCAAAACTTCGAAGTGTTCTTCAGTAGCACCAAACGCGCGCAAGAGTCCTGTGGCGACTTGTAGAATTTCAATTTCTCCCAAACCCTCGGGAGCACCGAAGATATCGCAGTTAAACTGCCAGTGCTCACGGAGACGACCTTTTTGTGGTTTCTCGTAGCGCATGAGATTGGGAATGGCGTACCAGCGCAAAGGTTTGCTTTGCTCTCTGTGAATCTGCGCCACCATACGAGCAACAGTTGGAGTCATCTCGGGTCGAATGGCCACTTTGCGTTCACCGCGATCGACGAAGGAATAGATTTGTTCGTTGATCAGTTCTTCACCGGATTTGGCGAGATAGAGTTCGACTTCTTCAACCATGGGGCCATCGTAGGGCTCGTAGCTGTGAAGCTCCGCGATCTCGCGCATTTTTTGAAAGAGGTAATCACGCTGGCGCATTTCCGGCGGAAAGAAGTCGCGGGTTCCCTTATAGGGAAGCTTGGAGAGTGCCATGGTCTACCTTTCGAGGGAGTTCAAGGGCCATGGGAATTGTACCTGAGAGGGGTAAGAAGCGCCATAAACAGCGCATCTCGTCACTGAAGTGGTTCGCTACTTACGTCGACGGGTGGAGTCGGACGAATGGGTTCGCTGTCGCTAGGAACACTCTTTGTAGGGGGAATGGGAGATGGAGCAGTGCCTCCTGAGGGGGGAACATCTTCTTGCAGACGATCAATCGCACCTGAAAGCTCTTCGGCCGGCAGCGTAGCACCATCAGTGTTGATCTTTTGCATGGTTGCTTCGGCAGCTTTTTTCTCGTCGGCCGCTTGCTCGGCCATCCCCTTCGGTGCCTCGTCTGGTTTTGTTTCCCCTGCCCCAGGAGATTTCTTGGGCATGCCTTGTTCGGGAATATTGAAGGTGTTGCTCTGAGTGTCGGCAATAGCTTTGGATGAATGTCTTCTGAAGAGCATCGCCGTTTCTTTCACGCGCTCAAGAGTTCTCCAGGCAAGTTTATCAGTAAGCGCATTGAAGTCTTTGGCCGATAAAGTGTCCGCCTGCTCGATCCATCCGCGGGTGAACTTGAGCACGCGCTGCATTTTGTAGTGCTGTTGGGCCTTGTCTCCCGTGAGATTGGCCCGTTGGGCCTGAGTCATGGCAAGCAGTCCTTCTTTTTCAAATTTTTCCAGATCAGCGGCCAGTGCCTCGAGCACCCAAATGGAAAATGGGTTGTAGACTGCGCGACCCGTGGCCAAGTGTGTATTGATCCGTTGAAGCGTATGGCTCCCAACTTGAAATTGAGTCGGAGGATGCGGCCACTCGAGGAGGGTCTTGTACACTTCAGATTTTAGGAGAACAAAGGATTGGTCTTTCTTAAGTGGAGCCAGGCCCTTGTTAATTTGCTGAGCTAAAACAATCAAACGAACCTGCTCTTGATTGTCCTTTAAGCTGTTCTTCATGCTCTCAAACATTAACTTGAATTCGAGCGGGGCTTTATCGTTCACAAGAGTGAAGTCTTTGTTAAATGCCCAGCTCTCTGGTGGGGCGAGCAAAAGAAATAGTCCGATGAGTTTCCTCATGGGGTACTCCGGGCCGGAGTAGGGCTGCGTAGGGTGTCAGAGCTGCTGCCAGCATTACCTTCCAGGACATAGACGTCTTCCCGCATCGGAATCAGAATGCGGCCATCCATATCAACCAAGTTGGAGACGTGTTCAAGATCACTCTTCACGGTGATTTTGCCAGAAGGTAACTCCATGAGAGTGGCTTCTGTCTGACGAGTGTTCAGTCTGCGATCTTCTGACATCGTTTTTACGAACCAGAGACGATTGCCACTGGCGCAAATCATTTGTCCCAAGTCGTTATCCGACACACGATAGACTGTCGTGAAGCCACCCAGACTAGGTGCGTCTCTCCATGCCTGGACCATGATCGTAGTGCCCTTGTTCACATCGTCATATGAGAATTCACCTAACACCATCATGTTTTCACGACGACAGAGTTCAAGGCGAGTTCCCGCGACTTCGGATTTCCTGACCACCGTCATTTTCTTATCGACCATGTTCCAAGCGAGCAGGGCCGAAACCCCCTTGTCGTTCACGTCCGTGTAGAGAACGGTCTCCGGGTTAATCATGACAACTTCAGGGAAGAAGTAGCTATTGTTTTTCTTGCCGAGACGAATGACGTGGTGGCGCTCTGGCGTTCGCAGCATTTGTACGTGGATAAGTTTTTCTTTCGGGTCATACCACGTCAGCCATTCGTCATCGAGGTGAAGTTTCGGGATCCGGCCACGGCCAATTTTACTAAGCTGGGCGCTTCCAATTGGACCGACCATGATGTCGTTAATCTTGTTGAGATCGAGGTCTTGGTGCCAGTTGACTTCAACCTCGATGGCTACCTTCTTGCGTGCCTCAGATGAGCTGATGGCGTAGTTGGTTCCTGGCGGATGCATCAGAACATCCACCGCCTTAAAACTAGTCGCCATGCTGAGCGCACCCGAGCGCTTTTGCGAATAAGTGTAGCGACCGTCTTGAGTCATAAACCGGATGTTCTCTAAAGACTGTTTCGCGGCGAATTTTGGCAGCACAATCCGGGCGTGAGAACTTGGGATCAACGCGACCAACATGGCCGGCCATACAATTTTAATAAATCGCATAGAGAGTCCATTGTTTGACGGGGTGATGGTACTGATAAGATTTCACGGCGGAATAGATCGTGCTCCACGAGACGAGTCTGGGTGCATGAATGTTATCCGCAGCTGAGCGGGTGATGAGGGCCGCCCGATCTCCCTCCGTGATGATGCCATCGACGATGAACGGAAGCGGTGAACACTGGTTGAACACGGTCTTCCTGAAGAAGCTAGGCTGCAGGTCTTCTGCGCAACCGATCCCGTGGAGAATGCCTTTGGGATTACTGCGGAAAAATTCTCTCATGCCTGGAAGAGTGTTCACGATTTTCATCTTCTTCTGGGCATCTTTTTGCAAGATGTAGGTCTGACTGTACTTCTCGTTCATCAGATCCGTGGGGAAGTAGTCTAGGGGAAGTCCTTCCTTGACCTTGAGACCCTTCACTTCTTTTTCGTTGAAGATAATTTTGTAAGAACAACGGCCGATGCCGCAGTTATCTTGATCAACGACAATTTGGCAGCCGTAGCGGTACTTGAGGATGTTAGGGTTCCAATCGGCTTTCCGGACGATTTCGCACTTGGCGTCTTTTCCTGCACCCTTCGTTCGGAAGAGGATCTCATTCACGACAGTGCTGAGAGAAGCGGTGGAAGTCCCGTAATCTCCAAAGAAGACGGGGAGGCATTTCTCAACGTCTTCGATGGGTTCTTGGTAGCAGATGGAAGATTTCCAGATGCCTTCGTTGTCGTACTTTTTGTTAAACTCGAACACGGTGCCTGCGGACACGGCAGAGCAGAATCCCTGCGTCGGCATGAGCGGAATCTTATCGATGTGTCGAAGCACACGAGACATGTTGGTGATGGCCAGTTGATCACTGAACCGTGGGCAGTCGTCGTAGTCAGAGGCGAGCGATGAATAGTTCAGGGCCAACGAGAGGTGATCACAGCGCGGCCGAGGTGAGAGACCGGAGGATTCATAGCTGCCCCAAAAACAGGCGTCTTGGTCAAAGCGGAGTTTGCGAACGCACTCTTTGAGCACGGCCGGTGACCAAGCACTTTTCCCAAGGGTTTCTTGGCAGATGTCTTTGATGTAGCTTTCCGGCTTGCTCTTCTCGACGATCTTGGAAAAGAAATTCGTCGTGAAGAAGTCCGAACAAAATGCCTTTGAGTTGTCGGCATTGGTGCAGAAGTTTCGCAGAAACTCTTGCTGAACGTCGCTGAGCTTACCACGAAGAATTTTAGCGATGGCCATGCGAGTATCTTCAGTCTTCTTACGGCGAAAGTCTGAAGCAGGAATATTCTTGGGCTGTTCCGTCTCGGCGAGTAGTTCGTGAATTTGACACCAGTAGGGGGTCTTGCTGTCATTGAGCCAGCTCAGGTACGTAAAATCGCACTGCTCGGTATTGCTTGGGATCTCGAAGTTCGTTTCCGCGATCGTTGCGTCCATGACTTTGACTTGAAACTTTGCAATCAACTCACTGGCCTGCGGACAGGCCTGGAGAACGGCCTTATTCAAGAAGTCTTGCTTGGGAACGACCGCTGTGATGTTTTGCCCATTTTTATTCTGATACTGAACGAAGATCCGTTCAACCTTGCCTTCTTTCGTCCTCAACAAGTCAGCGATGAGCGTGCTGTAGAAAGCGCACCGGTCTTTACTGGCGAGTTTCAGATATCCAGAAGGCGAGTTGAGGATCAGCGAGTTCATGAAGTCTGGATCGAGGTCGACGGTCTGAACGTCTTTGATGTCGGCGAGTGTCTGCGGCGCTTTCGCGAGTTCTTTTGCTTTGGCATCGAAGCGCTGCTCATCGAACTCAATGATTTTTTCAAAACTCTCATACACTCCGGGATAGGAAGATGTAGCGGGAGCTTGGAGGGGAATCGGAATCGATTGAGCAAAGAGAAGGGATGGTGCGTGGAGCACCATCCCGAGAAGGTTCTTACAAAACTGATTTAGCGAGCAGTGAGGCCACGTCTTCAACTTGTAGGTTCTCCGTTGTCTTAACCGTGCCCTTAGAGGAGTTGAAGTTAATCATACA
>JAIXOY010000056.1 GCA_027486525.1 Pseudomonadota bacterium
TTATGGTTATGGGGCCAGCGACTACATCCCTTAAAAAACGACCTCTTATCCATCTTTTACCCCCCTATACCGAGGGATGAGACAATAGCGGAAGGAATTGCTCGGACATGTGTTTGTAAGGACTTACGGAAAAAGTCCGAGAAGGACTAGGTAGAGGACTCAAAAAGGGATTTTTGGTCATGACACGATTAACAGGTTTTATATTGCTCATGTTGCTAGCGCTGACCGGCTGTTTGCCGCAAGCCAAGCAACAATCTTGTGGTTCCGGGAGTGTGTTCAACTCCTCATCGCGAGAATGTGTACCCATCACTTCTGGTGGCACCACCAACGGCGTGAGCATTACCACACGCAGCCCCGCTGTCTCAAGTTTGAGCGTCGCTAAAACACAAAGCGCTGCTTCTCAGTTCACCGTGTCTGTTAATGATTCCTTGAACCAAGGTTATTTGATTCGCTGGTTGCTCTACCCACCGTCTGGCGTGGTCTTCAACGGCAACCCACTCATCATCAACAGCGCGAGCTACAACCTCTTCCCTAATACGGTGAAGGCCGGCGGCATGGACGTCGGCGTGTGGACTCTGTCCGCAGAGATCATGAACGCCACGGGCGTGACTCTGCTCACCAGTGCGCAGTGGGTGATCAACGTCACCACGGAAGCCACTCCTACTTTGACCTATCACACCGGCGCGCCGACCTCGAGTCGTCTGACGACTGATGCGTTATCGACCTTCGTGACGGCCGTTACCGTGAATGACACCGCCGTGACTCCGACCAGCTGGAAACTCACGTGGTACTACGACGGTCAGATCATGAAGACCGGCACATCGAGTGGCTGTAAGTCACCGGTGGCGTTGCCAAGCTGTGCCTTTAGCTCATCCACGACTCACACGTCTTTTACGACATCGAACGCACTCTCGGTTGATGATCCACCGATCCAAGCCGTTGGCCCGCACACCATTCGTGCGGAGTTGACGAACATCGCCGGGACGTCAGTGTTCGATTCGAAAGAATGGAGCGTCTACGTCTACGCTCCTAACATGCCGCAGATCACGGCGACCTCGGGCCCCGCCATCACCTCAATCCCGACGGCCATCGACGGCATCACGCTGGCCAATGGTGGATTCCGTTTGGCCGGAGCTAACCTCTATAACGTCGCTCAAAGTTCGGGAGCCTTCTGCGTCACCGTGGATAATTATCTCGGCTCTGGTAGCGGCGTCTTGATCCAATTTACGCGCGACAACGGCATTGCCATTGGGACGACGACGTTCTCTGGCCCACCGTCACTGCCGCGAGTTTGCCTTGATGACATTTTATCAGTAGCAACGACCTTCAGTTTCGGTTTGAGTAACTCAAACGTCGGCGAGTTGCGCACGATCCAGGCCTCCATCCGCGATCTCGCCACCAACACCCTAGCCGCCAGCGTGAGTTGGGCGGTCAGTGTTCGTCCGAAAAACACGCCTCCAACGGCGGCTTTGGTTACTCCTACAAGTCCGAACATTCAGTTACAGTACTCTGCGGGCGTGGCCCCGGCCGTGCAAGCGACCTACACCATGTCGGTGATCGATGACGACACCACGGCCGATAACATGAACATCGACTTCTACTTCGATGGCGTGTTGATGAACGGTGCCAACGCGTTCCCTGGCACGACCATCACGACTCCTGACTGTTCTCATGCTCCAGGTGTTGCTCCGACGGGGACAACACGCTTGCAGTGTGTGGTCCAAGTGCCAAGCTACGACACCACCGGACGAATCAACCCTATTTCGGTTTATGCACCGGCCTTGTTGTCGCGCGAGTACACGGTCTCGGCGCGCGCGCTGGACCAAGTCACCAACGGATCTGCTCCGCAGTCCTCAGGAACCGTTTCTTGGGTGGTCCGTCCGATTGACGTGACATCGGTAGCACTCACCAACTCATTATCGACCATCGCGGCACAACAAGCTGCTGCCGGCGCTGCCTCGGCAACGAATAGTTACATCGCTCAGCAGAGCGTGCCGGCCACCGCGGTCCTCACGGCCAGCGAGGGCGACGACATCCAATTCAACGTTTTAGTAGATGACTTTGAGCGCGATGATTTCCGCATTCAGATTGAGCGCTGTACCACCATCGCCTGCACGAGTTTCTTGCCGGCGATCGGGACGACTCTCATAAGCCGCACCACTGATGCCCTCGGCAAACGCGCGATCTTTGACTACAACATTCCAGAAGATGTTGTGACTGGCGCTGCCTCAGGTACTGTCCGCTGGCGTGTCACGGTTAACGACTACCTGCCCGATTTAGATACCAACCCGACACCGAACGTCGCAACGAATTCAGTGCAGGTCTTCTTCCAGCTCACCGTCACCAACGTCAACCCCTTCCCAGAATGGGCCGGCGCTGCGGGCACCACTCCGACTCTTGCTCCGGTGTTGCCGGCGACAGAGTTTAACGTCTTCACGGGTGTGCCGTTCACGTTCAACCCGGGCACCATCGTTGACGATAGTACCGCGGACGGTGATGTGATTCTTTACCAGTGGCAGATCAGCAACGACGGCGGCGGAACCTGGAACGACATCGCGGACGCGACGGCAAGTGTGCTGCGCTGGACCCCTCCTGCTGGCTTAGCTGGTGGACCATCACTGCAATTCCGTCTCTGCCTCGGTGACAATGGTTTCGGCAACGACATCGCCGACTGTGACGACCCGAGTGATCCACCAGGCCCAGCGACGGGGCGCTTCGCGGGCCCTTGGACCGGAGTGACTCCTCGCTCGAACACCATCGCCAAGAACGCGCTGACCGCAACCGCTCATCGCGAAGTGGCGACGTGGTATGACAACACCGAGCGCGAGTTCTACAAGGTTTACATCCACGGCCCTGCTGCTGACTCTGACAGCATCGTGGTTGAGAAGTATGATGTGGCGACGACCGGCGCGATTACGTTTGCCAAGGCCTTGAGCTTCCCGACGGAAAGAACCGGCACCGCCTACAGCGCCTCCGCTCTTTCGGTGGTCGGCCAAACCGTGACGACCGGTGGTAAGACGTATCGTAACCTCTACGTGAGCTACGTCACCCAGAGTGCTCCGTCGATCGCGCCACGGATGCGTGTGCGCCAGGTGGACATCACGGATGGGGAATTGAATTTCTCTTACGACGGTGTCTACGAATCGAGCTGTCACTCGGCCACGGCCTACGACTGCGCTTCAGGAACAACGAACCTCACGGTCACCGCGAGCACCGTCACGGCCGGCATGGTTGACATTGAAGTGGCCAATGCGACGTTCGATGTTGGTGAATACATCCTCATCCATGGCATGCGCCTGACCCCACTCACGACCTACAGTGGAACTCCCGATGACTGCGAGTTCGAAACGCGTGACAGTCTCGGAGTCTTGCTCAGCACCGACTTGATTGCCACAAACGTACTGGTCGCCCTCGGTCTTTGCGCTGCAACCGATGTTCGCGGACTGTTCGACCTCCCTGCCCTCACAAGCAGTACGCTTAACTTCACCGAATACCCCCGCAACTGGGTGGACCTTGACTACGCTCTCTCGCTCACAAAAGTCGGCGAGATCATGCTGAAGTCGGGCACACTTGTATTACCTTTCATCGATAACTTGAACTCGAACCGCCTCACGATTGCAAACATCAACACGCTTGATGGCTTCGCGAGCGGTAGCCTCGGAGACACCGACACAGCGACCTTTGCGCAAACGCCACAGTACGATCCTCTCGTCACTATCGCCGGTCTTGAAATTGCGGCATCTACCGGCGATGGCAACAACTTCGACGTCGCCATGACAAGATCAACGGGCGGGATGCTCGTTTACCGTGTGGACTTCACTTTCCCATCGACCTTTACACTTGCCTTGACCTCTCCCGTGCTCTTCGCGGGTGAGTTCGTCGAGAAGCCTCGCCTCGCCACGGGTGCGACGGCGACCAACAACAACGTGTTCGTCCTGGCGCAGGATCAGATGGCCCTGACGAAAGATCTCTTCTTCGCTCGCATCAGCGCAACTGGCTACGCCGCGACTCCGGCCTCAGAGTTGGTCCCGTTCGATGGCGTGCACGAGCAGACCAAAGAGCTCACGGACTACCGCATCCGCGCTCTCAGTGGAAACAAACGTGCGGCCTTGTCTGTCATGACCGATTCCGGAGCGAGCACCGGTGATGTGATGGTCTCCTTGATCAAGCCCACGACGCTGGCTTCGAACGTACCGATGATTCGCCCGGTGGCCGGCTCGGCCTACCCACTGCTCGCGACACTGGTGTCGACGACGAACGTCCCAACGATTGCCATGTCCTTCCCCTTCACTCATGTGGTGGGTGACGTGGGTGCGAAGGCGCTCGAGAACAGTAAAGAAAGCGTGCTCGTACTCCACCCATCAGGTGTGTCAGGGATTTCCTCGACCATCGTCAACGTAACGGAAGAAACCACCGCCAATGGGAACATCTCACCCAACAGCGTGGATCCTTCCGGACGCTACCAGCCGGCCTACGTTAAATAGATTCATTGTATGCACAATTCAAAAAGGGACCCTCCGGGGTCCCTTTTCATTATGACGTTTCTCTAGCGGCTGAGTTGCGAGAAAAAACCCATCATCTTCTGTCGCCATGAGAATGCTTCGGCGAGGAAGAAGAGGGCCACAAACAAGTGAAAGGAATGATCGTAATAAGACAGGTCGAGAAAGCCTGGCGCCATGCGAACCACCATGTCTTCGGCAGCACCTGTCCCGACTTTCAAACGCCCTCATCTGAAAAAACCATACCCAACACAGCGTTCAGTAAAAAGAAAACGCCCAAACCCAGATTGAGCCACATCGCTTGTCTCCGTGGACGCGAGGCACTCCACATGGCCAGCCCCCCCGTTACGAGAAGAACTGAGCAATGCATGAAACTGAGGCTCAGGCCAAGGAACGTGGGAATGAAAGTACCCATCACACCGACGATCAAGAGCACCATCCCAATGTCCCAGGTCACCATGAAGGTGGGGTTATAGAGACCATTGAGAATTTTGTTTGAGTTCGTTGATTGAATTTTAGGCATAGACGCTCCTTCGTTAGGAAGGAGTCTAGCACTGGCATGACGGACCGAAGACGGAAGGAAGCGATATGTTGAAGACTAAACATTTGCTCCGGGCTTTGTGTAGAAATCTCCACAAAAGCGCTGCACTCCTGAGGCCCGGATCCCGCGGATTATTCCTAAAATGGCATCAAGTCAAAAACCAGGAGGACCTATGAATTTTCAAAAATTACAGACCCGTCAACTCATGCGTGTGCAGAAGCTCTGGAGCATCACGCGTCGTCAAGCCCTGGTGCAAGCACGCATGCTTCTCCAAACAGGCCTAGAGTACGTCGACGTTCTGGAATCACAGTATAGTAAGAAGACCGTTGAAGCGAAGAAAAATCCAGCGAAGCTGACAGCGAAAAAACCACTCAAAGCTTACGTTGAAAAGCTCAACAAGTCGGCGCAAGTTAGCTCGCAGAGTGATGCGATTCGCATGCACAAACAAACCGCACGCCATCACTAAGTGTAAGAGAAAAAGAGACGTTTAATTTTTTCCACAAAGCCTTAACTGCCCCATCAATCTAAAAAAAACCAGGGGATTTAGCATGGATCTAGAGGTGAACAAGACTTGCTCTTCTAACCTCTCCCCGCCCTCCCACCGCTCTCGACCTTAAGGACTTAGGTCATTAAGGTATCCCCACTCTCCCTCCTGGCAGGCCCCTCCGAGGGGCCTGTATCTTTTTAAGGAGCTAGGATTAGTTATCCGTGAACTCGACCTCATGGGTGTCATTGGGAGAAATCGTATAGCCAGCGGGGCCCGTCAGTACGATGTCCAAGTATTCTGAGCCTTCAGTCACACCGTCTTGCACGGCCGTGACCGGCACGGTCACGCGAGTGTGGCCGGCAGGAATCGTCGCCGTGAACGCACCGAGGTTGTAGTCGGCGGCCGTCGTCGTCACGTTGTTCGATGTCAGAGTCACTGTGACATCCTCTCCGCTCGCCTTCTCAATGGTGGGAGCGGCGGGATCGAGCAAGCGGATCACCACGCTCCCCGCGGTGTTCGTCTCCGCAAGCGTCTGCCCAGAGCTAAGGAATGAAATCAGAGGCTGGGTGTCACTGGCGTTGATCGTGACAATGATGCTTTCGAAGCCCGGCACCACATCGATCAACGGACCGCCGAGCAACTTCACGACAAACTGCTCTGTCCCCTCGTAGAAAGTATCATCCAGCAACGTCACCGGAATGTTGATCGTCGTTGGGTAGGGAATATTCGGCGTGATCGTCACTGACCCCAACGCACCGTTGAAGCCCGACAATGTGAAATCTTCGTCGTGCGTCGCCAGACGGAACGGAATGACCGCTGCGTAATCGAGCACGTAGTAAAGCACGGCGGGCACGTCGAGATCACCGGTGAGAGTCACCACGATGTCCATGCTCACATCATCTTCATCCACCGCGGCCGGCGTGATGGTGAGCGACGCGAGCAACGCCGACGACGCCTCGTCTTGCTGAATCACCAGCTCGTGCGTGCTCTGCGAGCCGATGCTCGAGTTGATGGGGTTGCTTAGTGAAAGCGTGATCCCTTCGTTCTCTTCGATGTAGCTGTCTCCAATCACCGTCACGAGCACACTGGTCGAGGTCACGCCCGCGGGAAAGATCAGTTGATTGGTCGAGAGATAGTAGTCCACTTGGCCAGTGGAAATTCCGGAGATGACGTCATCCAAACTTGTCGCCAGGCCAGTGGAACTCAAGTCAACCGTGATGGGATAGATCGATGCATGACTGAGCTCCACGTCGACCAAGACGGAGGTCACACCGCTCGCTCCTTCGGTGATCGACGCTGTGGCAGCAGACGCGAAGGCCACCAGCGGTGGGCCAGCGTTGTCAACCAGCGTAATGTACATCGAGGGCATCGCCCCGAGGCCGTAGGAATCGGAGTTACTTGCCAGGGTCACGTTGAGGTACTCGTTGCCCTCGAAGACCACGTCGCCGCAGAGGACGATGTCGAGCACTTCAGAGGAGTCACCCGGAGCGACGACGACCGACGCCGGAGTGATGTAATCTTCTACACCCGTGCAAGACGTCCCCCCGGTGGCCGTTCCTGAAAAGGAGAACGTGACGGTGGTTGCTTCCGCAGCTGGACTTGAGAGAGTGAAGGGCAAAGTGATCAAGGGACTCGATTCACTGCGATTGAGATAGATCGTTGTGAAGCTGATGCTTTCACCGGAACCACCGCCCACACCACTGCCTGACGACAGCGCTGCCGGTTCGTTGGCCACGTTACAGCCCACCAATAAAATTAGAAGAAGCCAGAATTTGGCCAATCTCCCTCCTTGCCTACGTCTCTTGTCGAGCTTCGGCGGAATATACTTAATATTTTCCCCCATAACCGACCCCGCAAGCCAAGTACTCGCTATTTCAGAGGTCGAAACGGGCAAGAGACCCTGATCTCGAAAGAATGTGACTCCCCCTCTAGGCACCACCTATTTACAACGAGTTACAGCTAGGGCAATGTGCGGCTCCTATGATGAACCTGCTGCTTCCTTTGGCCCTAGAGCTCCAATTTGTGGGTCCCTGTGATTCGAAGCCGCTCCTCAGTGCTTCGGTCACGGGAACAGAGGCAACCGTGGGAGACGCCACGGTGAAAGTCTTGGATGACAACGGCATTGAGTACCAGGGCAATCGCCAAGGACTTAACAGCGCTTTTGGGACTCCGATTGGGATGGCGGCCTTGGAAATTCTCGGCCCGCAAGAGATGCGCAGCTATGGTTGGTGCTATGAGGTCGACGGAGTTTCACCGGAATTTTTCCCGCACGAATACACGCTCACTCCAGTCAACAAAAGCGTGCGCTGGTACTTCGCCTACGCGCACTACCTGAATGGCGAATGGGTTCGTCAGTGCGCTCCCGCTCACGAGATTCGCCCCGCATTTTTGTGTGACTAAATTGCATTAGCCCGTATCATCTAAGAATGAGGTTTACGCTCACCTTTCTCATTCTCTGTCTCAGCACTCAAGCGTTCGCATACGAACTCTTGGTGGTGCAGGCCGTCTCCTCAAGCAAAAAAACTTTCGTCACCCGCAATGGCAAACGCCAAGGAGTGGTGGAAAATCTCACCGGCACATTCACCTCCGAGAACGTCGCCCTCATCGCCAAGGCCATGACGGTCACGTCGCAGTTCACGCAATGGCAGCTCGTGAATGACAACGCCAAGGTTCCGTTTGAGCCGGGCTCCATGGTCACCTATCACCCCGCCCAAGAGTACATCTGGGCACTGAACCCAGAGGCCGCTCGCAAGAAGTTCCTCAAAGAACTCCGGCCTGTGGTCCGCCGGTCGTGGATCGTGAAGGGCGCCATGACAAAGGGCCTGAACGAAACCGTGTCGAGTGCGGCCCCGCAAAATACGAGCCGTGGTGGCGTTGCCATGGATGCGCTCTACGAGCGTCTCTACAACAACTTCGCCTGGGACGCGGGGATCCGCTACGAGAATGAGGTGGTGAACCTCAGCGGCGGCTCACTGATCACTCAGCGCATGATGGCCGTCACCGATCTCTTGTACTACTTCGAAGGCCTCGACGACTTCTACTCCGCCCGCGTGTTCATCGGCATCGGCATGGGCTACGGACAATCCAGCACGGACGCTGACGGCATTCGCCAGTCGGGCTTCGCGCTCCTGCTTCCCGCCGCGAAGATCGGCATGGCGCTGCCGTTCGATAAAGAGTGGGACTTCATGATCGAGTCGGCGTTTGAAACGTTGAAGAGCACGGAAGAGCTGGAAGATAAAACGAAGCAGACGACGAACCAATCCAACCTGCGCATCGCCATAGGGCTGAGAAGATTCTTCTAAAAGAAAAAGGCTCCCGAAGGAGCCTTTTCAATTACTTTTTCAAACCGATTTCTTGCAAACGCTGCATGAGCCACTGGTGACTATTCACGGGCTCGTACTTCTCGCCCGTTCCGCGGCATGAAGGAATGCAGTTCAACATCGTGTCTGGGTTCGGGTGAACAAAGAACGGCATGGAGTAGCGTGTGTCATTGAAGTTGTCCGGGTTCACCACACGGTGAGTGGTGGCCGGAAGAATTCCGTTCGTGAGTACCTGCAGCATGTCGCCGGTATCAACCACGAGTTGTTTTTCGTTGTTACGCACCGGCAACCATTTGCCATCGCGATCCAACAACTCAAGACCTGAAGTCGTGGCACCCACCATCACGGTGATGAGGTTGATGTCTTCGTGAGCAGCGGCGCGCACCGAGTTCTTCGGCGCATCTTTGTGCACTGGCGGATAGTGGATCGGACGAAGAATCGAGTTCCCGTCCTGAAGCATGTTGCGGAAGTAGTCTTGGGGAACGTCCAAGGCCTGCCCCAAAGCATCCATGATCAAGTGAGCCGTCGTGTCCAAAGAGTTGAAGAGACCCAGCATGGTGTTGCGGAAACCATCGATCTCCGTAGGCCAGATGTTCGGTGGGAAGTAGGTGCGGAATTTTTCGTCGACGAGCTTGTCGCGACCCACGTGCCAGAATTCTTTCAAATCCGGGAATGGATTGTTCTTCGCATGCTCAACTCCGAAAGCGGTGTAGCCGCGCTGACCGCCGCCGACGGAGCAGACGTACTTTTGCTTAATTTCTTTTTCCATCTGGAAGAACGCATGAACGAGTTCATACGCGTTCTTCGTGACCTTCTCATCAACAGTATGATCCACCAAAACGATGAAGCCGTAGTCCTTGAGACCGGCGAAGAGGTTGTCCACGAAACGGGTCTTATCCGTGTTCGTGCCGTTCACGTAACTCAAGAGGCTTAGTTCTGGGACTTTACGGGTCTGATCCATACAACTCTCCGGGTAAGTTTATACTCGGAAAATAAGCTCTGGCGGGGAGCGTTGTCCAAACAAATAATTGGATGGGGGTTATCTCCCCTAGTGAACCTTGAAAATTTTACTACCCACTCGGACCCAGTCAGAGGCGTAATCCCGGGCAATCAGGTAGTCCCCGCTCATTCCCATAGAGAGCTCCCCTTTGGGACAGAGACGATCTCGCATGTCTTTGAGGGCCTTAAAACAGCGATGGGCCTCACCTTGAACGTCCTCAGTGCGAATGGTCCCCATGGTCATGAGCCCCTGAAGATAGGCGGGAGAACTGACGGAGCTCAGTTTTTTAAGGGCTTCGTTCAAGGCAGCTTCATCTTCGAAGCCACTCTTCTCGTCCTCCCCGCTGGTGTTCACTTGGAGAAAAAGTCCTACCGGTCTCGGGAGCTTGAGACCGGCCATGAGCTTACTCATGAGGTCCACGTCATCCACTGAGTGAATGGAAACCAGCCGCGCGATCTTGTTCAGCTTAGAAATTTTGTTGGATTGGAGATGGCCGATGAGATGCCAACGAAGATCGACGAGATCGCTTAAGGCCGCATCTTTCTCTTCCAATTCTTGCACGCGGTTTTCACCAAAGTCGCGCTGACCCGCCTCGTAGAGCGAACGGATATCCTCAATGGTCTGCGTTTTGCTCACCACCAGCAACCGCGTGGTGGTACCGGTGAGCTCGGCTTGGAGCTGGCTTAAATTCGAAGCGAGCGCTTCACTTCTCTTCATCAGTCTTAGTTTTCTTCTTGAAAGAAATTTTGCCGTTCACCTCAATGTCGTAGTCGCGCAGCACGCGATCGATCTCTTTGGAGAGGTCAATCTTCTCGAGCCAACCTTTGATTTCGGTTTTCACTTGGCCCAGGATTTCGGTCTTGGCCGACTTGGCGTTCTCCACCATGCCCTTGACCGCTTCTTCACCCATGCTCGCCGCCGTGACGCCGGTCGAAACCACGGAGCGAAGGATTTCGCCCAAGGTACCCTTATTGTCTTTTTCACTCATGCTGTCCTCCTTAGAGGGAAGCCGCTCGCTTAGCGAAGGCCTTCATGTTCATGGGCAGATTCGTGCTCACCATGGTTTTCTCGACCATGCCCAAGCCGGGGAAGAAACCTTTGAGTTCGACTTCCAGCGAGTAGGTGACTTCGGTCTTGCCGTTGCCCAGGTCCTTCAACTTCCAACCGCCGTTGTTCACTTTCATCATGTCGCCGGAGACCAAGCTCCAGGACACGGTTTCGTTCTTCTTACCGGTGAGCTTCAGCGTGTACGTCACTTCTTTGATGAGGCTCAGATTGAACTTCACCGTGGCGCTATCGCCAGATTCCGTGACGACCTCCACCGACTTCATGCCGTCCACAAACTTGGGATAGCTCTTGTAGTCCGTGATCGCTTGGTAAAACTTCTCCACGGGGACATCAAAAATTTCGGTGCGTTCTGCTTTGGCCATGACTCTTCCTTGTTAGTAGCGAGGTTTTTTATCGAAGTGGTGTTCTGCGCGAATGTGACGAACGGTGCCGGACTCGGACCGCATGACCAAGGAGTGGGTCATCGCGCCCCAGGGCTTGAAGATGACGCCATCGAGGAAGTTGCCGTTCGTTACGCCCGTCGCGACGAACATGACGTTGCCGCGCGCGAGGTCATCAATCTTGAACACGCGGTTGATGTCATCGACGCCCATTTTTTTAGCGCGCGCGATTTCTTCCGCGTTCCGGGGTTGCAAGATGCCTTGGAAGTCACCGCCCAAACATTGAAGAGCAGCTGCAGAGATCACACCCTCCGGTGCGCCCCCGATGCCGAACAACACATCCACGCCGGAATCAGGCGTGGCCGTGGCGATCGCGGCCGAAACATCCCCGTCACCGATGAGTTGGATGCGGGCGCCGGTTGAACGAATTTCAGCGATGAGATCAGTATGGCGTGGGCGATCGAGGACCACCGCCGTTAAATCTTGAATGCGACATTTCTTTGCGTCCGCGATGCGCTTGAGATTTTCCTTCGCCGAGACACGGATATCAATCACGCCTTTGCACTCAGGGCCGACGGCGATTTTCATCATGTAGGTGTCTGGCGCGTGCAGCATGCAGCCTGCTTCCGCGATCGCCATCACAGAGATGGCGTTGTAGCCACCGTGGGCGCAGATGGTTGTACCTTCGAGAGGATCGAGTGCGATTTCCAAAGCAGGACCGCGACCGGTGCCGACTTTCTCACCGATGTAGAGCATCGGCGCTTCGTCGCGTTCACCTTCGCCGATCACCACAGTCGCTTGGCAGTCTACCGAGTCGAGCATGGCACGCATGGCATCTACCGCGGCTTGGTCTGCTGCTTTTTCATCACCACGACCCATCAAGCGGGCCGATGCAATCGCGGCCATCTCGGTTACGCGGACAAATTCAAGGGCGAGGTTGCGGTTCATAGGATCTCCAGAAAAGTTGCTTCATCCTAGCTCAAACAAAAGCTCGGCGTCAGCTCAGTTTCCTGACGAGAAACTCTTTGGCATCGCCAGTCAAAAGCTCGACGGGAATTTTCCCGACGAGCGAACGTACGCGCTGCAACTTATCCTCGTCCACACCTTCATCCACGCGGAATACCATCTCGTCTTCGTCGAGAAGCGGAGTGTCCACATTGCGCTTAGACATGATGCGACCGGTTTTAAGCCCCTGCCCGTCCTGCCACTCCACAAAATTCTCCAAAAGCAGAACTTGGAACTGCGCCAGCTCGCCATCGGGGTGTTTCCAAACGAAAATTTCCACGGGGCCATCGGAGCGCAGCCAATACTTGAGTTTTGCTGGCAATTCGGCGCCGTAGTCCACGCGATGAAGTGGTTTCAGGGCGGCAATCAAACGCTCTTCAGACAAAAACGTTTTGAGTCCGGTGGCCAGCTCGGCGCGCTTAATGAATTCCACGCCCACGCGACCTTTGGTCTTCCACATCACTTTGCCGTGCATGGTCAACTCTTGGCCCAGCCAATGAACAGTCCCGTTGAGCGGTTGCCCTTCGTTATAGGCATCTTCAGCGATACCTAACTGCATGCCGGTGAAGGAAATATCTTTGATTTGGTGTGCCCGTGTTCCCTGGTCAGGTTTGAACGTCAGGTAGCAGACAGGAAAACGGGGGAAAATCCGCTTTTCATGTTGCTCGAAGTCAGTTTTGATCAAATTGAAGCGACGCTCAGTGCTCATGGAAAATCCTTTTCCTCGTTTAGGATTCTATTCTAACCGCATCCTGCTTAGGCGCCAGCGGGAAAAGCTTTCTTTTGCCCAGGGCCTCCGCTCCCTGGTAACATTCCTGCATGCATCACACGAACGATCTTGAAATCGACAACCTCCCCAATCGTCTGACGATTTTGCGGATGCTGATGATTCCCTTAGTGGTGCTGTCGCTTTACTTCGTCGATCATCCCCAGCAAGGCACCGGGACGATCCCTACGTGGGTCCTCTCCCACTTGGCGGCGTGGACCTTCGTCGCTGCTTCGCTGACCGATTGGCTCGATGGCTGGATCGCCCGCCGGCGCAACATCGTGACTGTCTTTGGATCTTTCCTTGATCCGATCGCCGATAAGTTTCTCGTCGTCTCTGCGTTGATCATGCTGGCCGCGATGAATCGCGTGCACGCCGTCGTGGTGATCGTGCTCGTGTTGCGGGAGATGTACATCACCTCTCTGCGCCTGCTCGCATCGAATGAAGGTTTCACGATTCCGGTGGGCCAGAGTGGGAAATGGAAAACGGGTTTTCAAATGACCGCCATTCCCATGCTGATGATGGGCTACAACTGGCTCGGCATGCCGTGGGACCAGATCGGCACGGTGTGTATCTGGATCGCCGGAATCCTCTCCCTCGGCTCGGCCGTGGGGTATTCACTGCACATGGTGCAGGCGCTCAAACAAAA
>JAIXOY010000129.1 GCA_027486525.1 Pseudomonadota bacterium
CTCGCGGTTGGTGTAGGGAATGATCTGCTGATTGAGAAAGTAAACGCTCGTGGCAAGGAGCAGCGAAACGATCAAGAAAGGCGCAAACAGTCTGCCTTTCGTCAGCCCTGCCGCACGCATCGCAATATATTCGGAATCCGTACTGAGCTTATTCAGACAGAAAATCATGGAGAAGAAAGTCGCCAAGGGCAGCGCCAGAGGGATGAAGGTCAACGCGAGGTTTCCCATCATACCTAGAAGAAAACCCACCGAAATATCACGACTCATGAGCAAAGTTGTCAGTCGGAAAAGTTCGAAGGTGAGCAGAAACAGTACGAAGAACACCAAGCTCACCACAAGGGGAAGAATGAAGCTCGCGGCGAGGTAGCGTTGCAACAACAGGCGCATGGGAACAAGGTTACCCAAGGTCTGTGTTCTAGGCAACCAAAGCCCCCCATGTTAATCTTGCCGCATTCAAATCCGTGCACGAGGAGGACCTATGCAGTTGATCCTAGACCAAGCTGGCCAGAAAGCGATGAATGCTGACGTGAAGATCGTCAGCGCATTCCAGAAAACGAAAACATCAAAAGTGAAAGGCAAAGAGTCGAGCGAGACTGTTGTCAGCGTCGATCACTGGAACGACAAGAGCTTGAAAGAAGAGTTCGCGCAGTTGCGTGCGGGCAAAACGTTCAAGGCCAACAAAGACGAAGTCCTCACGTTCACGGGCACCATGGGCGAAACCGTCAAAGTCGTGGGCCTCGGCGATCGTGCGAAACTCAAAGCGGAAGACCTGCGCAAGAGCATCGCGCGGATCTACAAAGCAGTGAAGGCGGAGAAGCACGCCTCCGTGAGCATCGACTTCGCGAGCTTCGACGTGTTACGTGACTCGGCCCACGCTGCGGGCCTCATCGCGGAAGCTGTCGGCATGTCGAACTACGCTTACGACAAGTACCTCAGCAAGAAAGCTCCCGATACGCTGAAAGAACTTTTGCTCTCGGGCTTCGAGAAGAAGAAAGAAGTTGCGATCAAGAAAGCGATGGAGAATTCACAGCACGTGACCGGGTCTATCAACGTCGCGCGGGACTTCATCAACGAAGTGCCGAACGTCCTGCGCTCCACGGAGTACGCAAAGCTGATCGAAGCTGACGTGAAGAAAAACCTCAAGGGTGTGAAGGTGAAAATCCTCAACCGCGCGCAGTTGAAAGCGGAAGGCATGGACATGTTCCTTTCGGTGAACGACGGCTCCGCCTTCGAGGCGCGCCTGGTTCATCTGACCTACGAACCGACGAAGAAGACGGCAAAGACGAAGCACATCGCGCTCGTGGGCAAGGGCCTCGTGTTTGATACGGGTGGCTACTCACTGAAGCCAGGCCAAGGCATGATGGGCATGAAGCACGACATGGCAGGTTCTGCGACGGTCTACGCAGCTTTCCGCGCCGCCGTCCTCTTGGGCGCTCCGGTGAAAATCAGCTGCCTCTTGGGTATCACGGACAATGCTGTGAACTCGCTGGCGACCATGCCGGATGCGATCGTGAAAGCGCGGAACGGCAAGACCGTTGAAATCCTCAACACGGACGCGGAAGGTCGCTTGGTTCTTGGCGACGTGCTCGATTACGCCTGCGACTTGAAGCCTGACGGCATCATCGACGCGGCCACGTTGACCGGCGCTTGTTTGGTCGCTCTCGGCAACCAAGTCACGGCGATTCTCGGCAACGACCAGAAATGGATCGACACTGTCTTGGGCTCGGCGAAAGCTTGCGACGAATACATGTGGCAGCTGCCGATCATCCCGGAGTGGTCCGCTGACATGAAGTCAAAGATTGCGGATCTCAAGAACATCGGCACGCCGATGAGAGCGGGCACGGCAACAGCGGCTGCCTTCTTGCAAGAATTCATCAAGAACGACATCCCGTGGGCGCACCTGGACATCGCCGGAACGGCCGATGGCCAAACGCACTTGCCATACTGCCCTCCGATGGGTGGTTCCGGTCTGACGGTGCGCTCTCTCGTGCACTTGTTGATGCACACGAAGTAGATGTCCGAATCCTTCTTTAAGATTGTTCTGCATGCGCCTGAGATTCCCGGAAACACCGGGAGTCTCGGGCGCACTTGCGTGGCACTCAATGCGGAATTGATTTTGATCAAGCCGTACGGCTTTGATATCTCCGAGAAAGCCGTGCGCCGCGCGGGCCTTGATTACTGGAAGCATGTGGTGTTGAAAGAATACGACCACTGGGAACATTTTCTCGAGGTAGAGAAACCACCCCACGATCAGATCATGCTGTTTGAGAAAGGTGAAGGTAAACCCTGGCACTCGGCACCCTACAAGAAGGGCTGCTACCTAGTCTTCGGCGGTGAGACGCGTGGGATCCCCGATCGGATTCTGAAAGAGATGCCGGATAACTACTACAGTTTTCCTCAGTACTCTCCCCACATCCGCTCACTGAACTTATCAAACATCGGCACGGCCGCTGCTTACGAGTGTCTGCGCCAGCTCAAGGTTTGACGAAAATCTCCACGAGACCTTTGCGATCGACCTGTAACAGGATCCCACCGTCGATCAACTTAAGCCGGAGATTGGAAAGATGACTGTTCAGCGTCTTCTCGGACACCACGACATCTCCCCAGACCTGTTTTTCTAGAAAGTCGCGATGGATACAGTGGTCTTTGCGTGTCAGCAAGAAGGTGAGAATTTTAAACTCCGTGAGAGTCAGATCTAACGGACGACTCAGGATCGTCGCCGAGACTTTGAGCGGATCGAGTGCGAGTTGTCCCAACCGGAGCGACTTCTGCTGATGGATCGCGAGAAGGCTGTGGATCCGTGCGCGCAGCTCTTCCGGAGTGACGGTGCGGGACACGTAGTCCGCGCCCACTTCTTGCAAGCAGCGCGTGATCACCGGAAACGACTGATCATACGAAACGAAGAGTATCGGCTGCCCTTTGTAGTCAGGGTGACCCACGACGTTCTTGGCGACTTGAAAGCCGTCCTCCGGCATGTGCACATCTATCAGGAACACGTCGAAGTGCTCCTTGCCCATGGCAACCACAAGATCTGCGCCTGAATCAAACGGGATCATCGTGAAGTCACCGCCCAGGCGACTTTCCATAATTTCGTGATTACTAGTGAAGTCGTCTACTGACGCAGCTCTAATCTTGGGGGGTTTCATGTACTCTAGATTATCGCGTTAATAGATCTAAAAATCGACAAGATTTGGCCTAAGACCCTGGTCTTTTCGGCCCAATTTTCTGGGCTGAGAGTGGGATGGCTAGCGCTCCCAGCTAAAACGAGCCGCGTTCCACATTTGCCGCTGCTCTTCGTTGATAATTTTAGCCCACTTAAGCTTCAACAGAATCGCACGGATTCGTGAGCGGGCAAACCGCGTGAGCTGGCGATTCCGAAAAGACATGCTGTAGCGCTTCGGTGAGGGCAACAGCATGGCGATGAAAGCGGCCTCGCGAGGATTGAGGGCCGAGGGATGCTTGCGGAAGTAGAAATAGCTCGCCTGCCGAATGCCGTAGATGTTGGGACCAAGTTCGACGATGTTAAAATAGGTTTCGAGGATGCGTTGCTTGGAGACCTGCTCTTCCATCTTTTGCGTCAGGATGATTTCGTGCACTTTGCGAATGACGGACCGGTTCGACGAAAGAAACACGTTCTTCACGACTTGCTGAGAGATGGTACTCGCCCCACGCACCATGCGGCGCTCGCGCATGCTTTCATCGACGGCTTTCTTCAACTCATCGAAGTCGACGCCCTTGTGCCCATAGAAGCCCCAGTCCTCGGAAAGAATCACGGCCCACTTGGCGTAGCTGGAAATTTGATTGAGGCGCACCCAGTAGTTCGGCGGCTTGTTTTTGAATTCGTAATCAGCCGACTCCCCTTTTTCTTTGGGCACGATGACGTGCGGCCATTCTTTATTCAGCCGACTCACGTCGTGAGAGTAGTACATCCACAGAGGAGAGAGCAGACCAAGTAGGAGGATGAGCCCGATCACTCGCGGACGCAGCAAGAGTCTCAAGAGAGAGCGAATCAGTCGCTTAAGGATGGATTTCGAACGACGGGCCATAGTCTTTAATTTACATCATTTTAGGCACTTAAGGGAGAACTCAAGACAACTATTTGGAACTCCGATCAGCCCTAGGTGAAACTATGTATTGGGCTCCTGCTGGCCCTCATCGCAGGCTGTAATAAACTTCACCCTCTTCAGGGGATCCGGGACATTCATCCCGGCCAGACCTCATTGCACGAGGCCCTGCAAATTTTATCAGAGCCCACACGCATCACCCAGCTCGAAGGTCGACCTGACTCTCAGGTTTTCCACTGGCAAGAGTACTCACTGCAAATTGAAAACAAGCTCGTGCAGGCCATTTTCCGCGCGCCCAATTCCACGGAGAAATCCTTTCTCTATTGGCGCCACGCTTATCGTCACCGCCCGTCGACGCTTGTGCAGCTCGCAGGTTCTGAACAATGGCAACTCACCATCCCACAAGAAGGGATGGCCGTGATCTACGATGGCAAAACCGATGAAGTGACGAAGGTTGTAAAATATGAAGCACCCTGAAACCTGGTTCCGTTGGCTCTCTCTTTCGTGGCGACGCACCTGGCGCCGCAGTCCCCAAGCGATTCCTTTGGCAGCTCTCTTCGTTGCGGTGACATTCATCGGGATCAGTGAGCATGTGGAAGAGGAGAAGCTCCTCACTTCTTGGCGGCAAAACAAATGGACCCAGCCGCAGGTGCAAGTCGACCGGTCTCCTGCCGCCTTCGAAGGCTGTGCCTACAATCAGTATCGCTTAGAAAATCTCGTGCTCGAAAATGAGCGCATGGAAAAAACTTTTCCTCCTCGCCATAGTATCCAAGGTCGCTGGCTGCATCTTGATCTGGCGAAGCTCAATTTTGCCCAGGCCCGTCTTCTGTCAAAACTACCCCAGGAACATTTCCGCCCCTTCGCGGTCACACTTGCGACCTGCTCTGATGTTCCGTGTCTCTATGACATGGTCAGCGGCGATGCTGAGCGCGAGTACGGTGCCTTGGCGTGGCACTGGTTTCTCAAAACGGGTTTAGTCGTTGAGTGGAAAGGCACTGACCTTGCGTTCAGCAAGGCCGAGATGAAGAACCTCTGGGCCCTCGCCCAACATCTCACTCCCGATTTTTTCCACCAACACGTGCTGACGTCCATTGAAAAATCGAACTTGCCCGATGGCCAGTGTTTCAGCACCGCCCGCGGTCACGTCAAGATCTCTTTGAGGTGTGCTGTGACTGACTTTCCGTCTCTGGAGTTCCAGGGCCACGTCACCGCCGGCATGAGCGAAGCTCTGCTTCCCCACTGGTTGAGCAGTTTTCCCGAGTGGCAAACGAAACTCAGTAAAAAGTCTCCGGGCGAATGGAGAGATGGGAAATGGCAGCAGTCGACGACGGATGTGAGTGCGCTGGCCCCTCAGGTGGCGCAGTTCGTTCTCCACGGCGTGGCAGCTCCTGGCCTCAAAGACTTCCTGCATGACCAACTCTTCAAACGTGACTGGAGCATGCAAGGTGAGATGCACCGCGAGTTCAAGCGTGATCAATGGGTCTGGCGGGATGTAAAAAATCGTCACCTGAAAGACTGCCTGGATCTGCACAAGTCCGCGATGCTGAACAAGACTCCTTCGCGAGGTCTTGCTTCACTCTCTGAACCCCATCCGATGGCGCAGTGTTTGCGCCAAACAGCGGTACCAGAATTCCTGCAAAACAAACGCGCCTGGCTCTCGAGTGGACATGCGCGTTCCTGCGACTGGAACAAAGCATTGCCCCAAGGCCAAATCGCCATCGATGCCTATCTCTCTCACTGGGAATCACTCGTGAGCAAAGACGTGGATCAGCTCGAATGGCGCATGCGTTCCGATGGCCCGCACTGGCTGCGTGACTACCAAGCGAAGGAGGCATCGCTGGCGAAGCTCGATCCGACGTGGGTCTACTTCGAATGCCACCATGGCAGTAACCCCAAGAGTTGTTACCAACAGGGCCTCACCGCCTTGCTGACGAAACAGGGTCGCTTGCCCGCATCCGTGAAAGAAGAACTCCTCGACGACTATCCCTTCGAAGCCCTCAACGAGCGTGTGAACGAAGACGTCGGCAGTAAGCGCCAGTGGTTCCTCGCGCGCTTGGAAGAAGAGGCTGCGAAGTCCTGGCGTGCATGCTGGCGCGAAGGGCCGAATTCCATGGTGAAGATTTCTTCGCCGCTGGCCTGGGTCAGCCCCGGCGTTGAGTTCATCGATGGTCGCTTCGCAAGGTGCCTCGAATCATCCTCGGCTAAGCTGATGGAAGAGCTCGCACCGGGTGACGCTCCGGAGGCACGGTACTGGCGCAGCGAACTTACGCCCCCCTTGAAGCAATGGTGGAAAACCCAGATCGCAAAAGAGGCCGAAGAAGAACGCGGCTGGTTGTGGCAAAGTCTCGACCAGATTAAGACGGCGCTCAGTGCGGATCTCGAGAAGAACATGCAGCAGGCGACGTTTGATCCGCAAGGAAGCTGCCTCGCTCGCCTGACTTATCACTACCCGTCGAAGATGTACTTCCACGATCGCCAACAGTTGAACACTCACCTCGGTGCAAACTTATGCCGGGATGTTTTGTCATCTTCGAAGATGCAGAAGTCGCTGACGGAACATAAGAATCGTCGCTGGAAAATTCTCGGCGGAGCACTGCAATCTTCAATCTCTCCGCTGTTCCAATCACGGGTTCGTCAGCACTGCCTCGGACGTGTCCCCGCGGCTCAGGCGAAAGCCTTGCTGCAAACCGAAGCCGTCCTTACTTGTATGAAAGACCAGTTCGAACTGAGCTGGCCCTTGGTCTCTGAAAAAGTGGCCAGTCGTTACAATGTTCCGGGCGAAAGCTTGGATCAATTCAAGAATGACGTCGAAACGATCGCCAGGGCCGTGCTCAGTAAACAACTGCAGCCATGAGCGGTTGCCGTCACTACGACGCCGGCCGCTGCCGTTCCTGCAGTCTTATGTCGACCTCACTCGAAGAGCAACACGCTCAGAAGACAGAACGCTTAAAGCTCATCACAGGCATCACGCCCGAGCCACTCGTCGCCGGGCCTGCCTGGCATTTTCGCGACAAGGTTAAACTCAGTGTCACCGGCACGGTTGAAAATCCCATCATCGGCTTACTGCAAGAGGATCTCACCCACGCTGTGGAGTTGCTCGATTGTCCCGTGCAGGCAGAAAGGTTGAATCGCGATTTGCCGCCCCTCAGAGATTTCATCACCCGCTGGCGACTCACACCCTACGACATCCCGAAGCGCACGGGAGAACTTAAAGGCCTCATCCTCAGTCTTTCGCCGACGACGGGAGAGAAGATGCTTCGTTTTGTTCTCCGCTCGAGAGAGGCGCTGGATCGGCTGCGCCAGGGCTTGCCCGAGCTCAGCGCTTTTCAAGTTGTCTCGGCAAACTTACAGCCCATCCCCCACGCGCTACTCGAGGGCCCGGAAGAAATCATTCTCTCCACTCAGCAAACGCTACGGCACAAGTCCAACGACGTTCTCCTGCACTTCTCTCCGCAAAGTTTCATGCAAACCAATAGCATGGTGGCGCAGCAGCTTTACGCCACGGCGGTGAAATGGCTCGCGCCTTGGCGCGGAGAAAAAGTGCTAGATCTGTTTTGTGGCGTCGGAGGCTTTGCGCTTCATCTTGCGCAGTCGGGCCATGAGGTCCACGGTGTGGAGATCAATGCCGCCGCAGTTACAAATGCCGAGATGGCCGCAAGGGAACTTGGACTCAAGGCAACCTTCACGGCCTCACCTGCGGAAAAGATCACCGCTCTCTGGAGCGATTGGAATCCCAACGTTGTCGTCGTGAACCCTCCCCGCCGAGGCCTAGGCCTTTCTCTGGAGCTGATTGAGCGCATGAAGCCGGCCATCTTGCTCTACTCAAGCTGTTCGTCAGAGAGCCTCGCTACCGATTTAAAAGCATTAGAATTGTCATATTTTGCAACGCGTTCAAAAATTTTTGATATGTTTCCATACACCCATCATTTCGAAAGCTTAACTTTGCTGGTCCGACGATAGGGCCAGTCTAGGGGCACAAAAACTATAAAATTTATTTTGTGTGCCCCGATGATTTACTTCCAATTTGTTTGATATGTCAAACAAATGGATTACACTAGGAACACAGAGGCGGTTTCTATGGTCATCCGACATTCACTCCAGCTGCTTGAACAACTCCACGAACTTGAGCGCCAAATTGAAAAATGGGAGCACTACGCTCACCAGAAGGGCATCCCGCTTGAGAGTGAAGAAATTCTCCGTTTAGCGCTCCTAGATTTGACTAGAGGTAAGCAAGTTTCCTAGGATGGGCTCATACCTAGGAGGTTCTTATGAAATTATTTTTCGCAATTCTGACTCTCGTCATCACATTGCCAGCCATGGCACAACATCGTCCGCCAAACTGGCCTCCGCACCAGCCATTTCCTCCGCACATTCCGTTTCCTCCGCACAATCCGTTCCCGCCAACGAACCCGTTTCCACCTGAGCAGTGTTTCGGTGAGCGCTACGATCGTGCCTTGGCAGCGACTGAAGCGGCGGCAACTGACAAGATGGATCGCTTCGCTTCAGAAAAAGGCGTTGCCTGCTCTTTGACGAGTGTTGGCCTGGACCTCGCGAAAGCTCGCTGTGTAGAAGCCGATGGCTCTCTCTATGCGACTTTGAAGATGGCGTTCAACGTTGATTGCTACAGCCGCGACGTGAGCTCACGTCTCCGCAAGACTTGGATCAAGTACTACTAGATTCTTCTTTGTGGTCCAAAAGGTGTCACTCGCCTTTTGGACCAAATTCTTTCTTCCACACTCGAAGTTTTCTCTTACTCACATCAAATTGCGCTTTTCGCAGACCGAGCTCGATGAGCTGCTGTCCCGTCGTTGAGATCGGCTGATTCAGCCACACTCGCGTGCAACTCGGCAGCCAGCACTGAATAGGAAACGTCGTGCTCGCGTTAAGCGTAGTGAACGGATAGTCCTCCACTCGGATGGCTAACCCCGCCCGCGTCGGACTTTGATGAACATAACGATAGATCTGCGCATAGTAGCTCTCACCGGCGATGAGCGTGCGACGGTGCCGACCGTTCCAGCGGGATCCTTGCGTGCAGGCATGCACATTCATCGCCACGGACATGTTGCGCAGAAAATCCCGCATGACATGATCGAGGTTCGCTCTCGGTGTGTCGCAGATCAGATGGAAGCGATCTTTCACTAACACAAATGCATGCACGCGCAGCTGATGGGTGGCGTGAGCACGAAACAATTCGAGCAAAGCGATCCGCCACACTTCCACCAGCGGAAGTGGAAAACCAACATTTTCAATTGAGCACGCTGTGACGTGATAAGCGTTTGTTTCTGAACGGAGTAAGAGCGAACGTGGCATGGTTTCTTCCCTCTTGTCGAAAAGGTATCGCGTACCTTTTCGACGTAACGACCGCAGCGTGTGCTGTGGTAAAATGTAAATGGGAAGGGGATGAGCTGAGGCATTCACCTCAGACCCAAGTGAGTTGCGTCACCAAAGGGGTCCACATGAGCGGAGAACTGGCACAACGTTGAGCGTGAGCATTCCCCTTCCCGCCTCTTGCTATGAGAAAAACGGGCCAGTAGAAAAATTCGCAATCAGTGAAAATCAAAAGAGCATTTTAAATTCTGCGGAAGAAATTCCTGCTTCAGTCTCCAAAAATTACTGTGCACTTCTTCGCACTCACTTCAGCGGCGAATGTCGTGTTAGATTTAAGAAGGGAAGGGGTAGGCTGGGATATACATCCCAGACCCAGGTGATTGGCATCACCAAAGAGGGTCCACATGAACTTGGAACTGCCACAACGGGGAGCATGAGCGTTCCCCTTCCCGCCTCTTGCTATGAGAAAAACGGGCTAGTAGAAAAATTCGCAATCAGTGAAAATCAAAAGAGCATTTAAAATTCTGCGGAAGAAATTCCTGCTTCAATCTCCAAAAATCTACTGCGCACTTCTTCGCACTCACTTCGGCGGCGAATGTCGTGTTAGATTTAAGAAGGGTGAGTCTGAGAGATCCTTCTCAGACTCAGATGCTCTAGAGCATCAAGGGGTTCAACATGAACGGGGAACTGTGTCTGCGCCGAGCGTGAGCGTTCCCCTTCCCGCCTCTCTCAATGAAAAAAGCGGGCCGAGTTTAGAAATCGCAATCACTGAAAATTTAAAGTGCTGAGAAATGGGTTCGGAAGAAATTCCGCTCACTTCGGAAAATTTGTAGCGCTTGATGGGATTTGATTTCACGGCGAATCTGATTCTTTTAAAAATCGATGAGATTCTAGGCGTCCAGGACGAGCCGCCGAAGGCTTACTGCATGTAAGTCGAGGTGGAGAGGACGCAGACAACGACGAAGATCGCGATTTAAAGAAGAATCAAAAAGAAGGCCCGGGATAAACCCAGGCCTTCTTTGTAATCTCGTAGAGAGCGGAGATTAGAACTTGTAAGTCATAGCTACACGAGACATCAAACGATCGAGAGCAAGAACGCCGTTCTTGCCGGTGTTCGAGTTCGTACCGTTCACACCTGAAGTACCGATCAAGCCGTCGATTGAGAAATCGCCGAACTTAACAGTGGCGCCAGTGTTGACTGACGTCGTGTTCTTCGTCGTGCGCTTACCTGCTGGATTTGCACCAGTCACACCTGCGTTAACCAAACCAGTGAGGCTATCGTCGTAGTCGTTGTCAGTTTGACCGTAGATGTTTTGAGAGATCGAGCCGCGCAATGTGAGCCAAGACTCGGCGTCGTACTCGAGGCCAACGACGAGTGGGATCGCCTGGTCGTCGAGGTTCGCTTCGCCGTCGTCGTCTGTGTCGAACTTGCGAGTGTTCATGATGTAAGACGCTTTGTAGAACATTGTCGCCTTATCAGAAATTTTCTCTTCACGACCGTAGCCCACGACGTAGCGATCAGTAGAAACTTCAGCTTTTCCGAGATAGGCCGGTGATCCAATGCCACCAGCGTTTGAAATGGCTTCGTCACTCTCTTGGTCCCAACCAGCGTGGCGCCAAGAAGCGAAGACTTTACCGGTGCTCAGGGCGTACGTACCACCGATTTCGTAACCAAGATTGCCGTCGAACGTTTCGTCTTCGCCAGAACCCAGGTCACCTTCGAATTTATTCACGAGAGAGACGTTAGCAAAACCTTCGATGGCACCCATCATGACGCCGAGGCGAGCAGAAAGCGTCTGACTGTCGATGTCTGTAAAAGTCGTGCCGACAGTATCAGATTTATTTTCTGAGTACGTCAGGTTGGCACCCCACTTCATGCCCGAGTTACCTCCGACGAAGAGGTCCAATTGGTTGTCTTGATGAACTACGCGATTATTTAAAGAAAGGTACTGGCGAGCTTCGCGGTTTTGAGAACTTTCGCCGCCGAGCCAGACACCGAAAACCATATCGTTCATGCCGTAGAGCACTCCGCCCTCAGCTTGAGGAGACGCGGTTGCGTCTGACTTCGAAGCGGCGGCACCGTCACCACCGAGCTCGAGGATGACCATGTCTTTGTAGTCATTCACTGCTGCAGCGTTCAGGAAGATGTTGCGATTATCGTTGATGTACTGAGAACCAGTGATCTCTTCACCCAAAGCAACGAGACGTGCCTTAGTTGCGAAAGCTGGAGTTGCCATCACGGCGAATGTGACGCCGAGAATAAGATGCTTTTTCATGTTTTCCCCTATGCAGGTTAAGGATTCAGCAAAAAAAAAGGGCCAGACAAGCTGGCCCTTTTTTTAATCTTTCGATTAGAAGCGGTAAGTCATTGATACGCGAGTCATCAAACGGTCTGTAGAAAGAACGCCTGATTCAGTGTTAGCAGTAGCACCGTTGTTACCAGTAGTGCCGATCAAGCCGTCAACAGACAAGTCACCGAACTTCAAAGTAGCGCCGGTGTTGATGTCAGTTGTGTTCTGCTTAGTCGACTTGTCGCCGCCAGTCTCTTCTTCGTTGATGATCACGTTCTGAGAGATAGAGGCGCGAAGTGCCAACCATGAAGCAGCGTCGAACTCCATACCCACAACAACTGGGATGGCTTTTTCTTCGTCGTCTGAACCGCCGATGTCTTCAGTGTCAGTCTTAGAAGTTGTGTAAGAGACTTTAGTGAACAAAGTCGCTTTGTCGTTCAACTTGTCTTGGCGACCAACGCCAACCAACATCGATGAAGATTCAGTTGACTCGTCGAGAGCTGCAACTTCTACGTCGTACTTCACTGAAGAGTACTGAGCGAATGCAGTGTACGCATCCCACTTCCAAGAAGCACCGATTTCGAGTGGTGACTTGCGGTTGATTTCTGCTTCGTTTTCGTCAGCTTCAGTCTTACCAGTGATGCCGTACGCGAGGTACGCAGCCCATTGGCCCTGAGAAACACCTACGCGAAGGTCCATAACTGATGCTTCAGCAGACTCGTCATCGGCTGCGCCAGAAGTGCTTGCGAACGCGTCGTCTTCAGCTGAAGCGTAAGTCAATTGAACGCCCCACTTGATGCCAGCGTCGCCGCCGATGAAGAGGTCGAGAGCGTTGGTAGCTTGAAGAACGTCGTCTGAGTTAGCAATGATGTCAGCAGCAGCTGATGCTTCAGTGTTGAAGCTCAGGTTGCGACCGAACTGAACACCGTAAACCATGTTGCCGTGAGCGCGGTAGAGACCGCCTTCAGCGTTAGATGCACCGTCAGTGTCAGCAGCGCCAGCAGTACCCCATTCGTAAGATACGAGGTCTTTGTGGTTCAAAACTTCTGAAGCGTTCAGGAAGATGTTACGGTTGTCGTTGATGTAGAACGAGCCGTTTGTTGATTCACCCAAAGCAGCCAAACGTGCTTTTGAAGCGAATGCCGGAGCAGCGAGAACTGCGAGGCCAGCGACGAGGACGAGTTGCTTTTTCATAAAACTCCTTGTTTCAAATGACGTAACGCCATTCCGTGTTTAAGCAAACAATTAACTAATTAATACAAGTGTCCGTAGGAACACTCTTTTTGGCAATACTGTTTTTGTAGGTTGCGTATTCAAATCGGACCAAGCTCGTGCCCCTATGCTTCAAAAGAGAATGTCGAACTTCAAGAAGTTCAATTTAATCTCTGTCCCACTGGTGTAGAACTCGTCGCGGATGTCGCCACCGTAACGGCGATACATTAACTCGAGTGATGGTGCGTAAGAGATGTTGGCGACAGAGTAAGAGCCCATGTCCCAGCGCTTCCCGGCTTCAACGCCGAGAGTAAGATTGAGCCCAGATTCGTCATCTGTGTAATTGTCGATGGTCTGCCATTCAACGCCCACTTGTGCGCCTGCAAACATGCTGTTCTTAATGTCCGCTGCGTCGTGGTTAAAGAGAACACCACCGCTGAAAGCCCAGATTGAGTTTGTGGCATCAGGGCCCTGATCTTCGTGCGTGCGCTCGATGCGGCCAATGCCCTTGATCATCAGTTGCGGATAGTCCGCGAGCTTCTGCGCAAAGTTCAAATTAAGTTTGAACTCGTTGGTGTCGCGATCTTCCGTGCTGCCTTTACCTTTGTCGCTCTTGAAAACGAGAGCTCCTGCGTAACTGAGTTGAGTGGCGTCGATAGAAATAATTCTGTCTTGCGCCTTAGCTGCGGCGACACATAATAGAGCGGCAAGAATGACGAGGATTCGCATACGACTTAATTCCTTGGTGTGTGAACTTGCTCTCAGTCTAAAGACGGCCTTGCGTTAAACGCAAGCATGACTCGAAGCAGCGAGTGTTTCTGAGGTGTTTTCGTCAAGTTTCTGACGTGTTTAGAGGGTGAGAAGACTACGCGTGAGAAATTTGTCAGCGGTTGAGGCGGTGGCGTACGCACCCAAGAGATGCAGACTCGGCACACTTATCAGCAGTGCTTCCGCGAGGTCGGGCTGTGGGGCCCATTCAAAATAATCTTCTGATGCGAGGATGAATTCTTTGCGGATGTGTTTCTCGAAATCAGGGAACACCCGATCAAAGACGCGCTTGCAGAGTTTAATTTTATCCGCCATCAATTCGCTCGACGGCTCTTCTTCGTGCAACAAGATAAGAGCATTCACCGGGTGGCATTTGCGCGCCTCATCCCAGGGCAAAACGTCGAGGATGAAATGACCCCACTCGTGGGTCATGCTTTGCGGAACAAAGAGAGTACGGGGCTCAGGATGAAGCTCTTTGGTCATTTCCCAAGACAGCGCGATCGCTGCCTGGCGTTTTACGCTGGCAAACCAAGCTGCTGCTTCGGTCGGCAGTGTCTGGCCTTGCTCGCTCGCCTTCATCACTTGGCGCGCCGGGAGTGACAGCCACAGATCACTGCACGTCACTTCCGTGAGATCATGAAACAGCATCCACCACTCGTCACGATTCGCGAGATCGGTCGGCGTTTGCTTTTCTAATTTTTCGAGGATGCGGACACTCTGGTAGGCCTTGAGGGTCTCGTCGAGCTGCTGCCACTCACTCTCCGAGAAGAGCGATGAGAGCTCTATGTCTTGGCGCGGGGCCTGGAAGTATTCTTCACCCGCTGCGAACTCCATGGGCTTGGCCCGGCCACCAAACCGCTGCCACTGCCCTTCTTTGGCGAACTGGGTCTCGTGGTCATAGCGGACGGTGCGCGCATGGGAAAACTTCCCCGCGATCTGCAAGGTCGAGACGTTATCTCTCAGTGTGGAAACGCCGGCCTGGTAGGTTTCGACGAGGCCTTGGCGCGTGAGAAAACGCGGTGTAATGAGACGCAGGTTTTCTGGAGAGATCGTATTTTTCAATTCGACGAGTTTCAAAATCGCGGCGAGATCATGCCCGATGATCACGGTGGAGATGTGCTTGCGCCCCTCACTGTGCTTGGACTCGTCTTTTTGTTTTTTGAAAGATTTTAAACCGAAACTCATGCCCGTGAGTATGTCACGAGCACGAGCGGTTAGAAAAGATTACTTACTTAATTGCGAGTTTATCGCCCGGCATAACTCCACGGCGCTTGAGCGTCTTGTTTGAACGCACCAAGACATCCATCGGCACACCGGTTTTGCGCGCGATCTGCCAGAGCGTGTCGCCTTTCTTCACGGTGTAGTACTTGCTTGGACGACTGATGGTTTTGCCTCTCGAACTCACCGAGCTGATGTAGCGGTAGTAAGAACGACGGGCCTTGCGGAATTTCTTAGGAACTTCGTAGAGGTCAGCGTACATGCGATCGCGTGAGTCTTGATCAACGCGGAAGGGAAGCTTGATCTCGGTACCCTCTTCACAGCGCTGTCCATCGAGTTCGGGATTCAAAGAAGCCAAAACTTGCACTGGCACGCGATGCTGTTGAGCTGCTTGAGCGAGCGTCGTAGCTTTCTTGGTGGTCCAAGTTTGGTAGCGAGCCGCGCTCACAACCGACTTGTCTTTGATCTCGTCCCACTTCTCTTGTGAGCCGACCGGCATGCGAAGGGCGTACGACGGAAGATGCGGAGGCGTCTGCCAACGGAGCAGCTCAGGGTTGTAGCGCTGCACTTCTTCGAACGGCACATTCAAAACGCGAGCGACCTCCATCAAGTCCGTGTTCGCCGGAACGTTGATTTGATCGTAATCAAGGGTGGTGTCGAAAGCGAGTTCGTTGAAACCGAAGCTCTCTAGGTTTTTGCCGATGATCGCGAGGGCCATGATTTTCGGAACGTAGTTCTTCGTTTCTGGCTTGAGGTAGCGGCCCTTGGTGAGTTTCCAGAAGTCGCGGGTGCCGTAGCGCTTGATCGCACGGCCGATCTTACCTTCGCCGGCGTTGTAGCCCGCCGTCGCGAGTTCCCAAGAGCCGAAGAGGTCATGCAGATCTTTCAGGTAGCCGGCGGCGGCCACGGAAGCTTTCAGCGGATCGCGGCGCTCATCCATCCACCAGTCTTGGTTCAGGCCGTACTTGCGGCCCGTGAAGCCCATGAACTGCCAAGGGCCCATGGCGCTGGCGTGGGACTTGGCGATGTTTTGGAAACCCGACTCCGCCATCGCGAGGTAGATGAGATCGCGAGGAAGACCATTCTCGTTCAAAATTTTCGAAAGCACGGGTGCGTACCGACCGCCGCGCTGAGCGTAGCGTTGGAACCACTCACGGCCGCGGCCGGAGAAGTAGGTCACCCATTTGGCAACGGCAGGATTCCAGGTCACAGGAATATCAAAGTGCGTATTCTTGAGATTAAGGTGCTCTGCACCTTTCAGCTCAAAGACGCGCAACGGAGAAACGAAGGTGCCGTGGTGAGAGCTGCCGAGGATGCAACCTTCGCAGGCCGTGAGATCAGTGTCCACGATGCCTTGCTGAATCCGGCCTCCGGGAGTGTACGTCCCTTCCTCGCCGAAGCTCCGCCAGCCGCTGGCCGTTTTCTTACCGGTTTTTGATGGAGTGGCGCAGGCACCCAATAGAAGACAAAAAGATACCGCGATCCATGGGCGAAGCTTCATCATGCAGAACATCCTTATCCAACGCAAATACGTTCACATCCCAACCATGGGACTAGAGACGATTGTACCCTAGGCTTGACGGCACATTAGGCGTTAAAGTTTAGCAAAAGGTCTTCCCCTATAATGGATGTGATTTCATTGCTTTGTCGACCCAATGTCGTGCACCTGGCCGAACATTTTTTCCCCTAGGGGCACGCTTTGGTCCGACATATCCCCGAGGGTTTCTCTCTGCCATCTGGGCCTTGTGATAAAATCCTCGGATGTGGTTCGTCCTCCTCCTTTTTTTGGCCCTCCCGCTTCACGCTAAAGTGGATCCGCAGAACTACGATTTCAGCACCGACACCCTCGCGGAATTTTTTCCGGGCCAGCCCCTCGCCACGCTCGAAGCGAAGTACGGCAAAGGGGAACTGATGCGCGATAAGAATGGCACACGCACTCTGCGCTTTTGGGTCAGCCAGATTCGCTATAAATTTCCAGTGCTCGTGCAGGTTGATCAAGAAAAAGTTCTCGACATGTTCGCCACGCTTCCCTCGTATTTTCTGCATGACATTTTTCACCACTCGCTGATTAAGCGCTGGGGAAAGCAGCAGAAGTACAAGCGCGTGGACGAGGAGGCGTACTACCGCTGGGAAGACGCCGACAAAATAATGCACTACTCAGCGAGCTGCACAATCACGTGTTTTCCCGTCTATTTTTCAGTGGGTCCGGGTAAAGACAAAGGCCCTGCCGGATTTCGCTCGCAGCACGAGCAACTTCAGACCACCCCTTGATTTGGGTGTGATTTCCTATAAAATCTCATGATGAAAGCCCTGGTTCTCAGTCTCATTTTCATGTCTTCAACCGCGCTCGCCGAAATCAACATCGAAAGATTTGAATTCTCCGGCGAGTACGGACTTGCGTACCATTCCCTCGAAGGCGAACAGAAAAGCAACGGCTCGAAAGGTAAGCTCACGTCGCCCCAGTACCCGTACTGGAACGGAGGTCTCACGACACGGATTAGCCAGAACTGGGGTCTGCGAATCTTTGGTGGACTGCAGCTCGTTCGCTTCGACGAACCGGCGGGCACCCAAGAACTTAAGAGTGAGAAGAAGGAACTCATTCACTACGGACTCGAAGTCATCACGAAGACGGGGCCCAACTCCCGCATCGGTTATTTTATCATGCAGCAGGAGCGCCCACTCTATTTCAACAAAGCGCCGGGAGACTTCGAGGTCATCAAGACAGGCTTCGTGCAAGGGGGCCTCTCCTACACACTCCATCAGCGCCGGCGCATCGGACTTCTCTGGGGCCTGGGAGCCAGGGCCTACACTCTCTTGCCCGTTGACGGTGGGACGATCCTCACGGAAGCAGGTGTGGGTGGCGAAACGTTCGCACGGCTCGGCTGGATCGGTCCCCTAGGCACGAGCTATCTCATCAAGGGTTTTTACCAGATCGCCACGGCTCCCAACGCCGACATCACTTTCACTCATGAAGTCTTCGGCTACGGCGCGCAAATCAATTTTACATTCTAGAGATCTTCCGGCGAGCCGTAGGTGATGTTGGTTTCAATGGAGAATTTGTATTCTGCCTTGATCCGGTCATCGGTGAGGATCGAGTTCGACATGCGTATCCCGTCTAATAAGCCGGTGTAGAAGTTGGATGCACCACCGGTGTTGCGGACAAAGCCGAAGCTATTAAACGTCGTTGTCTTGTTGCCCGTCTCGCTGGTGCCGGTGCCGTTGAGCACGCCGTTGGTGTAGAACCGAACCGCCCCTGTCGTCTCGTTGCGTGACATGGTCACCAAGCGCCAGTTGTTATCGTTGACCCTAAAGCCCGACGTCGTCGTCACGCCGTTACCCGCTGTGATGCCGATGAAGCCTGAGCCGTTGATGTGGCCGAAGAAGATGTCATTTCCGCCCCCAGACTGTTCAACACCGGTGATGCCCGGAGCCAGCCACACCGTGTTGTTACCAGCTACAGTCGATTTCATCCAGACTGACAACGTCGAGGTTCTACCGAGGATCGTTTCGAGAGCGAAGCCCGTGTTAATCGAGGCTGCTCCACCAGTAAGCGAAATAGCATTTCCAGTGACACCGGTCGTGTCTGTCACTGTACCTGATGGAGTTCCCGTCTTACCCGAGCCTGTCGCGTCGATGTAGTTCGCGCCCGTCTTGTCCATGTTCCACACACCGGAGTAGCCACTCCAGGTCGTTGCAGCGTTCTCGGTCGTCGAAGCAGCGAGGTTGTCGTAGTACATGTAGATGATGCGCTGAGAACTCGCCGAGATCGACGGGATGCGAACCCAGATGAGACTTTCGCCCGTCGCGTTCCACGACTCGATGTCATAGCTCAAGACCGTCGCGTGGTCGGACAGTGTGAAACGAATGTCGGCACCACCCGCCAGCGTGTCTGCGTAGTTGATCCGGCTGGTGTTAAGTCGCACGAGGACCTGGATGTTCGTGTGGGCCACGGCCTGGTCGAGGTTGTCCAGCGTGATCGGCATGCGCTTGAAGAAAGCGGTGTTCCACCAGGTGAGGGCGCTGACGAAAGACACCGCGGCGGTTCCCGTGCTCAACACGGCAGCGTTGTCAGTGAACGTCAGAGTGATCGCTTGAGCGGTTGGGTTCCTCACGTAAACGGTTTTGGTTTCTGTGAAGGCGGGGAAAGTAGTTGATGTGATCACGCCCGAACAAAGACTGTCGCTGTAGTAGACGGCATCTCCGTTCTCGGTGAGGTTCACTTGCACCGCCACCGCACGGCCAGCTTTGTTACCAGCGGCATCGACGAGATCAACCACGAGAGGCACGCAGGTATTCGTCTGGAGTTCCGCCGGAGGATTCACGGCGATCCTCGTCGGGGCCGTCGACGTTTCGACGTACTTCGTCGTCGGCGTAAGTGTCGTGGGGTTAAACACGAGGGTCAAGTTCTGGTTCGCGGTGGTGGCGCGGAAGTAGATCACGCGGGAGCTTGTACCACTGGTGATGATGGTTGAGGTCGCCCCCGTCGCACAGGTTGCGTTCGAGAAGAAGCCGCCGGCGCCGTTGTTCACAACCAAATTCACCGTTTCGTTGGCGGTGACGTTTGCTGCGAGGCCCGCGGCCGTCTTCGAGGTAATCGTGAGTGGAATACACTGGTTGATCATCACACCGCTTGGCCCATCCACGTCCACGAGGGTCGGAGTGATGACGACACCTGTGCCGGTGATCGCGCGCGAGATGGAGACCGTCGAGCTCCCGTTGTTGTACTGGAGATCCACGGAATCATTTCTCACCCCGGCCGCTGTCGGCGTGAAGGTCACCACGATTGAACAGGTGGCAGAGATCGTCGTCGTACACGTTCCACCGGTGCCGGGGAAAGCTCCCCCCTTGAACGCAAACGGTGCGGCCAAGGAGATCTCAGTGACACTCGTGGCATTCGCCACGCCGGTTTTGTTGATCACCATGGTGACGTCCGACGAGCCGCCCGTTGTGATCGAGCCGTAGTCATGTGTTGAGGTTACGGCGAATGACAGCACGGCGATCGACGAATATGTTCTCGTAAATTGAGTCGCGGCCGTGCTTGGGTTTCCGGCGACGTCTGTCGCTGCTGCAGCGGCCATGTCCACGGTCACGGCTCCATCCACGGATGGGGTCACGGTAATATCATAAGTCGTGCCGGACACAACGGTGTAGCCGGAGGTCGCCGCATTGGAAACGCTGAAGTCTCCCGCGAGCATTCCTGTAACCGTTTCACTGAACAGAGCACGCACCACAAAAGCGGCAAACACTGGATTGCCCGCGGCTGAGGCAAACGCGACTGTCGGAGCGACGGTATCTTTCAAGACGGAAGCCGAGGCCTGAGTAGCGGCGTTGCCGACGGCGTCGGTGTGGTTGGCAGTGATCGCAAGCGTGGCACTGTCCGTAGCTGCACTGACGCTGATCGCTCCCGTGGTCCACGCTCCTGCGCTACACGTCGGAGTCGCGGCGACGCCACCGATACTTACCGTGACGGTGCGTGTGTTTTCGGTGCAGGTACCGCTGACGGTGTAGGCCAAGCGATTCGCAATGTTGATCGTCGGAGATGAAGTGATCGCCACCGTCGGGTTGGTCGTATCTTTCACCACGGTGGTTGCAGCTTGAGTCGCGCTGTTGCCAGCTGAATCCGTGTGGTTTGCGGTGATCGAAAGTGTCGCGCTATCAACGGCGGCACTCACGTTGATCGCTCCCGTGCTCCAGGTTCCGCTTGCACAAGTGGGAGCGGCAGCGACGCCACCGACACTCACGGTAACCGTGCGAGTATTTTCTGAGCATGTGCCGGTTACGGTGTACGCCGTTCTGTTCGCATTTGTAATCGCCGCGACTGCGTTGAGCGCGACCGTTGGATTGAAGGTGTCCTTCACAGTGGACGTAGCTGCTTGGACAGCGTTGTTACCCGCAGCATCGGTGTGATCGGCCGTGATCAACACAGAGACGGAGTCAATCACCGCAGTGACGTCCACCGTGACGGTCCAGGTCAGAAGCGTACAGGTGTCGCTTGCGCTGACTGACCCCACCATCACCGAAACGGTGCGGCCGGTTTCAGTGCAAGTGCCGTTCACAGTGAATGCGGCCTTGTTGGCGTTATTGATGATGGACGGCGAGTTAATCGCCACCGTTGGAAGGCCGGTATCTTTTGCAACAGTTGTCGATGCTTGAGTTGCAGCGTTGCTGGCCGCATCGGTGTGGTTCGCTGAGACGGCAACCGAAGCGCTATCCACCACTGCAGTGACGTTGATAGAAGCCGACCAAGCAAGCGCTGTACAGGTTGGACTCGCTGAGACTCCGCCTACCACGACGCTTACCGTGCGCGTGTTCTCAGAACATGTCCCACTAATCGGATAAGCTGCTTTGTTCGTATTGTTGATGGCCGGAGCGGAAGTAATCGCCACAGTCGGAATCACTGTGTCCTTCAGGACTGTCGTGGAGGCCTGTGTCGCCGTATTCCCCGCGGCGTCTGCATGATTTGCCGTGATGGCCACAGACGCACCATCGCTCACCGCAGTCACGTCAATCGAGGTTGACCATGCAAGCGCTGTACAGGTCGGCGATGCTGAGACACCACCGACCAAGACGGTGACGGTGCGGGCATTATCTGAACACGTTCCGCTCACCGGATAGGCCGCTTTGTTTACATTGTTGATGGCCGGTGCGGAAGTGATGGCCACCGTCGGGACGCCGACATCCTTAAGAGTTGTCGCCGTCGCTTGAGTTGCGTTGTTGCTGGCGGCATCCGTATGGTCCGCGGTGATGGCGATGGAGCCCCCGTCGCCGACCGACGTCACGTTGAGATTGGTCGACCAGGCACCGGCGGTGCAGGTCGGAGTACCACTTACGCCACCCACCACCACGGTGACAGTGCGCGTGTTCTCCGAGCACGATCCGCTGATGGGATAGGAAGCCCTGTTCGTGTTGGTGATGTTGACGGGAGCTGTGATGGCCACCGTCGGAATCACCGTGTCCTTCACCACTGACGTCGACGCTTGCGTCGCTGCGTTGCCAGCGGCGTCGCTGTGGTTTGCGGTCACGGCCACCGACGCAGTGTCGGCGACAGCAGTCACGTTGAGGGTCGTGGTCCAGGTCAGCGTGCTGCAGTTCGGAGCACCGGTGACACCACCGACGTTCACGCTCACAGGCCTGCCATTTTCCGAGCAGGTACCACTGACAATGTAGGCCGCTTTATTGATGTTGTTGATCGCCGGACTCGACGTGATCGCCACGGTCGGAACCGCCGTGTCTTTCACCACGGTCGCCGAGGCCTGAGTGGCGGCGTTGCCTGCGGCATCGCTGTGATTCGCCGTGACGGTGATGGTCGCACTGTCAGACACGGCGGTCACATCAAGGACAGTGGACCAGGCCAGCGCTGAACAGGTCGGTGAAGCCGAGACACCGCCGACGACGACGGAGACGGTGGCGGTATTCTCCGAACAGGCACCGCTCACCGGGTAGGCGGCCTTGTTCGTGTTGGTGATGGTCGGCGCCGACGAGATCGTGACAGTCGGGATGGCGGTGTCTTTAAGTGCGGCGGTCGACGCCTGCGTGGCGGCGTTGCTAGCGGCATCGGTGTGATCGGCCGTGATGGCAACAGAAGCTCCGTCAGAGACGGCCGTGACATTGAGCGTGGTTGACCACGCTAAGGCCGTGCAGGTGGGTGTTCCTGTTACTGAGCCGACGGTGACGGTGACCGTGCGCGTGGATTCCGAACAGGTACCACTGACAGGATAGGTCGCTTTGTTGGTGTTGGTGATGGTCGGCGCGGACGTGATCGCTACTGTCGGTAAAACGGTGTCTTTGAGCACCGAGGCCGTCGCTTGGTTGGCGTCGTTCCCGACGGCATCATCGTGGTCAGCCGTAATGGCCACTGACCCGGCGTCTGAAAGAGCGGAGACGTTGAGCGACGCAGACCACGCATTGGCGGTACACGTCGGTGACGCCGTGACACCACCGACATTCACTGCGACAGTCCGCGTATTTTCTGAACAAGTACCGCTGAGCGGATAAGCCGCTTTGTTGGTGTTATTGATCGCCGGACTCGACGTGATCGCCACCGTCGGAAGGCCCGTCACTTTCTGCACCGTGGTCGATGCCTGGGTCGCATTGTTGCCGGCGACGTCGGAGTGGTTGGCCGTGATGGCCACAGAGCCCGAATCTGCGACGCCCGAAACATTCAGAGTCGACGACCATGTTCCACCAGTGCACGTCGGAGTACCCGCGACACCACCGACACTCACCGAGACTGTTCTGGTAGTTTCCGAACAGGTACCGCTTACCGTGTAGGCGGCGGCGTTACCGGCGTTGATGTTCGGCGAAGAAGTGATGGCGACAGTCGGATTCGTCGTGTCCTTCAAGACAGAAGTAGAGGCCTGAGTGGCGGCGTTCAAAGCTGCATCGGAGTGATTCGCCGTGATCGAGACCGCGGCGTTATCAACCACGGCCGTCACGTTGAGTGTCGTTGTCCAGGTGTTCAAGCTACAACTCGGCGTCCCGGAAACTCCACCCACCACAACAGTGACGGTGCGGCCGTTGTCCGAGCACGTGCCGCTCACAGTGTAGGCCGCTTTGTTGGCGTTGTTGATGATGGGGCTCGACGTGATCGCCACCGTAGGGATGCCCGTGTCTTTCAGCACTGAAGCGGTCGCTTGAGTCGCGTTGTTACCGGAAACATCCGAATGATCGGCGGTAATCGAGACGGCGGCGTTGTCAACGACCGCCGTGACGTTCAAGGTCGTCGACCACGCACTTGCAGTACACGTCGGAGTTCCCGCCACTCCCCCCACACTCACAGTGACCGTGCGCGTATTCTCAGAGCACGTTCCGCTCACCGTGTAAGCTGCCTTGTTGGCATTGTTGATGACCGGGCTCGACGTGATGGCCACTGTCGGATTGGCTGTATCTTTCACCACCGTCGCTGAAGCCGGCGCTGCGGAGTTACCGACGAGGTCGGTGTGGTTCGCCGTGAGCGCCACGCTGAGACCATCGGCAACGGCCGTGACGTTGAGGGTCGTCGACCACGCTCCAGCGGAACAGGTTGGCGTCCCAGTGACGCCGCCGGCGTTCACGGAAACGGTGCGACCATTTTCAGAGCAAGTCCCCGTGAGCGTGTAGGCCGCTTTGTTCGCGTTGTTGATGAGCGCTGGTGAGTTGATCGCGACCAACGGGATGACCGAGTCCTTGAGCACCGACGCCGATGCCTGATTTGCATTGTTGCCGACCGCATCGCTGTGGTTGGCCGTGATGCTGACCGACGGATTGTCGGCGACCGCGCTCACGTTGAGGGTTGCTGTCCAAGCAAGGGCCAGGCAGAGCGGCGAAGCCGTGACTCCCCCAACGTTGACAGAAACCGTGCGCGCATTCTCCGAGCACGTACCGGTGACGACGTACAGGGCCTGATTGGAACTGGAGATCGCCGTTGAGGACGTGATCGCCACCGTCGGGAGCGCCGTGCTCTTCACCACCGTTGTGGACGCCGTAAGGGAGTTCGCGGCGGCGTCCGTGTGCGTAGCACTCACGGCGATGGAGGCGCCATCCGCGAGAGCAGAAACGTCGAGCGTCGCAGACCACGTCGACGCCGAACAGGTCGGCGCAGCGGTCACCCCACCGACGTTCACACTTACGGTGCGCGTGTTCTCGGAGCACGTGCCACTGATCGGATAGGCGGCTTTGTTAGCGTTGATGATCGTCGGAGATGAAGTGATGGCTACCGACGGGTTGACGGTGTCTTTCACCACGAGCGTCGCGGCCTGGGTGGCCGGGTTGCCCGCCGCATCGGACTGGTCTGCGGTGACGAGAGCCACCAAAGAATCACTGACCGTTGTCACGTTGAGCGTCGCCGTCCAAGTGAGGAGTATGCAGCTCGCGGTGCCGCTCACCGAGCCGACATTCACAGAGACGTTGATGCCCGTCTCAGAACACGTGCCGCTGAAGACGTACGCCGCTTTGTTGGCGTTGTTGATGACTGGTGCCACGGAAATGGCGACGGCCGGGGCAACCGTATCTTTCACCACTGTCGTGGCGGCCTGGGTGGCGGTGTTGCCGGAAGCGTCGCTGTGGTTCGCCGTGATGCTGATAGCGCCCGAGTCGGCGAGGGCCGTGGTGTTAATCGTCGTCGTCCATGCGAGGGCCGAACACGTCGGAGTGGCGTTGATGCCGCCCACCGAAACGCTCACGGTGCGCGCATTTTCTGAGCACGTCCCGCTGACGACGTAGGTCGCTTCGTTGGTGATGCGGATGCTGGGAGAACTGGTGATCGCAACCGTGGGAGGCGCGGCATCTTTCACGACGCTCTTCGTGTCCGTGTCACTGTTGCCACCGGAGTTGGTGTGGCTCGCAACGATGGAGAGGGTCGCACTGTCCGCGGCCGCACTCACGTCCATAGTCAGTGACCACGCGTTCGCCGCGCAGGTTGTCGACCCGGCGACGCCACCCACATTGAGCGTCACCGCGCGCGTGTTTTCGGTGCACGTGCCACTCAACGTGTAGGCCGCGACGTTCGTGTTATTGATGGCACCAAAACCGGTGATGGTGACGGTGGGAAATTGGGCGGTCGTCGTGAAGGTGCGCTCGTTGCTCAAGAGCGTGGTTCCACCGCCGGTGGCGTTTTTCGCGCGGATCACGATGTAGTACGTCGTCGCGGCCGTCAGGCCCGTGAGCGTCGTCGGAGACGTGCGATTCAGCGACGTGCTGGTGTAACTTCCCGAAGTGGTTCCGTAGAGAATGTCGTAGCCCGTCGCACCCGTGGCCGCTGCCCAGACGAGATCGACGGAGCTGAAGGTCGCCACCGTAGCAGACGTGAAGGTGAAGTTCGCGATGGGCTGCTTCGAGACTTCGAGCGAGTTTGCAGACTCCAGCCCGTTGGACGATCGCACCACATAGAAGTACGTCGACCCGGGTGTCGCGGTGGTGTCGAGGTACGAGTTCGTCGCC
>JAIXOY010000186.1 GCA_027486525.1 Pseudomonadota bacterium
AATCTTGAGACCCATGCTCTCGAGCAGCTTCAGCATGGTGGCCACGTCATTGAGCTTAGGAATATCCGCAAGTCGCACCGGCGTTTCAAAAAGCAGGGCGGCGGCGAGAATCGGCAGCGTCGCATTTTTTGCGCTCGAGACTTTCACCGTTCCGTCTAAGCGGTGAGGGCCGGTAACAAGAAGTTTATCCATGGGAAATCCATCGTTGAGGTATGTTCGTATTCTAGCCCTATCCGCTCAGGTTGCGCTAGAATCACAGCATGGGTGCTTTTTTCCAGTCATCAACCGCCGCAGCTCGCTATGCGAAGTCGCGGATTAACTTTCATCCCTATGTGATCGAAGCCATCGGGCAATTACTTGCGTTAAAAACTCCTCTACCCTGGGCACTTGATGTGGGCTGTGGCACGGGCCATTCCACGGTGGCGCTAAGGGCTTTGGCGACGAATGTACTCGGGATTGATCCTTCCGCAGCGATGCTGACTGAAGCCATGAGTGAAACTCAGGTGGTGTACGCCAAGTCGTCCGCCGAAAGAATGAATGTGCAGGACAGCTCCGTCCCGTTGATGACCGTGAGCCAGGCGTTGCACTGGTTCAACTCCCGAGCTTTTTACCTCGAGAGCTCACGTGTACTGGAAGCCGGCGGGAATCTGTTCATCTACGGCCATCGCCTCGACCATCCCTGTCTGGAGTTCTTCGACGAACAGTTCCCCTCGCCCCACAAGGCCTTTCAACTCAATCCGCTAGAACTAAGTTTATTCAATCTAAGTTTCGTCAAAGCACACAACTACCAACGGCCCGTCGTGCTGAATCTAGAGCAAACGGTGGGCTACCTGATGACGATGTCGGCGGTGGAAGTGGCGATGCAGAGTGCGAGCAGTGAAGTGATAGAAACGAACCTCGCTGCAACTTTGAGTCCCTCGTTTCAACAGGGCCCTCTCACGTTCGCGAGTGCCGGAACGATCTGGTGGCTGCGCAAGGATTCTTGACTGGACGACGGGGACACAGAAATGGGCCATGCGACAGCACGGCCCACCGAAGAAAAACTAGCGCGTAGAGCGGAATCTGAAGACCAGTGTGGACACCGTGTCTTTCGCGTCCGTGATTTGCACCGGGCTGTAGTAGCGACGAACCTCGGCCTGGTCCGCCGGCGAGAGAGCGCTGAACTTGGAGACGTTGAGCTGGGTGAGCTCGATGAACTTGTAGTCACCGGCGGCGACCTGCTCGTCGAAGGTACGAACGTCTTCGGCGGTGTCACTGTTCACGATCGAGAGAACCATGCCGACCTTGAAGGAACTCGGTGCCTGCGACCGGTCTTTCAAGCGGATCGACTTCACGACCTTGCCCTCCTGCACTTCCGCGATGGCTTTCTTTCCGAAGAACGAGAGCGACTTTTCCTGGGCAGAGACACCCATCGCCGCGACCAACATGACGACTGCAAAAAACTTTTTCATGACAACTCCTGGCTGAAATTAATAGGAGCCACGAAGCTAGCGCTGGCGACGAACGTTCGTCAGGTCATGGTGGAGTTAAGATTGGGCGGTGAAAAAATGCACCTCCCTGATTTCTTTCGCGGATCGCTTGGTGCAAAACGCACCCCGCACGGGGTCACGATCCGATCGGCGTGCGGGGAGCAGATGCGACGAGAAATCGTTCGCGGCCTGCGAGGTCGCGCTCGATGCGCACCTGCGTGAGTTTCTTTTCGCGCGCCCACTGGGCACAATCTTTAAGACGCTCCTCGTGTCCTTCCATGAAGAACATGCCGTCGCTCGTGAGTCGCCGTGCGCTTTGATCAAACAAGCGCGTGAAGAAGGCTTCGTACTGGGCGTCCTCAACGTACAAAGCGAGATGCGGTTCGTGACGATCCGTCATGGCGTGCACCCCGTGCGCCGAACGCGGAATGTAGGGTGGATTGGTCACGATGACATCGAAGAGGCCGACGATCTCTTTGAGCAGGTCACTTTGTTGGAAGGTGATCGAGTGCAGGCCAAGATTTCGGGCGTTGTCTTTCGCCACCAAAAGAGCCTCCGGCGAAATGTCAGCCAAGGTGGCCGACAACATGGGATGCGCGTGGGCGAGGCTTAGTCCGAGGCAGCCACTCCCCGTGCCGACATCTACAAGACGGCGCCAGGCGGGGTGATTTTTAATGGCCTGATCGACCAGCTCAAAGAGTTGTTCGGTTTCTGGGCGTGGAATCAGCACATCAGTTGTGACGGTGAACTTATGATCCACGAACTCGGCGTAACCAAGTTGGTAAGCGAACGGGACACCCGCGAGAAAAGCCGTGCCGTCGCCACCGATTTCTTGGGCTTCCCGAAGAAAGCGCGTAACTGTGAGACCAGGATAGTGGGACTCGAGAATGGAGCGGTGTTGATCGAAGAACGCCCGCCAATCCATTACATGTCGCCTTCACCCTGCAAGAGGATCGCTTGGTTGTGGGCAATGAGCGGCTCGATCAACTCATCGACGTCACCGTTCATCACCGCAGCGATGTTGAAGATCGTGAGGTTGATGCGGTGATCGGAGATACGACCTTGTGGGAAGTTGTAAGTTCGAATGCGCTCCGAGCGATCACCGGTACCGACGAGCCCCTTGCGAGTTGAGGCAATCGCATCGTGGCGCTTTTGCACTTCCATGTCATAAAGCTTTGCACGAAGGATCTTGAAGGCCTTGTCTTTGTTTTTGAGCTGTGACCGTTCATCTTGCATGGCGATCACGATACCCGACGGCATGTGAGTCAAACGAACGGCTGAGTCGGTGGTGTTCACCGACTGGCCACCCGAACCGCCGGACCGGTACACATCAATCCGAACATCGTTCATGTTGATCGTCACATCCCCCACTTCGTCGGCTTCCGGCATGACCGCGACGGTGATGGTTGATGTATGAACGCGACCTTGCGCTTCCGTCTCGGGTACACGTTGAACGCGGTGAACGCCCGACTCGTATTTCATGCGCGAGTACACTTTCTCACCGCTCACAACCACGATGATTTCCTTGATCCCGCGATCGCCCTCTGAGAGCGATTGCACTTCGGCGCGCCAGCCGCGAGTCCCGCAGTACTGACGGTACATGCGCCAAACCTCACCGACGAAGATACTGGCTTCGTCACCGCCGGCACCGGCCCGAATTTCGAGCACGACGTTTTTCTCGTCAGCAGGATCCTTCGGAAGCAACAGAAGCTTGAGTTCTTGCTCGAGGGGTGGGAGCTGGGCTTCGAGTTCTGCGAGCTCTTCTTTCGCCATCTCGCGCATGTCTGGATCTTTCTCGGTCTGGAGAATTTCTTTATTACCGGCAATATCACCCACCAGTTTCTTATAATCGCGGTACTTGATGACCAAAGGTTCGATGCTCGAACGCTCCTGGTTAATCTGGCGCATTTCATCGGCCCGATCGTACAAAGAAGGATCGGCTAACCGTTCGGTGAGTGTTTCAAAACGTCTGACGACAGCGTCGATTTTATCGAACACGAGGGGCCCCTATTGCAAATGAGAGTCGCTATTCGAGGAAGTCTTTAAGACGTGAATTAGTATCAGCGATGTCGCCGAGACCTTGCAGATCCACTTCTTCCATTGTTAACACGCGACTTTCCGCGTCTTTAAGATTGTATTTATCTTCGAGGAACAACACGGCTTTGATACTGGCCAAAGCCACTTCCAGCTGAGCGTCTTCCGGCTCCCGTGTTGTAAGCTTCTGCAGCAACATGCCCGGAGCGCTCATGGCCTTCGCCCACCAGGCCGTCGAGCACTTCCCCGCCAGCTTAATGATCTCGTAGCTCACACCCGCCACTGGCAGCATGAGGACCACTTTAAAGGCTGCGGCCATGGCATGGCGAAGCACGGGATGCAATCCCACACCAATCGGCACGACCGTGAAAACGGCCGAGAACAAGACGATGGAAACCAAGATGAGGAAGAACAGAAACGACGTGCCACAGCGCGGATGCTGAGTGGTGAACTTACGTGCGTTCTCAACGGTGAGCGGTAGTTCCGCCTCAAAGGTGGAAATCGATTTGTGTTCGGCGCCGTGGTATTGAAAAACACGACGAACATCCGGCATGAAGCCAATCAACCAGATGTAGAGAATGAAAATGCCCGCTTTAATCACGCCATCAACGGCATGAAACGCGAAGCTATCCAAGCCCCAGTCGCGGCCCAGGGCATCGCCCAAAAAAGCCGTGAGGGCGTGAGGCAAGAAAACGAACAAGGCGATCCCGAACCCCATGGACACGGCCATGGTGAAGAAGGTGGCCCAGTCGACTTTCTCTGATTTCTTCTTCGCCGCTTCGTACTCGGCTTCGGTTTGCCCCTTGGCCAAGGCCTTCGCCTTCAACTCTCCGTCCATGGAAACGTTCGCGGAATAGTTCAGCGACACGATTCCGTTGGCCATCGTTTCAACAAGCATCAGCACACCACGAAGGACGGGCTTCTTGAAAAACGGAAAGCGCTTGGACATGCCGTACCACTGATCGCGGCGCAAACGAATGGCGCCGTCGGGGGTACGAACCGCGACAACAAACGCATTCGGAGAACGCATCATCACGCCTTCGATGACAGCCTGGCCGCCGATGGCAGCGTACTGTTTCGAAACGAGGAGCGTGAGTTTGCGCAAAAAGTTCATTTCTTAACCATTCATTTTGTCGAGGAAGGCAATGTTCGACTTGGTGTCCTTGATACGCTCAAGGATGAACTCCATCGAATCCATTGTGTTCATCGGCTGAAGCACGCGGCGAAGAACGTAGACGCGCTGGAGATCTTTCTGATCCATGAGCAGGTCTTCTTTACGCGTGCTGGATTTGTTGATGTCGAGGCAGGGGAAGATACGCTTCTCCATGAGCTTACGATCGAGTTGAATTTCTGAGTTACCGGTACCTTTGAATT
>JAIXOY010000289.1 GCA_027486525.1 Pseudomonadota bacterium
AGAACGGCGTTCCGCAAAGCAGTGCCACCGCGATGATTTTATTCGCAAGAACGAAATCGATCTTCATGACGGTTTGCAGATAGTAGAGCGCGTAGAACTGGCCCGTGTACCACACCACGCCTTGGCCAGCGGTGGCGCCGAAGAGAGCGAGGATCACCATGCGGCGGTTTTCTGGCACCATGAAACTGTCGCGAATCGGATTGGTGCTGAGTTTGCCTTTCTTCTTCGCGGCTTCGAACAACGGTGACTCCGCCATGCTCTTGCGTATGTACCAAGAAAAAAACACCAGGAAGACCGACAAGATGAACGGCAAGCGCCAGCCCCATGTGGTGAAGGCCTCCTCACCCAACGTGAGACGAGTGGCGAGAATCACGCCCAAAGAAACGAAGAGACCTAAGGTCGCTGTGGTCTGGATGAAGCTGGTGTAGAAACCGCGACGCTCAGGCGGTGCGTGTTCTGCCACATACGTGGCCGCGCCACCGTATTCACCCCCAAGAGCAAGGCCTTGGATCAAGCGCAAAATCAACAGCAGGATCGGCGCGAAGATGCCGATCTGTTCGTAGGACGGTAACAAGCCGATCGCCATCGTGCTGGCACCCATCAAGAGCAGCGTGACCATGAAGGCATGCTTGCGTCCGACCACGTCACCCATGCGGCCAAACACCAAAGCGCCGAAGGGACGAACGACGAAACCTGTCGCAAATGTTGCCAGCGTCGCCAGCAACGCGACGGTATCGTTACCCGCAGGAAAAAAATGGTGGGAGATGATGGTCGCGAGGCTTCCGAAGATATAGAAGTCGTACCATTCAATAAGAGTGCCGGCACTGGAAGCGCCGATGACAGACCAGATCGATGTATTTTTGCTCATGCTTCATGGGAATTCATTGAGGGGCGGAAGTCAATAAGTTAAGCTCATGAGCATGAATGGAAGTCGCCTCGTTCACACCGCTGATGCCATTGAATGGTTGCAACAAAGTCCAGTCCTGGAAGGGTGTTCGCTGCTCGCGAGCATGCCCGACATCGGTGAGTTTCCCGGTTACTCGCTTGAACAATGGAAAGAGTGGTTCAGCACGACGGCGAGTTTGATTCTCTCGCGCACACCACCCAGAGGGGTGACGCTTTTTTTTCAATCCGATATCAAGATGGACGGTGAGTGGGTGGATAAGGGGTTCATCGTGCAAAAAGCCGCCGAAGCTCTGGGACATAAATTGCTGTGGCATAAAGTTGTGTGCCGCGCGCCGTTAGGTCAGCCCACCTTTGGTCGTCCTGGTTATTCCCACATCCTGTGTTTTTCTCAAGAGCTCACGTTGGATCTGGCGAAGTCCACCGCCGATGTCATGCCGGAAACCGGCGAGAAGACCTGGGTGCGCGGGATGGGGATTGATGTCTGCGTGGCTTTGGCGCGATTCATCAAAGAGCAAACTCCAACGAAAACACTCGTGCATCCCTTCTGTGGTGAGGGCAGCATGATCGCCACGGCCAATGCCTTCGGTTTGGACGCGATCGGCATTGAGCGCAGCAGTAAGCGGGCCGAGAAAGCTAGACAGCTTCAGGTCCGAAATAATGGGCAAGGGTGGGTTTTAGACCTATAATCCCTCCACATAACCTTGGAGGTTTCATGCTTTACGAATACACCATTCCTGCCTCTATCCGCGCTCTCACTCAACTCAATGCTTGCCTTGATAAGGCCGCCGGTTTTGCGGATGCGAAGAAAGTAGAATTTCCCGTTCTTCTCAATTCTCGTTTGATCGCCGATCAATTGCCGATGGTTCGCCAGATTCAGATCGCGTGCGATACGGCGAAGTTCGGTGCATCACGTTTGACCGGCAAAGACGCTCCAACGAATGACGACAAAGAAGCCACTCTCGCGGAAGCCAAAGCACGCATCGACAGCACCATCGCGTACTTGACCACGTTCAAGCCGGAAGACTTCAAGGGTGCTGAAGAAAGAAAAGTCACCACGCCACGCTGGGAAGGGAAGTGGCTCACAGGTCTTGAGTACGCGCAACACCACGTTCTGCCGAACCTGTACTTCCACGTCACCACGGCCTACGCGATCCTTCGCTCGAATGGTGTGGACATCGGCAAGAAAGACTACTTGGGTGCCATGCCTTACAAACACTAGGAATTAACAATGAAGACCTTCGGCTACGCTGCTCATTCAGGTAAAGCGCCCCTGGCTCCGTACACGTTCGAGCGCCGTGAACCTCGTGCGCACGACGTTGTCATCGAGATCAAGTTCTGCGGAATTTGCCACTCCGACATTCATACCGTGCGTGACGAATGGGGACAGATGACCTATCCGCTGATTCCCGGTCATGAAATTGTGGGCGTCGTCACACGGGTGGGCGCGGGAGTTTCGAAGCACAAAGTCGGCGACATCGTCGGCGTGGGCTGCTTGGTGGATTCGTGCCGGGAGTGTTCTCCCTGCAAAGATCAGCTCGAGCAGTTCTGCGAGAAGGGCATGATCGGCACGTACGGCTCCACCGATAAAGACGGCACCATGACTCAAGGTGGCTACTCCAGCCAGATCGTGGTGGATCAAGATTTTGTGCTTCGGATGCCGAAGAACCTTCCGCTCGATGCGGCCGCACCCTTGCTGTGCGCCGGCATTACGCTTTACTCGCCACTGGTTCATTGGAAAGCTGGCCCAGGGAAAAAAGTCGCCATCATCGGAATGGGCGGACTTGGCCACATGGGGGTGAAGATTGCCGCTGCTCTCGGTGCGGAAGTCACTGTGCTCTCTCAAAGTCTCAGCAAGCAAGAGGATGGCAAGCGCTTGGGGGCAAAACATTTTTATGCCACCAGCGATAAAGAAACTTTCAAAAAATTGAAAGGACAGTTCGATCTCATCATCAACACGGTGTCGGCAGAACTGGACTGGAACCAGTATCTGGGACTCCTGGCGATTGATGGAACGATGGTCGTCGTAGGACTTCCGGAGAAAGCGATTCCACTGAATGCATTCTCTTTGATACGTAATCGCCGATCTCTGGCGGGCTCGCTGATTGGTGGCATCAAAGAAACTCAGGAGATGTTGGATTTCTGCGGAAAACACAACATCACCTGCGACATAGAACTCATCCCGGCCTCAAAAATTAACGAAGCCTACGAGCGTGTGATTAAATCTGACGTTCGGTATCGCTTCGTGATTGACATGAGCACTTTGCAGGCATGACCAAGAAGCCACTGGAAAATATCGGAATTGCGCCGAAGCTTTTGTTGAAAGACATTGAAGTGACGGCGCCGTTCTTATTCAAAGGTGAGATCAGCACCGATGGCCCGCAGCGGGCTTTTCTTGCGAAACTCGTTCACTACAAAAAAAATCCGGCGGCGCTAAAGCTCGTGGATCTGAGTGAATACTTTCATCTTTGCCTGGCTGCTCACTGGAGCACCGCAGGCACGTTTGTGCCGACCAATGTGGACAATCAGATTCGCGAAGGCCTGTGGAAGCATCCTGACATCAACAAACACATCGAGCGCATGGGCCAGCTCACCATCGAGTCGTGGAGTTGGGATTATTCGCAAGTCACCAACCGAAAGTCCTATAATCCGCATAATGGTCAGGTCATGAGTACCCATGAGGGGACGTGGCTGTCTGTCGCCATTGGCGGGTACATTGCTCTTAAACGTAAGAATCATCCCTTGGCGCAAGATGTGGCCGATGTGATTCTCGCGGAAATTGAGAAAGAAGAAAAGTTGCTCCTCGAATTGCGTGAACGCCGGGACCACATCAACTTCCTGCGCTCCAGTGCCTTGATGGCACATAACTTTGGTGATCTAGATAGAGTGATAGATCAGTGGATGATGGAGGCGGACGATCCCTTCCGTTTGCGCATCTACAAACTTGGTCATCAGCTCAACTCTTCTTATTCGCCGATCTTAGCCTACACCGGCCAAGTGAACAAAAGATTCCTCTCTGTGGAAAATCACCGCCACATGTCCATGCGCCAAGCCCGCTGCTTGCGTCGCTCACAACGCTTCTTGATTCCCGTGGGGCCTTTTATGGAGGAGTGGGGACGTGTGCTTGGCAGTGCGCCAGATCTCACCTCTGAAGAAAAAGCAGAAATCATCGCCGCACTCTTTGAAGGGTTTAATCGCCAGAATAAAGCGATGGGCTATGCCCGCGCTTATCGTGGTTTTGTGGCGGCCCTACCAAAAGGGTTGGAGAGTCTGGTGCGTGACTTGCCTTTTGATCTGCCTCTCGAGATAAAGAAGTCGGTCTTTGGGAAGATCGCGGAGATCCCTGAAGAGGAGTTTCTGGCTTCCTATCGCCAGCAACTCGAAGACTTTGAGTGCCCTCTGACGGGCTTGAAATTTTAGGCACTTGCCGCGTCCAGCAATGAGGTTTGTGTAGATCACTGCACACTTACTAAACCTCCACCTCAAGAGAATCACGGCCCCTTAGATTAATCTGTATTCAGGTTACGAGTGATCTTTAAGGGGGTCTTTATGTTGAGTTGGGCACTAACATTTTTCATCTTCTCGCTAGTCGCCGCACTTTTCGGTTTTGGTGGAATTGCTGTTGCTTCGGCCGGCATTGCGCAAATTTTATTCTATGTGTTTCTGGGACTCTTCTTATTGTCCCTCGTCACGGGGTTGGCCCGGCGTGGAAATAGAGCGATCAAGAATAGCCTCTAGTGTGAAGCATGTTTATTTAAGTCTCCTCGTTGTTTTTGCGTCTTGTGCTGCGCCAGTTGCTCAAAAGACCAAGACAGTCGAAGTGATGGCACCGAGGGAAGAAAAAAGTTGGATCGTTCAGAGGAACCACTTCTTCACGGTTACCGGGGTTCGGATTAACTCCATCGATGTGGAATTGCAGCAGATGGAGAACGTCCCGGCCCAAGGGAAGTTGGCCCGTACGAACTTAGCGACTCAAAGCATCGGCTCGACTCGTGATCTTTTAGAAGAAGTGCGCGTCGGGTTAGCGAAACTTCGCAAGGTCGAAGAAAAAGACTGGGCGATGAAGAAAGAAGATTTCGATGCCTCCATGAATGATCTCGAAGCGAAGTATGAACTAGTAAAAAAGTATTATACCGAAAACTAACCTGCACAAAGTTTGAGCCCTGCGAGCGGAATCGCTTTCAATGGCATCAGACAAAAAAGGAATTATATGAGCTCACATAAAAAACAGCACGACGGAACTCTCGATATGGTGACGTGCCTCAACGGTGTCCTGGCCAACGAGTATGCCCTGTTCACGAAGACTCTAAACTACCACTGGAACATCACGGGTCCACGCTTCCACAGTCTGCACACATTCCTCGAAGGGCAGTACCGCGAACTTCTCGAAGTGATGGATGAAGTCGCTGAGCGCGTCCGCATCTTGGATGAGCGCCCGATCAGTACGATCAAAGGGATGTACTCCCACATGGAGATCAAGGATGGCCAGGAGAAGGCGCCGAACGCCGAGACCATGCTCCAGAATTTGATGGAAGACCATGTGACGATTCAAAATCAATTGAAGGAGATCGTCACTGATAAAGCGAAGTGCGAAACCGATCCGGGCACGGAAGACATGTTGATCTCTTTGCTCCGGAAGCACGAAACCATGAGCTGGAAGCTGCGCTCGCACATCGTAAAAGACGGGAAGTAGGTATGACGAAGAAGAAGAAAAAAAAGAAGATCCTGCCCTTTGGGCCGAACGTTGACCCCAATCTCGTTTTCATGCGCAAGCACTTGAGAATCATGCTGGGCGACATGACCGAAATGTTCCAAAGACGAGTGATCGCAGAGTGAAACCAGAACAAAGGAGATTTTATGTCTAATAAAGCGAATGAGCAGCAGCCCAAGAAGACGCCTTTTCTGCCGGACCCGAAGCAGGCCCCGGCCCGTGAAAAGAAAGCCCCTGAGGTTCCGTTCCGTGAGCATGAGGAAGAGTACGTCTCTGATCCCATGGTGCCTAAAAAGAGCCCACCTCAAATCCAAGGCCAGGCGAAGTGAAATGTTTAGATAACTACACATTAGGTGTGCGTTAGCTAGAACATGTTCCACGCAAGATGACCGATATTTAGTTTAAGAATACATCCAAGGAGGATTTCGATGAACGCAGAACAAATTAAAGGCAACTGGAAACAACTTACCGGCCAGGTAAAGCAGCAGTGGGGCAAGTTGACGGATGACGAGATCACGCGTGCCGAAGGCAACGCGGAAATCTTGGCAGGTCGCCTCCAAGAGCGCTACGGACAGAAAAAAGATGAAGCTCTTGCTTCTGTAAATAAATTCTTCGAATCACTTAAAAAGTAAGGAGTTCCCATGACCGCTATGACAAATTTTACGAACGGTAAAGATCTCCAAGACATCAAAAAAAACTTGGGTAGTTCTCTCGAAGACATCACCGGCCAAGTGGCCGAGGTGACTGGAGAGTTGAGTCAGAAGACGATGAGTACGATCAAAAAATATCCTCTCCATACGGCCCTCGCGGCCGCAGGAGTGGGGTTTATTGTGGGCGCCCTGGTTGCTCGCAAATAGACCAAACGTGGGGTGGACACTCAATGTGCGCCACCCCACATTTTAACAAAAGGTATCTATGGGATGGTCGATGATTCTAAAAAGCCTCCTGATGATGTCAGTGAAGCAACGAGTACAACAGGTCAAGACAGAAGAAATCTACAGCAAAGCGGTTTACCTCCCGGTGCTGTATGTACTGATCAACACCCCTGGGACCTTCTTTCTCCTGGCCCTCGGACTCCTCGCTTCGGCAGGCGTCGTCCAATTTTATCCGCAATACTTTTTCCCCACCGACTTCGTGCTGACCCTCGCGGGAGTCGCTTTGCTGGGAAGTGGTTTTTCCTATCTAGCGTTTCAGCGAATCCTTAAGCAAGTCCTTTGGAACGAAACGACGTCGAGTGCCGTGTTGCCGCAGCTCGAGGACAAGGTTCACCAGGCCATCAGCCCGATCAAGGCCCAGTTTGCAGAAGAGCAAGCCGCTCTGATGTCAGCTTTCAAAGAAAGAAAAAACAAAACACGCGATCCTTTTCAATCGCCTGTTGGATCGACTCATTAACTGTTGGAGGATCTATGAAAAAGTTCGGATTGGTCATGTTGACCGCAAGTTTCATTGTCATGACTTCTGTCCCCGTCGCTTTTGCTGAAGAAACTGTGGGCGAAAAACTACAAGCTTCGGGCAACAATGCAAAACGTGGCGTCAAAAAAGCCGTCAATCGTACTCAGGAAGCTCTTTGTATGGAAGGCGATTTGAAGTGTACGGCCGAGAAAGCTGGCAACCGAGTCATCGAGGCCAAAGACGCGACGGTGGACGGAGCCAAGAAAATCAAAAACAAAGTCGACTAGACAGTCCATTTCAGAAATGGCATCTGCGGCGTTGCCTGCGTCGATCGGTTGTGCGGCTTACCTTTAGTAAGCCTCCGCCCTCCCTCCTAGGCGCCTAGCATCTGCCTATTTCTGAAATGTCCTCAAATTATTTGGGCTCCGTAAGGGGCCCTTTTTTTGGTCTCCACATCAAAATCTAAACTAAATTTCTTACTCCACTCTCTTTGAACTCAGAATCAATGGCATAATGGGAAGATATGATTCTTTCATTTCTTTTTGTTACGACCGTCCTGGCGGCCAATCCTTGTGATGGCGCAAAGATCGGTTACTGGAAAAATCCAGATGGCAGTCGCGGAGGTTCCGTGGCATCGACGGCTAAAGTTTCTCCTGGTGTTATCGTTGGCCCCGAAGCTCAAGTGTGTGGCGAAGCCGTTGTCAGTGGCAAAACACAAATCTTTGGTCGAGCTAAAATTTCTGGCAAAGCTAAAATTCACAATGCAAAGATTTGTCAGTCATCGCAGATCAACGGCTTCGATGTGATCGACAGCGATTACTACTGCCAAACGGAAGATCCGGAGCCACCGCATCCGGGGGAGCTTGGGAAGAAAACTTTGCTTGGTGTGGATAGTGATCAAGATGGGGTGAGGGATGATGTTGAGATTTGGATTAATGATACTTACTCTAATACGCCTCAGGAAAACTTAGAGTTAATTCGTATTATTCAAAAAGAAACAGCTCGTTTGCTGAATGAAATTCTAAAGTTTAAAGATGTTAAATCGAAAGTTTTTCAGACAACAGAAAGTTTTATCACATTGAGCGAGTGCCATATGGACGCTGCGGGTGGCGCTGAAGCTGCATACGAGAATGCGGAAGCTCTAGATATAGTTTTTTTTGATGTATCGGATAGGGTTCTTGGAAAGGAAGAATCTAAGAAGCATTTAGTTGGACTACGCGCGACGGATAGAAAAACTACCAAGAAGAGTTGTTTGCTACTATTGAAAAAGCTGAAGAAAAAAGACAATTAGCGGACGGAATATGTTCCACCACACTCTTGCATAAGCGGCATGTTGACCTTGTGCTTACTGATAAGTCTGCTGGAACCCAGAAGATTTGGGCCTTTCCTCTAAAGCATCGTCGGATTGAACTTGTACCCAGAGCCGTGGATCGATTCCACGATGTGCGAAACGCTTCCAAGTTTTTTACGAAGCTTGCTCACATGAGTGTCGACGGAGCGATGGTACACGTGAATGTCTTCACCCCAAATATCATTCAACATTTGATCGCGCGCAATCACTTCGCCCGGGCGAAGGGCAAAGTACAACAGGATCTTAAATTCTAGGGCCGTGAGGTCCACCTTATGGAGGCTACCTTCATCTTGGATCGAAACTTCCTGGCGGCTCTTGCTGATCTGCAGCTCTTTCCACTTGTAGGTGTCCGAGAGCGCTTCGCGCTGCTTGCTCTTGCGCAAACGGGCCTCGAGGCGAGCGCGGAGCTCAAGCGGTGAGAAAGGCTTGGTGATGTAGTCATCGGCGCCGGCGGAGAAGCCAAGAACTTTTTCAGAAAGTTCAGTGTGCGCTGTTAAGATGAAGATGGGAATCTGGGCATGGGTCCCTTGGAGCTGAGTGCAGTACTCGATGCCGTTGCCATCCGGAAGCTCGACATCAAGGATGATGAGGTCGAAGGTATTTCCGGTCAGTGCCTGGCCGGCCTCCTGCACCGTTTTGGCCCAGGTAAGTTCAGCGAGCGGAGCGGTGGTTTGCACCACCATTTGCTGAATTTCTTTACTGTCTTCGACGAGGAGAATTCGATACATTTTTTCACCTGTTTGTGTCTGAGAATCGCTAAGATGTTATACACTGGTATGAACACTTAGAGGAGTTCTCTTTGAGAATTATACAAAATCAAAAAACTGAAATTCCTTTAGATGGGCTAGAGGTGCATTACCAAGACTTCCTAGCGTCACGAGAAGCAGAACTAAGCGATCTGAAAAAAGCCTTAGCAGAAAACGATTTCTCGAGCATGATGGCCTTAGGACACAAGTGGAAGGGTTTCAGCGCACCTTATGGCTTCGGTCAGCTCGCCCTCTTAGCAACCGAGTTAGAGGAAGCGGCACGCAGCAATTCCCTCGAGCAGTGTCACGTTTTGACTCTGGAAATTGCGGAGTACCTGAGTTTTAAGAAAGACCCAACATAACTCTAAGCGTCCAGGCGATGGGCGACAAAATCCCAATTCACAAGCTCCCAGTACGACTTGATGAATGCCGCTTTATCATTCTTAAAATCCAAGTAGTAGGCATGCTCCCAGAGATCAAGGGTGAGTAGCGCCTTCGCATGCATGATGACCGGACTGTGCGCGTTAGGAGTTGAGAGAATCTCGAGACCATCATTTTTCAAGACGAGCCATGTCCAGCCTGAGCCGAAATGATTGATCGCTTGAGCGCTGAACGCAGCTTGAAAATTTTTGAGGTCCCCCCATTTCTGGTCGATCATCTGCCCGAGATGAATCGACGGCAGCTGGCCTTTCTCGGGAGTTAAGCATTTCCAAAAGAAATCATGGTTCCAAACCTGGGCCGCCATGTTGAACAGACTGCCCGAGGAACTCAGGATGAGTTCCTCCAGCGGCATACTCGCACGGGGATGGGCCGCGATGAGTTCGTTGAGCTTATCGACGTAACCCTGGTGGTGCTTGTGGTAATGAAAGTGCATGGTCTGCTCGGAGATGGTGGGCTCGAAAGCATCGAGGGCGTAGGGCAGTGGAGCAAGCGAATAAGTCATAGGGCCTCCTGGCTAACTAAGTCGAGCATCGACTCTAGGAATATAGAGCCGCATGTAAAGCACACGTAAAACAGCAAAGGCGGCGGGCGCAACGAAAAAGCCGAGCAGGCCAAACCACGCGCCCATGAGAAGAATGAAGATGATCAACGGCACTTCCGGAAGATCACTCTGGCCTTTCATGATGAGCGGAAGGATCACGTAGCCCTCGAGCATCTGCGTGATGATGAAGATCCCGATGACGCCCGGGACGAGTTCAGGATTCGAGGACATGGTGATGATCGTCGCCATCGCCACAACGATCAGCATGCCCACGTAAGGAATGATTCCGAGCAGGGCGGTGAGCAGGCCATAGATGGCCCAGTAGGGGACACCGATGAGCCAGAGGCCCAGCGCCGTGATGAGACCGATGGCCAGCATGTCGAGCAGCTGGCCCTTAAACCAGCGGCGCATGACCTGGGCGCTCTCTTGGAGAATGCTCGCTGCCTCCGAGCGATTTTTCTGGGGAAACGACCGAACCAGGCTTTCGAAGTAAGTTTTGGCGTGGATCCCGGTATAGACGCCGATCAAAACATCCAACGCAAAATTCGTAACGGCGAGAAATCCGCTCTGAGCATAGGTCAGTGCGGACTCCAGGGAAAAAGAGAAGTAGCGAGCCGGATTGAACTTGTCGATGTAGTCCCGCAGGACGGGAAAGTCCTTGCAGAACCCATCGACCTGCACAGAAACGCGCTCCGCGATTTGCGGATATTTTTGCAGCAAGACGAGGCACTGCTCCGAGAGGATCGTGCCGAGGAGTGTGATGAGGGTTCCGAAGAACAAAAAGAAAAAGGTGAAAAGGAGAATGCCACTGATCGCGCGCGGTAAATGGTAGCGGGTGCTGATGCGTTCAATGAGTGGGGCGGCGAGGATCCCGATGCCAATGCCCACGAGGGCATGGAGTAGAATGAAGCGGGAAATGAAAATGAGCACAACTAAGGAGAAGACAAAGAGCAGGGCCGACATGGGTCCAAGAGAACTCTTAAATGAAGTCGTCCGCATTTGACTTCTCCTTATTGGATGTAGATCAGTGGGCCGACGGTAAGGTGAATCCTTCTAAACGTTGCACGTGCGCCTCTTGAATCGGCAGGAGCACGGTGCGGATGTAGGATTTCTGCGTTGGAGAGACATGCATGTTGTTCAGCATGTCTTTATACATCTTGAGTCCGTAGACTTCGCCTTCTCGTAGAGCACTCACGGCCACGGTGTTACCTAGGATCTGCGCCGTGGCGACGAAGGCCTCCACCGCGGTCCCCCAAATGCCGGAGCTGGTTTCCGGTTCGAAGCCCTCGTCGTTTAGCTGGCCCGTCCAGTATTCCACCGCGTCTTGGTGGTCATGGAGAAATTTTTCCAAGCGACGCACTTCCGGATTGGTCGCAAGTTTTTCGATGACCTTGCGGTAGGCCTCTGTCGCGGAGATTTCTCCCCGCAAGATCCCCGCAATATCGCTGATGGCCTGGACTTTTGGATCGGGAATGTTAATTCCTGTGATGTCGTAACTCGTCATAAGTCCTCCTTAACCGTTCTTCTCGTTGTTCTTATCGGCCTGCATCTTTTCGACCTCGGCCTGCATGTTGATGAAATCCAGCAGCAGCTTGCTATCTTCCCGGCGAGTCCCACCGCGGGAACTACGACGCGGGGGGCGAGTGAGATTGTCCTGGGCCATGCGGTGATAGTTTTTGTGCGACATAAAAATCTCCTTATTTACACGTATGAGAACTTCTCATACGAGGTCTGCTTGGTTTTTTTGTGGTACTGCGTTCTCCAGAGTTCGCTGTCACTGACGTCGTTGAACTCAGCTTCGATCCCATCAATGAGTTTACGAATTTGACCACGGACGAAGGCGCAGCGACCGGCATCGGGCTTGCTGGTTGGGACAGATTTTTTTTCTTTCATCCACTTTTTCATACGAGTCTCCTTCTATCGGGAGAGACGTTTCTCCCTATAGAAAGAGGTTAAGATGGATGTGGATATTCTTCTTGCTGGGCCATTTTAGAATTTGTGTAGTGATGTACACACGGCGCTAGACACTTGAAGTTAGGGATTTTTGTACTATTTCGATCAAGTGGTTTTTACTTATGGGCTTCAGCAAAACGTCATTACACCCAGCCTTGATACAGCTGTCATACTCCGACTGTCCGACGTGGGCGGTGAGCGCGATGATGGGCACTTTTGCATTGAGTTTGCGAATCTCTTCGGTGGCTTCGAGGCCATCCATCTTGGGCATCTGAATATCCATCAGGACGAGATCAAAACTTTTCTTTTTGTAAGCCTCGAGAGCTTCCACGCCATTGTTGGCGAAGACGATCTCGGCTTTGGTGTTCCGGAGGAACATTTCGATGAGGATGAGATTATCGCGAGCATCGTCGACGGCAAGGATGCTCCGATCGGAGAGGTTGACCTCAATGGGGCGGGCTTCTTGCGCCGACTTCTTCCGGAGAGATTTCACCAGTGACGTTTTATCCGAGCGTTCAAGGATCACCACGATCTCAAAGACAGAGCCCTGGCCTATCACGGAGGAAAGGATCCGCACCGTGCCCCCCATGGCCATGGCCAGGCGACGAGAGATGACGAGTCCGAGACCGGAGCCGCCGAACTCGCGTTTCACCGTGGCGTCGGCCTGCCCGAACGGATGGAACAGCCGTTCCATGCTATCGAGGGCAATGCCCACACCCTGGTCTTTTACCGTCAGGCGAACGACATCGGAGGTGGCTGAGTTGGGAGTGATCTCCGTCGTCACGACGACTTCACCGCGAGGTGTGAACTTGACGGCGTTCCCGATGACGTTCAGGAGAATTTGCTTTAAGCGAATCGCATCGAAGAGGTGATTCCTTTCGTAGTTTCCGGGATTGATGAAGCGCAAGGAGATCCCTTTCTCCCGAGCCTTGAAGGATAAGGTTGAATCGACGTCGTCCAGCAATTCAATGATGGAGGAGTCGGTTTTTTCCATTTCGATGCGATTGGCCTCGATCTTTGAGAGATCCAAGATGTCGTCGATGAGACGGAGCAAGAGGTTCCCGTTGCGACGAATCGAGGCGGCGCAGTCATCGATCTCATGGGCCGGGACTTCTCCGCGCGCGATCAGATCAGCGAAGCCCATGACGGAAGCCAGCGGG
>JAIXOY010000142.1 GCA_027486525.1 Pseudomonadota bacterium
GGAGGTGATGCTCGCGCACCATCGAGCGCAGAGCTTCTGAAGAGCGATTACGACGTGGTCGTTGCGGAATGTTCATGGGCCACCCATACTTTTATAAACCAGAGCGTACATTTGGATTTGTTTCATCATACTCGCTAAACCGTTGGTGCGGTTCATGGATAAGTGCTCGGTGATGCCGATGGCTTTGAGGAAATCACCTTTGTCAGATAAAATTTCCGTCGGCGTGGCGCCGTCATAGACATGGACCAGCAATCCCACGATGCCTTTTACGAGCAGCGCATCCGAGTCGGCGTGAAAACGCACACGGCCCTCAACGAACTGCGGATACAGCCACACCTGTGACTGGCAGCCTTTCACTTTGAATTTTTCGAGGCGCTGCTCCTCAGGAAATGTCGGCATCTGTTTCCCCACCTGGATCAGTTCTTTATACCGATCTTCCCAGTCGGAAAAGGCCGTGAAGCGCGCTTGTATCTGAGCAATCCGCTCGTTCATGTCTGCCATATCCCCTCGCAATCCTATGCATTATGCCGCCCGCCCCCTCTCTCTGGCAAGCCAATGACCCAGTGCTTAAAGCTTGCTCTTCATTAGACCGAAAACTCCTCTAAGAGGATATCCCTATGATTGACCTGCAAGTCATGACTGAAGAAGAGATCGCCACCAATAACATAGAGCTCTCAGAGCTCTGGATGGTGCGAATCAACGACGAAATCTTTGGCCCCTACCATGTCGAGGGACTCAAAGAGTACGCCGCACACAATGAAGAGATGTTTGCGGACGCGGATGTCGCCGTGATGGGCGATGAAAACTGGGTGATGTTCCTGCAGTCTCCGCTGCGCCCCCCGAAGCGCAAAGCCGCTCCTCAGCTCGTCTCAGCATCCACGTTGCAAACCCACAACAGATATCACATCGAACGCCACGGCCATCGTCACGGTCCCCACACTCACGACCAGATCGCAGAGTTGGTGAAAAAAGGCGAACTCCTTCCGACAGATCTCATTTCCGATGATGACGGCTTCACTTGGCACAAGCTGTACCAGATGAAAGCCTTCGAAGCGCGTCCCCACCAGGTTGAACTTTTGCCCATGGCCCCGTCGGAAGAATCGTTCACGCGCGCGCACGAAGAGGCCATGCGCTCATTGCTGGTGGAAGAAAATCCCGTGAAAGAGGGCCTGGTGTCCTTGGCGCATTATGGCCATCGGAAGGCTTCCGCGACTCCGCTTAATTTAGAGGAGCTCACCTCACTGAAGGCCAGCTCGCCGGTGATCGCAGCGACGGCTTCTTCCCCACGCTCCTGGTGGGCGGGCGCGAGCGCGGCCACGGCCGTTCTTGCGGTTATGATTTGGTGGTCGCAAGCTCCGGCGCCAACAGAAGTGGCGCAGGTTGAAGTGGAAGAGGCGTCGGTGAGTGAAGGTGAATCTCTGCTCAACAATAACTCTGCTCGTCGCGTGCGTCGCCCAGCGAGCACACGTCCAGGCCGCATCATTCCTCCAACCAACATGCGCAGCAATTCACGCCAAGAGTTGATGAATTATCGCGACACCCACGACACTGATCGCGAGATTCCTGAACCAGCGGAGCCGATGGATGTGGATCCGTATGGAGCTGATAGCCAGGTCGCGCAAGAGAATGGCAACGCTGAAGCTGACGCTGCACGTGCTCCGGCAACTCCGGACGATGGATATCGTTTAGAAGAACCCGTTCCAGGTGAAACCGGGCCAGTGGTTGAAGAAGTTGGGGACTTTTAAGTCCCCCTTTGCTAGCCTTCCTAGGTGAATCTAGAACCAGGTCTCTCCAATTTCAGTGACGTTTTTGGCCCACCGCCACAAGGTCTCTTCCTCAGTTTTGAAGGGGTGGAAGGCTCTGGCAAAAGCACGCAAATCGCATTGCTAGAAAAGCATTTTAAGGCCCTAGGCCATCAAGTGCTTTTGCTGCGTGAACCGGGCGGGACGGCCTTCGGTGAGAAATTGCGCGCCACTATTTTGGGCCTGGATAATCCGATTGATCCCTTGAGCGAGACCTTTGTTTTTCTCGCTTCCCGGGCGCAACTTCTCAAAGAAAAAATTCTGCCCTTCCTCGAACAACCCAAAGCGGTTGTGCTACTTGACCGCTACGTGGATAGCACCCTGGTTTACCAGGGCCTCGCGCAAAAACGCCCCTTAGAAATGATCTGGGCCCTGCACCAATTCGCACCCCTCAGTACACTTCCTCACGCGACGTTTTTTCTCGATATTGACGTCGAAACATCGCTGGCTCGGCAGGCGTCGCGCGGCCAGGCCAAGGACTATTTCGAGTCGCGCCAACGGGAGTTTCAAGAGCAACTCGTCGAAGGTTATCGCACCATCGCGCGTCTCTATCCAGAGCGCATTCATCGTGTGGATGCGTCTCAAGATGAAGCCAGTGTCGCGGCTTCTTTGCAGAACGTTTTGGTGACCCGAGGCTGGTCATGAGCCCCGAACTTTTGCTCGAAAAGCTGCTACGCTCAGGCAGCAAAGAACGTCTCGCGCATTTTTATATTTTCCAAGGCCGCGGCCTTGAGACCGAAGCGCAGAAAGAATGGGCGAAGACATTTATTCGGCGTTACTGGACAGACATCGAAAAACGCAAAGCGCTCCCCAACGATATTCTCAACGACTCCGATCTCCTGTGGGTCAGACCCTGGGATGAAGAAGAACAAGAGTTGCGCGATGAGTATGTGGTCGCCGATCTCAAGGCCCTCACGACATTTTTAGGTTATCGCAGTCTCGGCGGTCAGCGCCGGTTTGTGGTGCTGGAAGAAATGCAGCGCCTCTCGTCAACGGTCGCCAATCGGATGTTGAAAATTCTCGAAGAACCCCACGGCGATGTGACCTATTTAGGTCTCAATCCCATGGGTGTGAAGTTGCTGCCGACCATCGAGTCGCGCGCTCTTAGTCATGCGCTGGCATGGCCCACCAAAGTACAAAGCACGCCCTTAGTGACGGAGTTACAATCGAAGCTGCAGGGCGATTATCCATTGACGCGTTTTCTCGAGGACGCCAAAAAATCTTGGGCGCTGGAAGACCTCTTAAAGCAACTCTTGGCCTATGAGCAGCAGAACGATGGTCCGATTGCGTTAAAACAGGAATTGTTGACGCTCGTGAAGGGCCGTCAGAAAGCGCAAATTTTTAATCAAAGTGCTGGGCCCCAACTGCAAGGTTTGTACGTCTATTTAACTCATCGTTTCCGCAGCGGTCGTTGACTTCTCCTCCCACGGCAGCGACCATGAGTGGCTTAGCCCAACCGTGGAAAATTTATGGATTCATCCTCTTCTGACACTCCGCAAAGCGCGGACGAAAATATGCTCGAAACGCCGCCAACAGCTGTTCCTGAAATCCAGGAGCCGGCCGAGCCGTTGCACGAACACGACAAGGCCGACAACGACGTGTCGGCGAAGTTCCACGACGGCCAGATGTTGCGTTTCGTGCGCGTGCGTTTTCCCGGCAACAACAAGCCGATGCCATTCTTCATCGGCGACCTTGATTACCACTACGGACAAAAAGTCGTCGCGATGTCGGAGAAAGGCATGGCGGTCGGGTTCGTCAATTCCTTTGCCTACGAAGTGAAGTTCCACCGCAACCTCTTGCCCATTCGCAGTATCGTCAAGTTCGCCTCGGTTGAAGACGGCCTCGCGGACGAAGAAACTTTCCGCGAAGAACGGCGCCTGCGGGAGATCGTTGATCGCATGATTGAGAAGAGCCAACTCGACATGGTCGTCACCCAAGTCGAACTCACTCAGCTCGGCAAAAAAGCTATCTTCTCCTTCACCGCTCCGACGCGCGTGGATTTCCGCGGCCTCGTGCACGAGATCGTCGGTGTGCTCAAGATGCGCATTGAATTGCGCCAGATTTCAGTCCGTGATCGGGCGGCCGCTGTCGGCGGCCTGGGTCCTTGTGGCCGTGAGCTGTGCTGCTCGAGCTTCCTCGCGAAGTACGGCAACGTCGGCATTAAACTCGCCAAGAACCAAGACCTCTCGCTCAACTCCTCGAAGATCAACGGCGTGTGCGGCCAGCTCAAGTGCTGCCTGACCTACGAAGACGAAGTGTACCAAGAGAAGCGCAAAAAGATGCCGCGTGATAATGCCTTGGTAAAAACCAAAGACGGCAACCAGGGCAAAGTCATTCGCCTGCATATCCTCACGGAGCAGTTCGAAACCATTTCTCCCGAAGGCATCATCCGTCGCTACGTCGCCGAGATGTGGGACGGTCTGGCGGAAGGTCTAGAGATTCCGAAGTTCTTTGAAAACGGTGTCACCGATCTTTCGAAAAGTGTGATCGGCCTGGATCAAGTGGCCGCGCGGAAAGCTGAAGACCACGAGCGCCACGTGAAAGAAGCGAAGCTCGAAGCCAAGAGCTACGCGGACAAAATTTTTGAACAGCTCTTCGGTGAGAAGACCCTCGACTGGTCGCTGCCCGATGTGGCTGAGCCGAATTCTCCGTTGCGCAAGCTCGTTGTCCCAGAGGAAGAAGAAGAGATCGTCTACGTCGCTCCGGAAGACGAATCTTTGGATGATGACGACGATGAAGAAGACATGGACGGTGAAGAGTCGCACGCCAGCGCGGATGACGACGATGACCTGCCGGCAGCTCCTGCTCAACGCGCACAACCGACCTCACCCCCATTGCGCCAAGAACATCGCCCGGACTACCACGCCAATCCTCGTCAGCAGGACAACCGTCCTCGCCAAGACGATCGTTCTCGTCAGCCGCAGCCTCAACGTAACGATCAGCGCCCGCGCGATGATCGTCCACGTGATGATCGTCCACGTCAGCAAGACAATCGTGGGCCACGCACCGATCAGAATCGCGGCCCTCAACAGGCTCAAGGCCCTCGACCTCAGCAACCTCCCCGTGAACCAGGTCAGCCAGGCCAGGCCGGTGAAGGTCAACGCCGTCGTCGTCGGGGCGGACGCGGTGGTCGCGGCGGTGGGAATGGCGGACCTCAACGTCCACCGCAAGGCTAGGCCACGCCATGGGTGCTCCGCTGAAGCTGCTGCACACATCGGATTGGCACCTTGGAAAAAAGCTCTTCAAGCTCGAGCGACTGCCTGAGCAAGAACGCTTCCTCGCTGAACTCCTCGACATCATCAAACGCGAAGGCGTGCATCACCTGCTGGTTGCCGGTGATATTTTTGATGTGCCCCAGCCGCCTCACCGCGCTTTACGCGTGTTCTATGATTTCATTGCGACCCTCACGGCCACCACCACCTGCGAGATGTGGGTGATCGGCGGTAACCACGATTCCGGCACGCTACTGGATGCCCCGGCGGGGTTGATCGATGAGAAACGCATTCACTTGTTCGGTGCTTTGCGCGCGGATGCCAGCACCCACTGGATGAAACTCCCGCTGCCCTCAGGCACAGGGCACGTGGATCTTTGTTTGCTGCCCTACTTCCGTCATCACGAACTCGCGCCCTGGAAAGGTGACATCGATGTCACGCAACCGGGCTGGCCGGAAGAGCTGGTTCGTCGTTTTCTCATTACCGCTCCAAGTGAAAAGTCAGCGGGTAGAATCTTGATGGCGCATCATCTCTTTGGCATGTTTGAAGCCGCCGGCTCCGAGCAAGCACTCGCACTTTCTGGCCTTGAGAGTATTCCCCTAGACTGGCTCGCGACTTTTGACTACGCGGCCCTTGGCCACATTCATAAACCGCAGACTCTACGCAAGCAGAAACCTTTTGTGCGCTACTGCGGTTCACCCATCGCGATGCGGTTTTCTGAAACGGCACCGAAAGGTGTGGAGCTCTTAAGTTGGGATGAGACTGGCTTCACGAACAAGACTCTTCCACTCACAACGTGGCGACCGCTCTTGTCGTTGAATCTCACGCAAGACAATTGGAAGAGGTCCGTGGAAGACATCGCACCCAGTGAACTACCCGCGGCGGTAGAAATTTATCTGAAGCTGAAAGCGCCTGTGCCAGGGCTCGTAGAAGAGATTCGCCTGGAATGCGAGAAACGCGGACTTGAACTTTTGAGTGTCATGCCGCAGTTTGAAGTCGAAGAAAAAAAAGACGCCAAAGAAAACTGGACCACGCTGTTGAAGCTCACGCCCGAAGAGCTGTTCAATTCGTTCTATCTTTCTAAGTTCCCGGAAGAAGCAGAAGTTCCTACAGATCTCGCCCAGGATATGCGCGCGCTGTGGGAGGAGGCCCGTCGTGCACCTCCATCAACTTAAGGTCCGCAACCTCGCCTCCCTTCGTGGCGAGCACACGATTGATTTCGAAACTCTCTCGGGCCAAGACCTGTTTGCCATTACGGGTGAAACGGGAGCTGGTAAATCGACTATCCTCAATGCGCTCTCCTTAGCGTTGTACGGCAAAGTCTACAAACGACAGCTCATTCAATCTGACCTCGTGACTCTCGGTGAGCGAGACGCTTCAATCGAGCTCAATTTTTCTGTCCGCGGAGTTCGCCATCTCGCCCAGTGGTCGACGACCGTGCGTAAAAAAGATGGCTCACTATTGAATCATCCCCGCACCGAGCGATTTTTTTACCAACTCGCTGAGGGAGTAGAAGCACGCGTGCTCGACACTGGGCCAGAAGAAATTCTTTCTTTGGATTTTGATCAGTTCTCAAAGTGCGTGGTGCTGAACCAAGGTGAGTTTGCGCGTTTCCTCACCGCTAGCTTTGCCGAACGCCGGGACATTCTCGAGCACCTCTACCCCAGCGATAATCTGGAGGCCGTCGGTGGACTCGCCAAGCGCAAGTTCGAAGGCATGCAGGAAAAACTCCAACGCTTGGATGTGCAGGTGCACGGTCTCAACGAGGAGACCCTCTTTGATGTCGAAGCCGCTCGCCAAACTGAACTGAAGTGGCAGAAGGCCCACGAGACCACGCAGGAAAAACTTAAAACGCTCAGGCCCTGGGCCCAGGCGATTCTGGACCTCAAAACCTACGCGCAAAAACACCGCGAGGCCCAAGAGAAACTTGCTGGCCAGCAAGCGACTCTTAAAACCCGCACGGATGAATACAACCTCACCATGACAGCATGGCGGACGCATCAAGCTGAAGCAGAAAACTTCGAAGCTCGTCTAGAAAAAGAGCGCCCTGCGCATGAGGCGATGGATGCTGAGGCCCGTGCGCTACAAGTCGCCCTCACCACCTGGACGGAACAGAATAAGAAAAAGACGGAAGACGCTGCCCGACTCGGGCGCGAAGAACGGCGCCACCAACAGTTAGCCGAGGATGTGACATCAGCAACTGCGGCTTTGCAGAAGTTGGCCCTAGAACGTCACTGGAAAACTGCCGGTGATCTTGAAAGCATCGATTGGCCAGCATGGGAGAAATTTCAGCGCGAAACGCCGCTTTTAGAGCAGCAGCAAAGTCAGCTGCAAGAAACCCTCAAAACCATGACCGAGAAAGGTCGTGAGTTGGCAGCCGAAGAAGGCAAGCTCCAGGCCGAGCGCACCAAGCTCCTTGCAAAGCTCCCCGCCTCTTTGCAAAGTCTCTCTGCCAGCGCGCGCTCACTCTCACTCAAAGAATCTCGGGACACGCTCACGCGCGCGGGACTCACCCAGGCCGAAGCACTGAAGCTCACGGCGGAAATTAAAACCTTAAGCGAGGAACGCGCCAGTCTTGTTCCGCAGTTGCGTGAACTCGCACTTCTTGTAGAAAACGAAGCGCTGAAACATGCGCTGCATATGCTGCAAAGCCAACTCGCGGATCGCGCGACACCGAAAGATTGTCCGCTTTGTGCCCAGGGGATCAATCCAACGAAGTGGGAGAATCTCAAGGAAACGTGGCTTAGACCGCAGACAGAAACTAGTTCCCAGGAACAGCTGCTTAAGTTGCAAAAACACGACGAGCGACTGGAAACAAAACTGCAGGACCTGCAGAAGCGCCTCAGCGGCCTTCCCGTGTTAGGACAAACGCTCACGGCAACGGAGCTGAAGCAGCAAGAAGAAACCCATGAAGCCTTAACTCGTCTGGAAACCCAGGCCCAGCACTTCGAAAAGCAGCTCCAGGATTCACGGGCCCAGTGGAAGACCACGCAAGATAAACTCACCGCTCTTGAGGCCCAGGTCCAGACTCATCTTAAAGCTCGCAGTGAACTCGTGACTCTCACAGGAAAGACTTTAAGTGCACCGCTAGAGTGGACGCCGGGACTTTTGAAGCAGCTCGCCCAAGAGCGCGACGTCTTCCGTCAGCAAAAAGACAAAGAGCGCGCCCTGCAGACACTCAAACAACAAGACACGCAACTCATTCAAGACATCCTCGCCCTTAAAACATCCCTCACCGATTTAACCCAGTGGGTGACAACGACGCAGACCAGTCTCGACGAGCGCCAGCAGAAATTGAATGCGCAGTATCCCGGGACCACTCCGCAAGTGGTGCTCAAAGCACTCAACGATGATCTGCGGGCACGCCTCGCACGCGGCCAGGTGCTGCAACAAGAAAACCGCCAGAAAGAAAGCTTGTTGAGTGAAGCGCGCTCACAGCTCGGACGGATTGAAGAACAACTCTCCACCGTGGCCGTGCTGTACGCTGACTTGATCACGCGCATGCACCAAACCCGCCCGATCACGGTGAGTATCCAAGACGCCGAGACGGTACTCACACCGCTTTTGCAAGAAGTGGAAGCCGAGATCAAAACTCATGAAACGCTTGCGAGTGAAGCGGACTCGGAGCGCGGCAAAATCAAAACGCTCCTCGCGGAAGACGAAAAACGCCGCGAAAAGAAAGCGCTCTTTGAGAAACAGCAGGCCGAAGCCAAGACCGAAGCCCATCGCTGGAAGCGCATCCTAGATGTCTTGGGCCAAGACGATATGCGCACGTTCGTTTTGTCTCTCGTGGAAGCCGCGCTCATTCAGCAAACTAATTTTGAGCTCGAGAAACTCTGCTCAGGCCGCTATGAGATTCAGCACAACGCCAAGAAAGGCAAACTCGTCCCTGAGTTCTGGGTGATCGATCGCTGGCGCGATGGGCTCCTTCGCAAGGTTACCACGCTTTCTGGTGGTGAAACCTTCATGGTCAGCCTCGCCATGGCGCTGGCCCTGGCGGAGATGGCGCGCGGCCGCGCGGACATTGACTGCTTCTTCATCGACGAGGGCTTCGGCACCTTGGATGAAGACTCGCTGGAAGATGTCATGGAGATGCTCCATCAGGTGCGCTCCCGCGGTAAACAGATCGGTCTCATCACTCACGTTAAGGCGTTGTCCCAACGCTTACCTATTAATCTTAAGGTCACCAAAGACGCCCGCGGGAATTCCAGCGTAGGCGTGGTGTGGAACTAACATGATCATCATTCACGACTTAGAAAATTCTCGCTCACAGCGCATTGTTTGGATGTTGGAAGAGCTCGGTCTGTCTTTCGAAGTGAAGCATTACAAACGCGATCCCAAGACGATGCTCGCTCCAGCGGAACTCAGGGCGATTCATCCCTTAGGAAAGTCGCCGCTCCTCACCGACGACGGGCGTGTGCTGGCGGAGTCTGGTTTTATCTGCGAATACTTTGCGCAGAAGACGGGCAAGCTGAAACCCCTCGACAATTACTGGCTCCACTACGCGGAAGGCTCGCTCATGCCGCCGCTCTTGCTGACTTTAGTTTTTAGTAAGGTGGCCACCGACGCTCCGTTGTTCATTCGACCATTGGCGAAGGCGATTTCTCAGCAAGTCCATAAGGCGTTCATCGGCCCGCAGACGAAATTGCATTTGGATTACATCGAAGCGCACTTGGGCAAGCATGAATGGTTCAGCGGAGATTTTTCCATGGCCGACATCATGATGAGCTTTCCGCTGGAAGCCGCGGCCACTCGTGTGAAGGGATCTCGACCTCACATCGCGGCTTTCCTTAAAAAAATTCAGACGCGGCCCGCGTATCAAAAGGCGCTTAAAAAATGAAATACCTTATTTTTATGCTTCTTTTTTCATGCACGAGTATGAAGAAATCTACGGACGATCATTTGGTCGCTGGAAAGTGCGAGAATGAGTTTCAGAAAACAGCACTCTCACCTGGTGAGAACATCTGGCAGAACGTAGTGGAAAGCACCACCACAACCGCCAGCTACCTCGTCACCGGTCTTGGCTACTCAACCGACGTAGTCGTCACCTACGCCGGCGGAACGATCGTCACCCTCGCCGTGTGTTCGCCGGTTTTGCTTCTTGAGGGAGCTGCTTATGGCCAGGGCTCCTCGAATATGCAGATCTCCGCAGAGTGCGTGGGCAGCGTCGGATCGAAAGTTTACAAGGGCCTAGATACCAATCTTGGGAAACAGGCCCACAAAGACACCCATAAGTGGCGCTGCCCAGACATCGATCACATTGCGCAGGGACTGCTACGAGTTTCAAGCTGCTATCGCAAGAGTGGCGATGACGTTTCTGCTGAGAAACAGCTTGCGACGATTCGTGAGTCTAAGCTCTTCAAGCAGTGCCTTTCAAATTCGATGCTCAAAAAGATTTCAGAATCGAAGTAGTACTATAACGCGAAGTTTACTCGCAGCGGCGGTGAAACTTTAGTTTTCTTGCGATTCACTTCCGCCGGCGGAAGTAGAAATCTACCTGGAACCTTTTTACCAAAAGCTCTTAAAAATAAGACCGTTTCCACCAGTGGAAACGAGTGTTGTTTTGAAAGATCTTCACTTGTTATGGAATCTGTTTCAGATTAGAAATTTCGCGCATCATCCAAGCATTTCTGGTCGTACATGACGACGTTGCCCAGCACGTTCATGCGAATGGCGAATTGGATCAGATCCGTGCGACCCTCGTTCAACCAATACATCACGCAGTCCGGATTGTTACAGTGGGCCCCGTGGCCATCGGCATCTTTGTGCGCCACTTTCATGGGAAGACCATTATCCACCAGTCCCAGCGCGTGACCGATCTCATGCACGAGCGTCGCCTGCTCCACGTAGCGTGGAATGAAACCCGCCGCACCCATCCCCGTCTGGCGAACCACGTCTTTAAAAATGGCCACCACAGTGGTGCCACCTAAGGACACGCCCACCGTCGTCGGACGATCGGCCGATCCGTCGTTGAACACACCGCCCAGGAAAACCACGAAGAAGTAAGTCTCAGACGTAGAAGAGCGACCTGTGCGGTGCTGCTCCCCTAGTTTCAAGATATCTTCCGCCGTCCAGCTCGCCTTGCCTTGCACCGGCAGCTCTTTCATCGCCGCCAATTGCTTCGGAACCGTGATCGTCGGAATCACACTGCGACCCACGAAGAGCGCCGTCAGATTGCGCTCGAGCACTTCCCACAACGCCACCGTTTCACCAGCGATCGTTAGCGTGGTGCCATCCGCGTACGGCTCTTGGCCGGACTCGTAGGCCACTTCCACCACCAACTTCGCAGATGATGTGAAGTAGTTCTTCGTTGTCTCATAGGGGTTGAGGTTGCGCGCGTCGCTGACACTCTTCTCTTTACCGCACCCAAAGAAAACCAAAGCCATCATTATTAGGAAAAGACGCATGGAATCTTATCGGTAAGCGGGTTAGCATATTAATATACACGGAGGATATCTCATGAAAAATCACTGGAAGTTACTTCTAGGGCTCGGTCTTGGCATTGTGGCCGGCACCTTCGCTCACAGCTATCAAGATATCGGCTGGCTACAGACCATGAATCAAAACTTGATTTATCCGGTCGGACAAATCTTCCTCCGTCTCTTGTTTATGATCGTCGTTCCCATGGTGTTCTCGGCGCTGGTTTTGGGTGTCTACGATCTCGCCAAAGACTCCGGTGTGGGTCGAGTCGCCGGCATGACCTTGTTCTACACAGTCCTCGCCTCCACGGCGTCCGTGATCATCGGCATCGGTTTGGTGAACAGCGTTCGCCCCGGTGACGGCTTCAACGTCGATCGCTCGGTGTTCGAAACCGCCAAGGCCAACGTCGACACCATCAGTACCAACGCCGGCAACGCCAAGAGTTTTGCACAAGCCATGGTGGAAGTGATTCCGAAGAATCCACTGGATGCTGCTGTTCGCGCTCTTGACGGGGAAATGCTCGCGCTCATGTTCTGTGCTCTGTTCTTCGGTTTTGCGTTCCACTTGTACCGCAAAGGCCGCGAGGGCGATCATCCCCTCTTGATCATGGGAATCTTCGACGAGATTTTCCAGGCCTCACTCAAAATCGTTGAAGTCGCCATGAAGCTCGCGCCCTACGCCGTTTTCGCTATCGTCTTCCAGACGGCCTTTAAGTTCGGTCTCTCGATTTTTGAATCTTTGATCTACTTCGCCGCCACAGTGGTTGTCGGTTTGTTGATTCAGCAGTTCGTGGTCTACTCGATCCTCTTGAAAGTGTTCGCCAAACGCAATCCCTGGGACTTCTTCAAGAAGTGCCAAGATGTTTACTTGTACGCGTTCTCGACCAGCTCATCGAACGCCACGCTTCCGAAGTCCATCGAAGTCGCGGAAACCAAACTTGGCTTAACTCCTTCCATCTCACGCTTCGTGCTCACTGTCGGAGCAACCGCTAACCAAAACGGAACGGCACTCTTCGAAGGTGTCACCGTGCTCTTCTTGGCGCAAGTGTTCCAAGTCGATCTCTCCATGGGCCAGCAGTTGCAGGTCGTCTTGATGTGTATCATCGCCGGCATCGGCACCGCGGGCGTCCCCGGCGGCTCTCTGCCCCTCATCATGATCATCATGAACTCGGTGGGGATTCCGGCCGAAGGGATTGCGTTGATTCTCGGTGTGGATCGCTTCTTAGATATGTGCCGCACGACTTTGAACGTCAGCGGTGATCTCGTGATCGCAGCGCTCGTCGATAAAAAACCTAGTTAAGATCAGGCTTGAGGCAGGCGCCGAAGAAACCGGCGCCTGTATCGACGCGGCCTTCTGATTTCAGCGGAACATCTCCCAGCACACCCGTAGCCGAAGCGAGCGGAAGACGAATGGTCTGTCCGAGGCCTTGGGTGATACCACTATTGAGGGCGCCCATGACTGTGCCATTGAAGGATGCACCGTTTTGTAGCGCGAACCGTTCTGTGCCCGGCACGACATTCCAATCCACGTTCGGCGAGTCCACGCAGAAGTCACCGTTGTGGCAGGCCTTGGCCTTGAAATCAAGATTGATGTTCAAATCGCCGCCGAATTTTCCAATGCCGAAGAAGCCGTTATGAAAGCAGCTTTGAACCTTCACCGACGTCGCGTAACGTTTCGTGGCGGTGATGTACCGGAGCTGCGGCGGCTCTTTCATGTAGCAGCCAAGCCCGGACATGTTGATGTAACAGCCCGTGCCCTTCGCCATGCCACTGGAGTAGTACACCGGCTGCCCCGCGCTGTTGCGCTCTGGCACAAAAGGACCACGCCCCGACTCACACATCTGTCCGTTCTCCCACATTTTCCGCAGTAGAGCGTTCATGTCATTGAGGTCGGTGTAGACCTGAATCGGGCAATTGGGAATCGAGCGGCCTTCGTGGGCCGAAGGAGAATTGGCATCACACAGATCCGGCAGCGAGAGTCCCACGCCGGTCATGGCGTTTCCAAGATTCGCTTGCAGCTCCACAAAGCGCGGCAGATTCGCAGCGGTCTGCGCCTCCGTGATGGCGTTGATTAGTTCTTCCACGTCATCAACATCCCAGTCTGAGCCGGGGATCGTCTTGAGCTGGTCTCTGATCCGCACCAGACGCTGGCGGATACCTTCCGAGGTCACATTCGTGGTGCTGTCACCAATTCGAAAGATCTCATATTTCAAATCACTCTCTGAAAAGAAGTAGTTGAGCTCTGTGTCTGGTGTGACCAGGCCACCGGAGAGGTTCGGATTCTCCAGCCCGATGCAACTGTGATCTGCCGGAATACGCTGGCCCATCTTTTGGATGAGCGCACACTCCAGGACCGCCACCGGATCCAGGGCCCGCACATTGGCGAGACTCATCTCACTCATGATCGACGCCGCATCTACGCGCAGTGAGCGGCCTTCGCCGGTCCGACTCCTCAGTTGCTCGACGCTCGTGCTTACTTGCAGAGCGAGCACATCGGAGAGACTCTTCTTCAGCGCTTCTTCAATCGAGGTGCGCATCGGCTGAAAGAGCACCGGCAACACTTCACCTTGAATCGCTTGGATATCGCTTGCAGCATAGCCGCCCAGACCTTCCACGCTAACTTGGCCCGCTATGTCCCGGAGCATGTTATCGGTGAAGATGACGCCGTCTTGCACTTCTAGACGAACATCCTCCAGTGGCTGCGTCCCCGCAAAGTTCACCTTCGCGCTCAAGCACACTTCCCGTGGACTATCGAGCGTGGGATTGATGTTACTGATCGTGAGGCTGCGATCACTCAGCTGCGTCGCCGCCGTGTCCAGCTGAATCGAGGTCGCCATGGTCAAGGAAAGTTCGTTGATCATGAAACACATCTTCAGGCGTTCACTCTCAATGGTGACCGACTTCGGCGTGGTGGTGAGTTTCTGAATCTGCAAGGGTGCAGGGAATGAGATACCCGTCGGGTAGATCGACTCGACCCCCCCGCACTTACCGACTTGCTGATTCCCTTCCAGGATGTCGCAGGGAAGTTTGAAGCACATTTGCTCCCGCACTTGCGGATTGAGATTTGTATCCGCACACAATCCTTGAGCTTCACAGTTAAGATCGGCGTACAGCGGATCGCCTTCGGCCTTCTCGCGCACGCAAACCTCACGGGCGTGCGGCATCCCCAGTGGCAGCAGCTCGTAGGGACGCTGAACGATGTCGTTGAAAAATGTCGAATCCACTGCGCTCTCTAACAGCGGAAGGAGAAACGGAAGTGAAGCGTTGCTGGTCTGGCTCGAAAGCACATCACTGGCGACCTCAACCCTCACCAGCTGCGAAGCACACTTCGCCTCGCCAAAGCAAAGCTGGGCATGCGCGTGCACACTAAAAATGAGACCCAGGATAGACAAGAGCTTCGCCATCGTGGGCTTATCGGAAGATCCGGGCGGGGGGTTAGCAGGTTCTTACCCTACGATTTGCGTCGGGATATCCACACTGTCTTTTCAACTTCGGCGACGGTCGTGCCCTCGCTATTTTTGATCTCAACGGGCAAGCTGCGCTCCGTTTTTCCGTGGGCCAAGACGTCGGCCTTGATGGATTCAACCAATTCATCTGTGATGAAAAACTCGGCGTGCACACGGCCCTTACCGGGTTTACGAAAACGGATACTGGCGGCCTTGTCCCAGACGACATAGTCGCGACCCAAAATCTCAATGAGCATCAGCATGTACCAGGGATCGGTCATGCTATAAAGCGATCCGCCGAAGTGAACGCCGACGTAGTTGGTGTTGAGTCTTGTCAGCGGCATTTCGACCCGGACGTGCTTGAAGTCCGGGGCGAGTTTCGTCAGGCGAATGCCGGCCCCCAGGAATGGAGGCCAGACATTGATCGCTTTGAAGAGAAGATGTTTGGGTATTTTTCGCCAGCTCACTGCTGCAAGAATAGAACAGACCAGTAGACGCGGCCAGAACGATCACTCGAAACGCCGACGCCAATCGCGTTGAAACGAGGGTCGAGGAGCATCGCGCGGAACCGGTTGCTCGTCATCCAGCTGTTGAACGCGGCCTGGGCATTGAATTGATCACGTGCCACGAGTTCGGCGCAGTCATTGCCACCGCCCGTATTGCGACGGGCACGCATGCAGCGCTCTTGCACACCGAAGTGACCGTAGGGAATCCGGCCATCGGCCATGTCCTGGGCGTGGAGGTCGGCTTCATTATCCATGACGACCGAACGAAAAAGAGTGCGTGAACGGCCGGCCTGGCGGTGCTTGTTGATCATCTTAAAGAGTTCGACTTTCGCGCCGTCTTCAGAAACAACGGGATTTCTGAAGCCCTGAGGACCATCGCTGCCGCCGCTGGAATTTTTTCCGCAGCTGATGGCGAACAACGAAATCATCAAAACAATGCTGATATGCTTCATAAAACTTCCTTTTATAGAGGAAGGTCAGACTAGGAAACATATCCCGACTGTTCTACTCAAAAAACCTTACTCTGCGCTAAGTCTTCTAAAACTCAGCGTTTCTCGGTGTTCTTGGGAAAGGGATGACGTCTCTGATATTCGTCATTCCAGTGATGTACATCACCGCGCGCTCGAAGCCCAAACCGAATCCCGCGTGTGGCACACTGCCAAAACGACGCAAATCCATGTACCACCAGTAGTCTTCCGGCTTGAGATGCATCTCTTTCATGCGGGTTTCGAGTTTGCCGTGATCGTCTTCACGCTGACTGCCGCCGATGATTTCACCCACACCTGGCACCAAAATATCCATGCAGCGCACGGTTTTGCCGTCGGCGTTCTGCTTCATGTAGAAGGCCTTGATGCCCTTCGGGTAATCCGTCACGATGGTCGGCTTCTTGTGGTGAATCTCGCAAAGGTAGCGTTCATGCTCGGTGGCGAGATCGCCACCCCACTCAGGTGCCGCGAATTCAAACTTATGACCGCCCGCCTGGGCCTTCTGCAAAATCTCTACGGCCTCGGTGTACGTCACACGTGCAAACGGTGAGGAAGCCACATGCGCGAGAGTCTCGAGCAAGGCCGGATCATTTTTCTGTGAAAGAAGCGCGAGTTCATCCGGGCATTTCTCCATCGCCGCTTTGATCATGAACTGAATGTAGTCA
>JAIXOY010000113.1 GCA_027486525.1 Pseudomonadota bacterium
CAGCAAGACCCGCGTGATTGTGAAAACATCACCCCCATCCCTGGGAAAGTGGTCTATGGGTTCAAGAAAAACTCCAAGCTCATCTGCGAGGGCGACGGTATCGAAGGCACCGTGACTGCCGTCAATGCAGACGGCACTCTGCGCGTCTCTTGGGTGGGGTATAACCCCACCATCCAGCAAGACCCGCGTGATTGTGAAAACATCACGATCTTGGGCGGTGATAACTCTGACAGAGGTGTATCTCACAAAGACAACCTGTCTCCGAGCTATCAAAATAGCACGGGCACATCATCGGCCCATGCGCAGTAGCCTACGGCTTCGTCAACGGAAACAGGGAAAGGGTGATCTGGTAAACTTCCTTCGCTTCAGCGACGTCCATGGGTGACTCAATAAACGCCTCGACGGTCTCTTTTATTTTCTGGCGAAACCCCTCGAGCTGATCGGCGCTGATGGCGAGGGTCACCGCCCCGAGCGCGTGCCGCGACTTGGCCTGGGTTTTTACCGCCAGCAGATTATGTCGCAGCAGCGACGTCAAAAGTTTTTGATCCATGAGCACCGAGGAGAGCTGGTCTCCCAGGGGATGGACTTCCGAGATGAGGTGGACGCTGTCGTCTCTGAGCTCGAGCACGCCAAACTGGACGAGGCGTTGGAGCGAATCTTCCACGGTGGCCGCGGGAAGCACGAGAGATGCGTACAGATCCTTCACCGCGCAGCTCGGGCCCCGGAGTTTCACGAACTCGAGGATGACGACTTCGCTCCAGATGTCGATCGACGATAGGGAGGAGCGATCCAACTCGGCGTTATTTTTTCTGACCGTCGAAGGGTCGTCGAGCAGCAGCGAGAGAATGCGCTTGTTGGTCAGGGGAGAAAAGTTCTTTTCTCCCCGAAACACTTTACTCAGCGTCGACTGGTCGACCTTGAGGTACACGGCAAACGCACGCAGGGAGTACGACTTGTTCCGTCGTTTTTTTTCCCGAAACCTCTGCCGCAGTAACTCCAAGAAATCCTGGTTTGACATCGACGGCTCCCGGCTAGCGACAGCGCTTCGCCTTCCGCAGTTCCCGGCACTCGCCGTAGGTGCGCCCATCATCGACGCACATCGTGTCGACGAAGCCGTAGTTGATGACGTCCTTCGCGGCGTTGTAGCGCGCGAAGGGACTCGACATCTGCAGGTTCTTCAAGAGAATCTTCTGCAGGCTTCTCTGGGCACTGGTGCCGCTGTCGACGAAGCAGACGTCACTGTAGATGAGATAGCTCGGGTCTTTGGCGAGCGCCATGCCTTCGACGGGGCCGTTGGAATAGAGCAAGTTGGCGGCAGAAGCGTAGGTACCGAAAGAGAGGCCACAGATCACAAGGAAGGTTTTCATGCGTAGGATCCTTTGGATGAGTTGTTAACTCCCAGAGGTTACGGCAGTCGAGAGAATCGCGGGGTGTGAGATGTTCTTAGAACAGCGCTGACCAGGTAAAAAGAACCTAGCCGAGGCTGTAGAATTCTCCGTCGAAGACCACCGAGATGGACTTCTCCTGGCGGAGGTAGTTGATCGCGGTGTGGAGCCGGCTGCGGTACGAATCCGAGAGCGCGTCTTGTCCCCAGACGGAGTCGATGAGTTCGTTCTTCGCGCACGGGCCCCGGCGCAGCCGCGCGATGATCTTGCCGGGCACGGACTCGGCCTTGATCATGAGCTTCTTCCAGTTCACGGCGTTCAGCGGATGGCCCTCGTGGGTCTTCGGCAGCTTCCCGCAGAGCAATTGGTCGTAGGCCTGCTTGTAGATCTCGCTCTTCCCTTCGGTGGCCAGTGCCTGGCCGCGCAGCTCCTGGGCCCGCGCCACGTCTCCCTGGAGCATCAACGCGATGGCACCGATGAAGATGGCGACGCTGTGATCGTCTTGGTAGCCGTCGAGCTGGTAGAAGTGCGCGGCTTCGAGCGCCTGCGCCAGCGTCTCTTGCAAGCGGCCCGCGACGAGGAGCTCGGTGGCGCGCACGCGACAGATGTTGCCGACGATGTCGAAGTAGTTTTGACGACGGGCTTCTTGCTCACAGGAGTAGAGATCGCCGAAGAGTGTGCTCGCCAGCGTTGACACGCAGATGGCGCCGTTCACGCGCGCGCGAAGCTCACGATGACTGTCACCGCTCGCGCCGTAGTGGCGGGCGGCACTTTGCATGAGGAAGGCAGCCGTCGGCTGGTCTCCGCGCTTGTGGTAGATCTGGCCCAGGAGAAAATCGATGTCGCCTTGAAGAAACCCATCGTCAGTTTGCAAAGACCGCAGTTTTACTTCGGCCTCGGCGAGGCCCTTAGAGAAGATGAGACGACGGACAGAAATCAAGTCCCGGTAGATGGGGGCAAGAAGCTCTTCATCGGGCAGCGTGAGGCCATGGTTTGCCACGGCGACGCAGGCCTTGTAGGCCACGAGGGAGTCGACGGAGGCGCCTTGGTGGTGCTGGTAGAGAGACTGGTATTCGGAAGATGGTTTCATCTAGGGACTCCCCAAAGTTCGACGAGATAGTTTTCCGTTTGCAGGTAGATCTTCTCCAGGCGCGTGAGGTCGTCGGCGTCGTAGATCAGCGCGAGTTTTATCGTCTTGCCGCGGTTGGCGTAGCTCACCGTCGCGCCGTAGCTGGCGAGGGACTTGAGGCGGGTTGTTTTGCCCGCACGTACGACGGCGCTGGTCTTGCGATCAAGGGGGATACTCAAGCACAAAGGCTCGCCCTTCACGTCGTCACGGAAGCACACGTCCACGAGCTGACCTTGGCGAGAGCGACTGGTCAGCGGACGCCCCCCCTCACCTTTGAGGAGTTGGGCTCCTTCGAAGAGCGGAGTCGGTTGGTTTGTTTTGAGCAGCACGTAGCGATCGCTCAGCTTGTCGTACTGGTAGACGCGGCCGAACACGATGCTTTCATCTTTCTGAATCCGGAGTCGGTTGAGGAGCTGCGAGCTCTTCTTCCCGGCCTCGTGGATCCTTTGCGGGATATTCTGGCGCACATTTTTCAGGTACTGGTCGATCTGCGGAAGCTGGTGGCGCCCCTGCGTCTCGATGAAGGAAACTAATGCACCATTGAGGGAGAATGACCCCGAACGAGACTTAAACGGATTCCAGGTTTTTAAAATTCGAAGAAAAAAAAAATCGGTGAACTGGAACTGCCAGAAATCTCCGTTCGGGCCTTCGCCGCCGTGGCCAGTTTCACCACCGCCGTGGCCGGTCTCTCCGCCGCCGTGGCCAGTTTCACCACCACCATGGCCGGTTTCTCCACCGCCAAGATTCGACGACCGCAAAATGATCTCATCACTCCGGTGATGGATCACCAAAGAACTCCCCTGCCAGACGGCGCTGTCGACACCTTCATCGGCGGCTTTTAACACCTCGCCGATCTTCTTCAGCTCCGTCGCGATGACGATCGGCTCTCCACTCAAGCTCACCTTGGTCACGAGGCCCTGGAGAATTTCGTTATCGTAGAATCCGCCGCCGCTGACACCCGGGCGACCATACACCGGCACGAAAATTCCGGCCGCGGTGTACTTGGGATTAAAAGGATAGATGAGTTCGAGGCGAGCGGGAGCTGCGTCGATCACCGCCGTGATGTAGCTTTCGTTCGCAACATCCAGGACAGGTCTTTGGGTGTTCGCTTTCCAGCCCGGAGTGCAAAGCGGGTCTTTGATGCAAAATTTTCCGTTGCGGTCGGCGAGTTCACGAATGGCGAACGTGAGGTGCGGATCAGTGGCCAAGGGAAAACCCAGGATGGCGAAATCCGTCAGCGGGTAATCGTGCAACACGAACGCTTCGACACTCAAGCCGACTTCGACGTTGTGCTCGGCGCGAGGTTCTTTTTCTACCAGCCTCACGGTCTGGGGACGCAGCGTGACCTTCGCCGACCGCGTGCCCTTCAGATTATGACTATTGGTTATAATGACGGGTCTCTCATCAAGCAGAACGAGGACGCCCGAGCCACGCAACTTGCCTAAAACTTCGACAACTGACTTGGTTGAGAACAGGTGCTCGGAAGGGTTGCCCAGATCGTAAGCTATGGAAAGCTCAGCGCCGATCCCGGAGAACGGTAGTAAACAGAGAAATGAGAGAAGTAGAGTCTTCATGTTACGTGATTATTTTGCAAACAGAGGGCCAAGCGCTGGTGGTACCGCAATTGCAGATCCCTGATGGTACAAACCTGTAATCGTCAAAAGGAACTCCCCATGCTGAAGCCACTTTTGCTTGCTACATTCGTCCTCGCACAGTCGGCCTTCGCCCTCGACGTGACCTACGTCGGCGTCCCCGGCGATCTGGCGAACTACAGTGCCTGCCAGCTGCGAATCCACGACCATCCCCAGAAAGGGCGGGTGTACGATTTCTTCGCCTTCGACGGCGAGGAGACGGTCAAGCTGAGTAAGCGCGTGTACACCACCAAGTATAAGAAGAAAGACGCGCGAGATCCGTGGTCACGGAGCGCCCCGAACTACTTCAAGGTGCTGAGTGTTCGCGCGAAGAAAACCAGCATCGAGAGCAGCACGGACTACGAGACCCACGACGACCTTGGCGGCGCGGATCAGGTGAAGATGAATCTGACGGGGAGTCTCACGGAGCCGACCGCGGTCACCATGGCGTACACTTCCGAAACACGCGAACCCATCGACAGGTCCTACGCCTACTACGAGGTCACGCGATTGGTGTGCGAGAACAAGCCAAGAGATGAGCGACGCCGGTGTCTAGAAATCTACCGTGCGAAGAAAGCGGCGGCACTAAGTGGGGAGAGGTACGTTTCGACAGAATCGGGTTCTCTTTCTTGTAGCGATTTGAAACTTCAGAACTAGCGCCCTCGCCGGGTGGAGATGTCCTCCACCCGGCGACGCAAGCTACAATTTTACAATATTTAGTGAAAACACACTGTCTTCCGTTCCAGCAGAGAGCTTCACTTCGCGCTCAGTCTCGCTGAGGTAGAAGGTCGTATCTGCGACGATCCGAACGACAGCTTTGCCGTTTTTCTTCGTGACCTTGAACGTCGTGGTCTCACCACCGTAGTCAGTGCACAGAAGATCCTTCGCTTTACGGACACAAGTACTGCTCACGAAGTAGGTCTTGCTGCTTCCGCGAAGCGTGATCCCTAGATGGGCTTCTTTAAAATCACTGCTTGTTCCAACGATCGTCAAGATGACCTTGGTCACCTGTTGCGTCGGATGGCTGCGTAGATGTGCCGGCGAGTAAGCACGATAGTACTCCTCAAGCGGTGCCGCGAAACTCGTGGCCGATGTGATAAGAAGCATAAGAGCGATGAGGTATTTCATGTTGGTCTCCGTTGATGGGGTTCTGATGGAGACAATTTAGCTGAGTTTAGAAAAACCTCGGGCCAAGAAGAAATGAGAAGTGCGCTGCACTGGAAAAACAATGAAGAAGTTACCGACCCTAGAACGCCCCACTACGGAAGTAGATGGTGAGGCCGAAGAAAAGAATGGAGAGGACGATTCCCACTCCGATGATGAACATATCGCGTTTTTCAAATGACATGACCTGATTATAAGCGGTCTGGGGTAAAAAGAAAGAGCTAACCTGCTGTAAGTTTTACCCCCCTCTTTGCAATGTGACAGTTCTGTCATATGACCCCAGCATGGAAATCAATGGGTACCAGATCCATCGGCGAATTGGCGTAGGTGCGACCAGCGAAGTGCTGGCGGCCACACGTTTAGATAACGGTCATAAGGTCGCCCTCAAACGCTTCAATCCCATCATCGCCCACGACCCGGACATGCGCCGTCGCCTAGAACTCGAAGCCGAGACCCTCGAAGGTCTCTTGCATCCCAACATCGTGGCCCTTAAAGGTGTTTTTCAAGACGGCGATACCTGGGGCCTCGAACTTGAAATGGTGGATGGCGTGTCGTTGCCGGAGTGGCAACAGAACCATCCGACGCAACTCCTCGAGCCTCGGCTGTGGATCCTGGCGCAAATTGCCCAGGCCCTCGCTGCGGCTCACACCCAAGGCATCATTCACCGTGACCTCAAGCCAGAGAACGTCTTAGTCGCTGACGTTGGCGTCGTGAAGCTGACGGACTTCGGATTAGCACGCACACTCACCCGCGCGACCATCACGCGCTCTGGCGTTTTGCTGGGCTCGCTCGCCTTCATGCCACCCGAAGTCCTTCGCCTTGAAGACGCCTCGGCGCGCTCGGACATTTATTCATTCGGGGTGATCGCTTATCAGCTGCTGACGGGAGCACTTCCCTACGACGCCGAATCTCCGCAGGGGATCATCAAGCAGATCGGCGAGAACAACATCGTTCCTCCGCAACAAAAAACTCCGCAGCTCTCGAACCGCATGAACGCTCTCTTGTTGAGCTGTCTTGAGAAGGATCCGCAGTCTCGTCCGGCGAGTGCGTGGCATATCCAGGCCGAGCTGATGCAGGAACTTTTGGAGAGCGGTCTCATCAAACTTGCTCCCCTCCTCGTGGTGACACCTTTGTCATCTCTCGCACTCAGTGAAGCTTTGAGCCTCAAGCATCAGTCACTCGTAAAAGAATGTGAGACTGCGACGACCAATGCTCAGCGGATTCCGGCACTCAATGCTTTGCGCACGCTGTTTCCGGATAGCGAGGCCCTTCCCGTTCTCATGGGAACTCTGACCCAAGCACCAGTAGAAAAGAAATCTCGGCGTGGTCTTATTGTTTTGCTTCTTCTCTTACTCATCGGCGCGACGACCTATGTTCTGTGGCCAGAGCGGACTGAAACTCCAGCACCTACACCAACGACAGCTCCTGCGGTCATCACTCCTCCCGTGGTCGCACCGGTTGCAGTCGTAAAACCTGTCGTTGAAAAGCCCGTCGCCAAAAAAATTATTCCCATGGGCTTCATCCGCTTCGAAGTTCCAGATGACATTAAAATCGTTGTCGATGGAACTGAAGTACCGAAGAGTTCGCTGGGTCGTTGGCGTGTGGCCCCGGGAACGCACAGACTCCGCATGCTTCGTGAGGGTTACTCCCCTATTGAAGGTGAGGTGCACGTAAAAGAGAATGATGTCAGCGTGGTGCGTATCGGAGAGGCCCCATGAACATCCTCATCGTTACACCTCAAGAGAATATCGTCGTCACCGTCTCAGGATTACTTGCCATCGGTGGCCGTAAAGGTTCAGGTCAACGCTTGGCCAGTCTAACGAAAGATGACGACTACCTCGTGGTCTCTCCGACCGCCTCAGGGGCGCTCTCCATCGTGCCGCTCAAGGGGAAAGAACGCACACCTCGTGAGCTTCGCCAGCTCGAGAGGTTTCAGATCGAAGATCTTTGGATCATGCCTCTTCCGGTCGTTGAAAAAACCGTCGGCACACAAAAGACCGTTGATCTCAGCACAGCGATTGCTGACATCACCCAGGCCCCTGACGATAAGACCCTCGCGGCGACGGTGTTGACTCATGTCTTGCAGCTCACCGGCTTCGATCGCGGCTTGATCATCGGCAAGAACGCCGGTGAGAGCTTTGAGGTCCTCACGCACCAAGGAACAGATCCGAGTGCGCCGTGGTTGAGTGAATCTCTGCTGCAAGAAACTCTCCGTGGTAAAAATCCGGTCGTCGTGCCGAACTTGATTGGCAGTCGTTTTGAGAAAAACATGAGTCTCGTCGGTACGGGCTTTCTTGCCGTGGCCGCCTGGCCTCTCACCTGGCAAGGTGAAGTGGTCGGTGCCATCGTCGCTGGATCTCCCTTTCCTCGTGACGTTCAAACGATGAACGACAGCGGAGTTGCGCTGCTCGCCCCCTACGTCGCCCAGTACGTGGCGAGTTGGGTACGAGAAAAGCGCTTAGAAACGAAACTCGCGCGGCTTGAAAAGAACTCACAAGACGATTCGCCGTTTCTGACCCAATCGAAATCACTGCAAGACATGATGGCACTCGCTCGTCGAGTGGCGCCGTCTGACCTGAGTCTCCTGATCCAAGGCGAAACGGGTGTGGGTAAAGAAGTGCTCGCCAAGTGGCTTCATGCTCACGGACCTGGTCAGAAGGGAAGTTTCGTCGCCGTCAACTGCGGCGCGATTCCGGAGAATCTGATCGAGAGCACTTTGTTCGGACACAAAAAAGGTTCGTTCACCGGAGCCATCGCCGATCAGACCGGGAAATTTGTGTTGGCCCACGGGGGGACACTCAGATCGGAAG
>JAIXOY010000287.1 GCA_027486525.1 Pseudomonadota bacterium
CTCACCTAATTGATTAGTCGCAGCAGCAAAATCCATAGAGAGCTTCTTCACGGAAGCTTCCATTTGAGCCAACTTGCTCTTGATTGTGCCATCAGGCTGCGAACTCGGCGCTTTCGCCAGGCTCGTAGTCAGTTCTAAGACTTTCTGCTCTAACTCTTTCGTTTGTGCATCGGCGCGCCCTAGCTTGAGAGTCTGCTGAGCCACTTCCTGCTGGAGCTCCCGAATCTTGAGCGTTTGTGCTTCTGCACGAGCGATCGTGGCAGAATTTGTTGGGCCCGCATTGGAAACGGCCTGACGTAAGGATTCTTCGACTTTTGCCTTCTCACTTCTTAAGCGCTGAAGCTCCGATTGATCCAACTCAGACTTACTCTTCTGCTTGGCATGCTCTTTCTGCAACGTTTGCAACGCCACTTCTGCACGCTGCTTTTCCATCGTGATCTTACGAACATCCTCGTCTTTCTTTGGATTTGTCCCCGACGCGTGTTTTTCAAGGTTCGTGGCCATGGAAGCAATCTTATTTTTATAGACGTCAACGAGACGACTCAACGACTGCTTCTCTTGCTCGAGGTCTTTAATCTTCTGCGCTCCTCCGGCCTGTTGGGCAACTCCCTGCGAAGCTAGCAGCGCCGTCATCTTCGTCTTGAGTTCACCGATCTCCCTGTCTTTTTTTGCAACGATGATCGCCAACCCGTCTTTTGCCTTCTGCACGACCACATCACGGGTCTTGATGGCACGATTGGCCTTCTCGATCTCTTGGGTAAAGTAGGCTTCTTTTTGCTGCATCTCCAGCTTCGCTTTACGAACTTCCGTCTCCGATTGCCGAGCGGCCTGGATCATCTTTTGTTCACGCTCAAGTGCTTTGCGCATCTTCTCTGCTGCACCTGGATCATTCTGCCCACTCGCAAGACTCTGCATCATCTGCATCTTCTGCTCGAGACTCATGACATCTTCAGCCGTCACGGTGGGGGCCAGTGATGCTGATTCCCTGGCCTTGCGATCGATCATCGCCATTTGATCACGGGTTTCTTTCAGAATGCGAATCTCTGACTGCGCCGTCTCAAGCTGAGCCTTGGTCTTAACGTTTTCACTCTCTAAGGAACGCATGCGAACCATCAAAACGGATTGTTTCGCGTCCAGACCTTCGCCACTTCCAGCGCTGGTTCCACCCAAGGAAGTCACCTGCATCCGGCCTGAACCCTTGCTCGTTCCGGTGGCAGCTTCGCTAGCTTTAACAGTCCAGTTATCGACCTTGTTCTCTTTGACGGATTGCTTCGTGTCTACGACTTCGTCGACTGCAGGGTCTACTCCACCCAAGGAAGTCACCTGCATCCGGCCCGAGGCTTTGCTGTTGCCCGCACTCGCTTCGCCTGCCTTGACTGTCCAACTACCGGCCTTAGTCTCTGCGTCTCCTTGGCCAATCCGCGTAACGAAGTCATCGCCTTTCGGCTTATCACCTTTGATGACTTGCTTCCCTTTCTCGTCAGCTGGTGAGCCGGAAATTTTTTGTACGTGCTCCGCTTCTGCAGCGCTGCCTTTCACAAGCTGGGCATGCTCTTCTTCTTGCTCTCCTCCAGAAATGACCTGGACGAATTCGTCTTCCGGCCCATCGGCTTTGAAGGTTTGAGCTAGTTCTTCGTCGGCTAACGGCTGCAACTGATCCGGGAGCAGTTTGTCGTTCAGCTGCTGAGAGAGCTCCGCTTCCAGCGCGGGCGTTTCAGTCGCCAAACGTTTCATCTCTTGGTCAATCTGGCGCTCTATCTGCTTGCTGCTCAAGACCCGATTCAACAGAATCCCACCAAAACTCAACGTGCGGTTTCCTTTACGGTCTTGCCACAGGCCGGAGATCACGAGTTTCGAGGCATTTTGAATGTATTGAATTTCCATGAAGTCTGCGCTGTGAGCACACACCGAAAGAAGATAGCGAAGCGGGTCTTGGCCTGTGGGCTGGCCGAAACTATCCAGGAGATACTCCGCCACATAGTTACGAACAGAAAGATGGATCTGCACCACCAAGTCCTGTCCGGTATGGCCGTAGTCTACTTCGATGGGCAAACCACCAACGCCGGCCTGCTTGAGATACACCAAATAATAAAGGGCGTGATCCACGAAAGTTCGGACGTTCACAACGGCGCCGTCGCGAGCGTGGACAAAGGCACTTAAGCGATCAAGCTCGAGCCCGACACGGAGGTGATTCGTGATTTTAAAGCTCGCCCCTTCTTTGACGGACGGAAAGTTCTCGTCGAGGTGCACGCTGGCACGCCCTAAGAAGAACTTCTCCAGATTCACCTGCCCCATGGGAGTGACGAGCCAGTTTTGATCAATGACGAAGCGACCGTTGTTCGCCACAAAACTCGCGAGTTCTTTGACTTCGGAGAGGGCCACCAGGGAAACGTCATTCGTCACGGTGTCGAACATCTTCCCGATCAAAGGAAAGTCTTGATCGCCGCTCACTAATACATGCGTCAGCTCGGAACCCATCTCAAACTGCTCTGCCTTAATCAGCTCCGCTTCATGCTCTTGAAAAAAAGCTTGTAACTTAGGTGACATCTCACCGGAGTGCCAAAGAATTTTCATCATGCCGCACTCTCCTCTTGAGGAGAGCACACGCGCGCCCAGACAGTAAGCTTGTCTACC